>JBFHJC010000252.1:0-1741 GCA_041596155.1 Ilumatobacter sp. | reverse complement strand
GCTCTTCTTCGCGGGAGCCTGCTTGGCCGTGCCCTTCTTCGCACTGGTCTTCTTGGCCGTGCCCTGCTTCGCAGGAGCCTGCTTGGCCGTGCCCTTCTTGGCAGAAGCCCGCTTGGCCGTGCGCTTGGCCGGGGCCTTCTTTGCAGGAGCCTGCGTGGCCGTGGTCGTCCTCGCCGGCGCCTTCTTCGCAGCAGATCGCTTGGAGGACGCCGTCTTCCTCGCCGCCGTCTTCGTGGCGGCGGATCGCTTGGTCGGGGTCTTCTTGGCGGTCGACTGCTTCCTCGCGGCGGCCATCTCCAGGCACCTCTCTCCGGCAATGTGAACGCCGGACTCTAGCGGAAAGGTCCACCGCCGCGGCGGTCCACCACGACGCGACGCGTTCAACTCTTGAGACGACCTTGCCGATGCGTAGGCGAACATGTCCGCGCCGACCGCCACCCCCGCCGACGCTGCGCCGACCGACGACCGCGCCGCGACCCGCCAGGAGACCGTGCTCGTACACGCCCATGATCCGGTGCGCCGGGGCGAGCTCGTCGAGCTGATCCGGGCCGCCGGATGGCTGCCGCTCGTGGCCGGCGACGCCGACGACGTCATCTCGATCCTGCATCACGCCCGCACGGACCTGTTCCTGCTCGCGTTCGCGGGTGCCGACGGGGACGAGCTCGAGACGTTGTCGCTCGTGCGCGCCGACCTGGAGGGCGCGGACGTCCCGATCGTCTGCCTGCTCGATCGGCCGCACCGCCGGATCACGATCGAGGCGTTCGGCCGACGCGCCGACGACGTCGTCGTCGGACGGCATCATCCGTCGGTCCTGATCGCTCGCCTGCGCGCTCGCATCGAGCGGCCGTCGGTCCCGCGCACGCGCCTCGCCGAGGATCCCGTCACCGGGGCGCTGACGCCTGACGCGTTCACGGCCCAGCTCCGCAAGGAGCACGAGCACATCGCCCGTGGTGGGGCAACGGGCGCGTTGGCGTTCGTGTCGTTCGGCGAGCTGCCGATGATCGCGACGCAGCACGGCTCGCGCGGGAGGGACGAGGTGCTCGCCCAAGTCGTGAAGCTCATCAAGGCCGACGGCCGCCGGCTCGACTTCGTCGGATCGCAGCGTGACCTCGTCGCGATCCTGCTGCCCAACACGCCCATGAAGGGGGCGCAGGCCCGCTTCGACCGGCTCGTCGCGAAGCTGTACGAGGCCGAGTTCACGCTCGCCGGTGCGCCGATCCGTCTCACACCCCTCGTCGGGTACGCCGCCACGGCCGGTGACGTGTCGATCGACGAGATCGAGGATCGGGCATGGGATGCGCTGCGCTACCAGGCCGGACACATCGACCTGCATCCGACGGCGTGGGTCCCGGCCATGTCCGACGGCCCGCGCCGTTCGGGCGCGTGGTTCGAGCGGGTGCGCACGCCGCTGCAGGTCGCCGCCCAGCAGCTCGCGGTGCTCGGGTTCCCCCTCCTGGCCTACTACGCGCTGGACCGGGTCGGGGTCGACGTGACCGGTTGGGTCTACCTGGCGATCGTCGTCGCGCTGGCGGTCACCGCGGCGGCGATCCTGTTGGAGTGTCGGGCCGCTGTCGACCCGCGCCGGCCGCCGGACGCCCCTCCCGGGCCGCCGCCGCTCGCCTCGGCGATCATCGCCGCCTACCTGCCCAACGAGGCGCCGACGATCGTGGAGACGGTCGAGGCGTTCCTCACCCAGGACTACCCGAACCTCGAGATCGTCCTCGCCTACAACTCGCCGACG
>JBFHJC010000251.1:0-1912 GCA_041596155.1 Ilumatobacter sp. | reverse complement strand
GTCGGCGAACGACCCGATCCGATCGGCGTCGCGCTCGTTCGTGAGGCGCTCGGCGAGGCGGCGCAGCCCGGCGACGTCACGCTGCTCGCCCGCCCAGTCGGCGATCCGGGGATGGAGGGGTCGCGACGGCCGCCGCAGCGCCTCGCCGACGTCGTCGGCGCGAAACGACCCCGATGCGAGCCGCAACCACGCCAGTGCGGCACGGACCGCCGTCCGGTCGGTGAACTCGGAGCCGACGCCCCCGGTGAACGGCACGCCGGCCTGCACCAATGCGACCTGGACCGGCGCGATCACCGCATTGACGCGCGTGAGCACGGCGACGTCGGACGGTGACGCGCCGGCGGCGAGCGCCTGCTCGACGGCGCCCACGGTTGCGGCGACCGGGTCGTCGCCGTCGACGGCGAGCCATCCGCCGTCGGGGGCACCGTCAGCAGCGCGGATCGTCTTGGCGACGCGCCGGCGGTTGTGACGCACGAGGCGGTCGGCGACCTCGACGGTGCCGGCCGGACACCGGTAGTTGACCACGAGCGGGTGGTCGCCGGCGCCGGGGAACCAGCGTTCGAAGTCGATCAGCCAGCCCGGGTCGGCGCCGTTGTAGCCGTAGATCGTCTGATCGTCGTCGCCGACGCCGAAGACGCCCCCGGTCGGTCCGGCGAGCAGCCGAACCAGGAACAGGTGAGCGGGCGTGAGGTCCTGGAACTCGTCGACGAGCAGCATCCGGCAACGGCCCCGGGCCTCCCGCCGAGCGTGCGGGTCGGTGAGCAGCACCCGGATCGCCCGGTCGATCTGGCCGTCGAAGTCGACGGCGCCGTCGCGCTCGAGGGCGGCGAGGTAGTGCGGGAGCACGTCCGCCAGTCCGTCGACGTCGCCCCCGTAGCGCGCCTCGACCTCGACCGGATCGACGAGCCCGAGGCGCACGAGGCTCAGCGCGTCGATCCACGGTGCGAGGGGGTCGGTGTTGCGTCGGCGCGGCGTGCTCACGAACCGCTGCAGCAGGCGGCGCACGTCGGGCTCGTCGATCGTGCGCCAGGTCCGGCCTTGGGGGGCGAACGGTGGTGTGCCGTTCACGATCGCGAGCGCGATCGAGTTGAGGGTGCGGACCTGCAGGCCGACCAGGTCGGCCGTGCGTGACGACATCTCCTGCTGGGCGCGCTTGTTGAAGGCGACCAGCGTCACGGCCCCGGCCGGGAGGTTCCAGCGCTGCACGAGGTGACGGGCACGCTCGGTCAGCACGCGGGTCTTACCCGACCCGGCCGGGGCGATGATCCGAGCCGACGCGCCGGTGTGCACGACGGCAGCTCGCTGGTCGGGCGCCAGATCGGCCTCGGTGACGTTCTCGTCCGCCAGCGCGAGCCGGCCGTGTTCGAGCTGGACCGCGTGCAGGACCGGTACGCCGTCGATCGGGTCGCGATGGCCGATCGGTCCGCCGTCGATCCAGACCGCGGTGCCGTCGGGGAGCCGGACGTCACCCGGCTCCCCGGCGCCGCACACGCTGGCGCCGAGCCCGACCGCGGCGTCGACCGCCGGCCAGCGTGGCTCGGCCCGGGCATCGATCGCGTTGCGCCACACCAGCTCGTGGAGCTCGTCGAGCGGGAACTCGAACCCGGGCCCCAGCTCCCACGGCGCGCGCTGCTCGGTGCTCGGCGGCGGTCGGCCAACGTCGAACTCGCGGGATGCCAGCTCGATCACCGCGCCGCGCGCCGCTCGGAGTTCGGCGATCGCCGAGGCGGGATCGGCGAGGGTGGCGTCGTCGACCCGAACCCGAGGCGCTGCGTTCCACTCGGCCGGCGATGCCTGCCCCTCGTCCACCACGACGTTGCGACCGAGGATGTCCGGACCCCGCTGGAGCGTCACATGGACCGACGACGGCGGACCGGGCCGGTGCTCCGGCTCGCCCTGATCGCCGCCGCCC
>JBFHJC010000250.1:0-1965 GCA_041596155.1 Ilumatobacter sp. | reverse complement strand
CGGTCGTTCAGTGTCGCGGCGACCTCGAAGCGGTTGTTGCGGTTCCGCTCGTCGTCGCTGATCAGGGCCTCCAGTCCCGCCCACAGCGAACGCCAGCCGTCGTCGCCGAGGCCGAGCGCCCTCGTCGCGCCCGCCGGGAACCCGAGGCTGGCGTCGACGAGCACCAGCACGCGCTCGGCAACGCCGCGCTCGACGACGACGTTCAACGACGCCTCGGCCCGCCGGCGAGTCGAGGGATTGGCGAGCGTCGGCGCCGCCGACGTCGCGTCGAGCTCGGCGATCCAGATCGAGTCGGCGCCGCGCCGGGGCGTGCCGGCCGCGCTCCAGTCGACCACCACGTAGCGGTCGAACGCCGTCAACGGTCAGGCGACGACGAGCGCGACGGCACCGAAGTGCAGCACGGCGGCAAGAACGGTGAACCCGTGCCAGACCTCGTGATATCCGAAGACGCTCGGCCACGGGTCGGGTCGCTTCAAGAGCAGCACCGGGAACCCCACGGTGTAGGCGACGCCGCCGGCGAGCACCAGGGCGAGCTGCGGCAGACTCATCGAGTCGCGCAATGCCGGCGTGGCGGCGACGGCCGCCCATCCCATCAGCGGGTACAGCGCATAGGCGACCCACTCGAGACGTCGGATCGCGGCGAGCTTGATCGTCATGCCGAGGATGCCGACGCCACCGACGGCAGCGAAGAGCGGGATGCCCCAACGTGGCGGCAGTGCGACGAGGCAGATCGGGGCGTACGTCCCCGTGATCAGCAGGTAGATCATCGAGTGGTCGAGTCGCTGCATGATCCGGCGCGCCCGGTACGACTGCGCCAGACGGTGGTACGAGGCCGAGGTGCCGAAGACCAGCAGCAGCGTTCCGATGTACACGCTGGCGGCGGTGCGGGCGGCCGCACCGTCGGCCCGGATGATCAGCAGGACCCCGGCCGGGATCGCCGCGAAGAACGCCCAGCTGTGGAGCCGACCGCGCCACTTCGGCCGATCGGCGATCAGGACGTCGTCTCTCACTCCACCAACCGTACCCGCCGCGGCACCGACCCGTCGGCGCGGCCGTCGCACGAATCCGTGCCGTCAATCGACGGCGTCGGCGACCAGCGTCAAGACATCGTCGCCGTACTGTTCGAGCTTGGCCGGGCCGACACCTCTGACGCGCGCCAGCGCGTCGAGGTCGTCGGGGAGCGCAGACGCGATCGCGGCCAGCGTCTTGTCGTCGAAGACGGTGTATGCCGGCTTGCCGTTGCGGGCGCGATCGCGGAACTGGCGGAGCCGGTCGAACAGCCGGACGCTGGCCTCGTCGACCTCGCCCGGGCGCGGCCCGAGCTGCCCGCGTTGACGCCCGGCGGTCTCGACCTTGGCACCGATCGGAAACCGTCTGGTCGCGCCGTCGCGCTCGGCGATCGCCGACTCGGGTTCGAGCTCGGTGATGACCCAGTCGTGCCCCTGGTCGACGAGGACGAGCCCGGGGACCGCCATCACCCGGCCCCGGTCGAGCAGCGGATGGTCGGGCGCCGAGCGTCCGGCGGCCGGCGGGGTGCGCGGTCGCTCGACCGGGGGCGGATCGGGCGGGTGCTCCGGCGGCTCGGTCGACAGCTCCGCCACGAACGGGCTGGGATCCTCGCTGCTCACGATGCTGACGTGACGGCCCGCCCTGGTGACGGCGACGTGGAACAGTCGGCGTTCCTCCTCGACGTCGTCGGCCAACCGGTGCGGGAACTGATCGGTGTCGGCGAGATGCACGACCACGTGCGGCCACTCCTGACCCTTCACCCGGTGCACGGTCGCCAACACGACGCCGCGCGGGTCGCGCCGGACGGCGAGGTGCTCGCGCAACCACCGCTCGAAGGTGACGGCGTCGTCGTGCAGGCGGGCGAGCTGGCGAACGGCGAGCAGATCGTCGCCCTGAGCCGACCGGTTCATGCCGCGCCGACTCTGATCGAGCGTGGCGACCGCGCCGCCGAGCCCG
>JBFHJC010000249.1:0-2222 GCA_041596155.1 Ilumatobacter sp. | reverse complement strand
TCGACGACGCGGTCGAGACGCCAGGCGCGCAGCGCGTCGAGGTCGACCGGCGGCGGGCGGAGGATCGGAGCGGCGACGGCGCGTTCGGTGACGATGGTGCAACTGTACCAAACAGAGGCAAAGATGGTACGGTCGTCCGGCGTGAGCGTTCCCGAGTCGGCCCGCGTCGTCATCGTCGGCGGGGGCATCACCGGCGCCAGCCTGCTGTACCACCTCGCCCACGAGGGCTGGACCGACACCCTGCTCGTCGAGAAGGCCGAGCTGACGTCGGGCTCGACATGGCACGCCGCCGGCCAGGTGACCCACTCGGTGTCGAGCTACACCCTCGCCACGTTCCGCAAGTACGCCTGCGAGCTGTACGCCTCGCTGGAAGCAGAGACCGGCGTCGCCACCACCTGGCACCAGAGCGGGTCGTTCCGGGTCGCGTACGAGCCGGTCGAGGTCGACTGGCTGCGCGGCCAGCTCGGCGTCGCCGAGTACGTCGGCAACGAGATGGAGTGGGTCGACAAGGCGTTCATCGCCGAGCGGCACCCGTTCTACGACGTCGACCAGATCGTCGGCGCGGTCTGGACGCCCGACGACGGCCACGTCGACCCGACCGGAGCGACGAACGCGATGGTCGCCGCGGCGCGCGCCGCAGGCGCACGGGTCAGCCGGCGCAACCGGGTCGTCGAGATCGTGCGGCGACGCGACGGCAGCTTCGACGTCGTCACCGAGCAGGGCACGGTGCACGCCGAACACGTCGTCAACGCGGCCGGCTGCTACGCCCACCAGGTCGCGCGGATGGTCGGGCTGTCGGTGCCGATGGCCAACGCGCTGCACACCTACCTCGTCACCGACATCGTGCCCGAGTTCGCCGACCTCGAACGCGAGCTGCCGGTCGTGCGCGACGACTACCTGTCGGGCTACGTGCGCCAGGAGCAGCAGGCCGGACTGATCGGCATCTACGAGCAGGCCGACGCGGAGGCGGCGTGGCACGACGGTCCTGACTGGAGCCTCGAGAACCCGTTGTTCCCCGCCGACTACGAGCGGATCGGGTTCTGGCTGGCGCGGGCCTTCGAGCGGGTGCCGATCCTCGAACCGCTCGGCATCAAGCAGGTGATCCGCGGTGCGATCGCCCACACGCCCGACGGCGAGCCGCTGCTCGGCCCGTCCGGCGTCCCGAACTTCTGGCAGCTGGTCGGCGTGCAGGTCGGCATCGCCGACGGGCCCGGGCTCGGGCGCGAGCTGGCGCGCTGGATGGTGCACGGCGAGACCGCTGTCAGCGTCCGGGCGTACGACGCCCGCCGGTTCGGGTTCGTACCCGCTGATGATGCGATGAGGTACGGCCGGATCAAGGGCTGCGAGGACTACGAGTACCGCCACCAGACGCCGATCCCCGGGCTCGAGCACCCAGCCGAGCGTCCGTACCGGCCGACGCCGCTCGTCGAGCGCTTCCGCGACCGGGGTGCGGTGTTCACCCAGGTGTACGGGTGGGAACGGCCGAAGTGGTTCCCGGGCGCCGCCGGGTTGCCGCAGGAGGACGTGGTCGCGTTCCGTCACACCGACTGGTTCGAGCCGGTGCGCGAGGAGTGCAGGGCGGTGCGCGAGCGGGTGGCGATCCTCGACTCGACGGCGTTCGCCAAGTTCGATCTCGTCGGCCCCGACGCGGCGCGGGTGCTCGACGCGCTGACGACCAACACGGTGCCCGACATCGGGCGAATCGGGTTGACCTACCTGCTGACGCCGACCGGCCGGATCGAGGGGGAGATGACCGTCACCCGGCTGGCCGACGACCACTGCTACCTGGTGTCGGCGGCGGTCGGCGAGGAGAAGGACCGCGAGTACGTCGACACCCACTGGCCGGCCGGTGCCGATGCCGAGCTCCGCGTCGTGTCCGACGACCTCGGCGTCATCACGCTGGCCGGGCCGCGGTCGCGAGAACTGCTCGGGCGCTGCACCGGCGCCGACCTCGGCAACGAGTCGTTCCGCTGGCTGCGGGCTCGGGCGATCGACGTGGCGGGCGTGACGGCACGTGCGCTGCGCGTCGGCTTCGTCGGCGAACTCGGGTGGGAGCTCCACGTTCCGACGGCCGATCTCGCCACGGTGTACGACGCTCTGTGGGACGCCGGTGTCGATCTCGGTGTCGCCAACGTCGGCAACCACGCCCTCGACTCGCTGCGGATGGAGAAGCGGTACATGATCAGCCGTGACCTGACCCACGACGTGACCCCCGACGAGGC
>JBFHJC010000248.1:0-2424 GCA_041596155.1 Ilumatobacter sp. | reverse complement strand
CGCGTCGACGACCGCGAGCACCGCGTCGACGACGTCACCGATGACGGCCGCGGCGCCCGCCGGGTCGCGCCGGGCGATCTCGACGGCGAGCGTCTCCGGCTGCAGCACCGGTTGGACGCAATACACCAACGGGGCGCCGTCGGCACCGGCGACCCTGCGCACGTCGGTCTCGACGAGCTCGATCCCGCGCCGTGCCAACTCGGTGAGGTACCGCAGGACCGTCGCCGCGTACCGGTCCGCGGCTTCGGCGCTGGGGAACGGCGGCAGCCGCTTGCACGCCCAGGCCGGGTCGGAATCGGACCGGATGACCAATGAGATGTCGCCCTCGCCCAGCAGTGGCAATCTCGAGACGTCACCGGCGAGCAGCGCCTGATGGACGCCTCGTTCGACGGCCGCCAGGTCGTCCTCGCCGATCACTCGGGAGCACACCTCGACGAATCCCCGAAGGTCGTCCGGATGATCGAGATGATCTCGTCGGCCTCGTCGTCGGTGATGGTCAGCGGCGGCAGCAGCTGGAGCACCGAGGTGTCGTTGTTGGCGAACACGGCAAACACCCCGGCCTCGATCACGTCGCGGGCCGCCAGCAGACCGTCGCCCTCGTTCGGGAACTTGAGGCCCATGAAGAGCCCCCGCCGACGCAGCACGGCGTCGAGTCCGCCGAGGCCGGCTTCGAAGCGCTCGCCGAGCGCGTTCACGCGGGCGAGGAACCCGGGTGCCTCGACGATGTCGAGGACCGCGAGCGCAGCGACGCAGCCCAGCTCGGCGCCGCCGAACGTCGAGATGTGCACGAACGGATGGTCGTCGAAGAACGCGTGGAGCTCGGCGGTCATCAGCGTCGCCGTGATCGGGTACACGCCCCCGCTCAATCCCTTCCCGGTCACGACCAGGTCGGGCTCGAGGCCCTCCTGCTGGAAGTACCACATCGTGCCGGTGCGTCCGAGCCCGGTCTGCACTTCGTCGAGTACGAAACAGGCGCCGCGGTCGCGACAGAGCTCCTGGACACCGGCGAGGTAGCCCGCACCCGGGATCGGCATGCCGAGCGTCGCCGGGATCGACTCGAGGATGACGGCTGCCGTCGTGTCGTCGACGACTCGATCGAGTGCGGCGAGGTCGTCGAACGGCACCTGCACGAAGCCGGGGAGGTTGGGCCCGAACGGCTCGCGGTACTCGGGATCGCCCGCCGCCATCGCCAACCCGGTGTGCCCGTGATATCCACCCACCGCCGACACGATGCCGCTGCGCCCCGTGTGGGCGCGGGCGACCTTGAGGGCGAGGTCGATCGCCTCACCACCCGCGACACCGAAGACGACGCCGGGAAGGGCACCGCCGGTCGTGGCGGCGAGCCGCTCGGCGAGGATTGCCCGCCAGCCCGAGACGAGGTGATGATTGCCGATGTCGAGCTGCTCGAGGGCGTCGCGCACCGCAGCGACGACTGCAGCATGTCGATGACCGAGGTTGAACACGCCGCCGTTGCAGTGGCAGTTGTAGAGCCATCGGTCGCCGAACGCATCCCGGAACCGGGTCCCGCTGCGGTCACCCATCACGAGGTGGAGTCCCATCGCCTCGTACGCAGCCACCTTGCCGGCGTTGACATGGGACGCGAACGCGTCGGCGGTGTCGCGGGCCGTCGGGTACGGCTGGTCACCCGGTCGGGTCATGCCGACCGCCTCGAGATCGCGGTCGTCGGCGTCGTCGGAAGGCCCGCCCGCTCGGAGCGCACGCGCCAGTACCGGCGTGCCCACACCGGCCGGGTGTCGGTGGCGGTCGCCGACCAGACCGCTTCGGTCCAACGGTCGAGCAGGCGCTCGGCCTCGTCGAACGCAGCCGCCGACGACGGGGGAGCTGCGAGCCACCGTGCCTCGGCTTCGTCGCGCTCGGTAGCGAAGATCGGCAGCAGGCGCTCGGGGTCCTCCAGACAGCGGCGGTGGAGCAACTCGTGCCGCCACCACAGCGTGCGTCGATCGAACCGGTCGGTCGGGCCGGGGCCGAGGTCGAGCGGCTCGACGACACTGACCGGCTTGAACAACCCGGTGCACGGCGCCGCCGTCGCCGTACACCAGTGGGCCGCGCGATCCGGGTCGAGCTCTGTGACCCACGACGCCGTCGTCTGCGATGCTGCGACCACTCCGCCGGCGTGCATGCACGGCGCCGACATCGCGCCGGTGAGCGGCGAATAGCGCGGGGTGGAGTCGCCGTGGTCGCGGAGGGCCGCCATCAGGTCGGCCGGAGTCGTCGCCACCCCGGCGCGGGCCTGGGTGCGTCGCCGACGGGTGCGGCAACGGGAGAAGTGGGTGCGCACGTGTTGGGACCGCCCTGCAGCGAATTCGGGGATGGTGAGACCATTGCTGATCGACCGGGCGCCGGACGTCACGTGTTCGATCGCCCACTCGCGGCCAGCGGTCTCGAGCACGAACGCCTCGCGAT
>JBFHJC010000247.1:0-2445 GCA_041596155.1 Ilumatobacter sp. | reverse complement strand
CCGTTCGTCGTACGACATGGCCGCGCGGAAGCCCTCGGCGTACAGATCGATCAGATCGACGTCGTGCCCGGCGCGCTCCAGGCCGGCGATCGCCGACCGTGCCGCGGCGTGCGCGTAGCTGTCGCCACACGGGTGGGCGAGCACGACCAGCGCCCGCATCAGCCGCTCGCCTCGAGGCGCGCGGAGAGCGCCGCTTTGACGTCGGGCCAGTCGCCGTCGGTGATCGAGTAGACCGCTGTGTTCCGGGGCGTCGGTGCGGCGGTGTTGTGGCGCAGCCGGTGGTTGCGCAGGACGCCCTCGAACGTCGCCCCGATCCGGGCGATTGCCTGGCGGCTCCGCTCGTTCCGCTCGTCGGTGCAGATGGCGACCCGCCACACTCCCCATCGCTCGAACGCGTGGCCGAGCAGCAGCAGCTTCGCCTCGGTGTTGACGGCGGTGCGCTGGGCCGGTGCCGAGAGCCAGGTCCCACCGACTTCGATCTCGTCGGGGTCGGCACGGACGCGCCACCAGTACGGCTCCATGAACCGCGTGCACCCGACGAGCTCGCCGGTGTCGGAGCGCCGCTGGGCGAACGGCAGCACCTTGGCGGCTGCCTGGTCGGCGAGCAGGTGGTCGACGTAGTTGCGCATCTCGGTTTCGCCGTCGGGCACCCACGTGTGGTCGTAGGTCGAGCGATCGTGGGAGGCAGCGACCACCAACCCGGCGACGTGGTCGGGCGCCAGGGGTTCGAGCGTGACGTGTCGCCCGCTGAGGGTGACGGGGGTCAGCGGCTCGGGCACGACCAGACGGTACTCGCCTGCCACAATCGGCCGATGCGTGCGATTCTCTGCCGGAACTACGGCCCCATCGACGACCTGGTGCTCGACGACGTGCCGGTTCCCGAGTTGCGGCCCGGCACCGTCCGCCTCGACGTGCTGGCGGCCGGCGTCAACTACGTCGACAACCTGATCATCGCCGGCCGGTATCAGATCAAGACGCCGACGCCGTTCGTGCCCGGCTTCGAATTCGTCGGACGGATCACCGCCGTCGCCGACGACGTCGCCCGCGACGCGCCGCACCTGACGGTGGGCACCCGGGTGCTCGTGGTGTCGGGCGAGGGCGGCTACGCCGAGCAGACCGTGGTGCCCGCACATGCGACGATCCCGGTGTCGGACGAGATCTCCGACGGCGTCGCCGCGACGTTCGTGCAGAGCTACCTCACCGCGAAGTTCGCGCTCCGGAACCGGGCGCACGCCGAGCGTGGTCAGTCGTTGCTGGTGCTCGGCGCGGGCAGCGGCGTCGGGCTGGCGGCGGTCGACGTCGGTGCGTCGATGGGCTTGCGGGTGTTCGCCGCGGCGTCCAGCGAGGAGAAGCGGCAGCTGGCGCGCGACAAGGGTGCCGAGGTGGCGTTCGACGTCCGCAACGACGACATCAAGGCCGCGGTCCGCGAACTCGTCGCCGCCGAGGGCAAGACCGGGGTCGACCTGGTCTACGACCCGGTCGGCGGCGACCAGGCCGAGACATGGCTCCGGACGCTCGGCGACGGAGGCCAGTACCTCGTGATCGGGTTCGTCGCCGGCATCCCCTCGCTGCCGCTCAACCACGTGCTGCTCCGCAACCGTCAGGTCACCGGCGTCGAGTGGGGGTCGTGGGCCGGCCGGCACCGGGCCGACAACGAGGCGCTGCTGCGCGAGGTCATGGATGCGGTGGCCGCCGGGCAGCTGCATCCCGTCGAGCCGACGGTGTACCCGCTCGAGCGCACGGTCGACGCACTGCGCGACCTGGCCGAACGACGGGCGGCAGGCAAGCTGGTCGTCGTCCCGTGACCGCCGATCCGTTCGAGCTGCGGTCGCTCGACGTCGACGACCTCCGCGCCAGGCGGGGCGCCAAGTGGCAGGCTCGCCCGGCCGCCTACTCGGCGTGGGTCGCCGACATGGACTACCCGGTCGCGCCGGCGATCACGGCGGCGCTGAAGGAGGTCATCGATCGCGACGAGTTCGGATATCCGAACTGGGGCGGACCGTACGCCCGCTCCCCGGCGGCCGAGTTGTTCGCGCCCCGCATGGTCGAACGGTACGGGTGGGAGCCACGCGACGACCGAGTGCACGACCTGATCGACGTGATCCAGGGCGTACGGGCGACCGTGCACCACTTGTCGTCACCGGGTGAGGGCGTCGTGCTCCACCTGCCCGCCTACCACCCGTTCCTGCACACCGTCGACGAGATGGACCGCCGCCTGATCCCCGTCGTCCAGGTCCACGGAGCCTTCGACTACGAGTCGCTCGAGGCCGAGCTGGCGGCGACCGGCGCGTCGATCTGGATCCTGTGCCACCCGCACAACCCGCTCGGGCACGTGTTCGAGCGACCCGAGCTCGAGCGCATCGCGGAGATCGCCCAGCGATTCGACCTGACGGTGATCTCCGACGAGATCCACGCCGACCTCACGATGCCGGGGTCTGTCCACAT
>JBFHJC010000246.1:0-2487 GCA_041596155.1 Ilumatobacter sp. | reverse complement strand
GCTGCTCGGACGGAAGCCCTTCGACCGCAGACGCTGACCGAGGAATCCCCCGATCAGCCCGGCGCCGGCGACCACCGAGAGGTTGAACAGCGCGGCGAACCAGTTGACGTCGCTCCCACGGACGAGCCTGATCGCGATGAACACGGCCTGCGCGAGCACGTAGGTGCCGATCGCGGTCGCCAGGCCGTGGGTGAGGGGGAGCTCGCGGCGCTGGACCCAGGCCGCGCACCCCGCGCCGACCACGAATCCGATGACGGCGCCGAGCGACAGCCAGAGCGCCAGGGCGCTGTCGTCGCGGCTGTCGGCCGCCCAGCGGGCGCCGATCGAGAAGGGGACGGCGAAGACGAGGGCCACCATGCCGCCCGCCTTGAGCGCCTCCACGTCCCAGCGATCGGGGTTCACGGCCACGATGGTGCCCCGAACGGGCTCGGCAGACCCAACTTGCCGGGATTGAGGATCCCGTTCGGATCGAGCGAGCCCTTGATGGCCGCCAGCACGTCGAAGGCCGGGCCGAGCGCCTCCTCGACGAATCGTGCCCGGTTGAGGCCCACACCGTGGTGGTGCGACAGGTTGCCCCCACTGGCGAGGATCGCCCGTTGGCCCGCGTCCCAGAGCGCGACGTACGTCGACTCGACGGCGTCGGCCGGGGGCGTGGCGGCGAACGTGAAGTACAAGCAGGCACCGTCGACGTAGCTGTGCGACAAGTGGCAGCTGGCGACCCGAGCGTGCTCGACCGCCATCATCGCCGTCGTCGCCGCCTCGAACACGGCGTCGAGTCGGCTCCAAGGCGCCGCGATCTCCATCGTGTCGACGACGAATCCCTTGCGGGTCAGGTCCTGAAGGGCGGAGGTGTCGTTGCGGTGCTCGATCCACTCGGCGACGAGCGATTCGTCGGCGGCCCGTCCGAGCTCGCCGCAGACGTCGGCGACGACGGTCATGGCCGCATCGATGATCGCCGGGTCGCCTTCGTCGAGCACGAGGAGCGTGCACGTCGTGCCGTCGCCACCGTGACCCCGCGCCGACTCGACGGCGTCGTAGAGTCGCAGCACCGCCGGGGTGGCGCCGCGACGCATCACGCGCCGGCACGCCTCGAAACCGGCCGACAGCGAGTCGAAGTGATACGCCGCCCGCCGTTGGGCCGCGGGCACCGGGTGGGCGCGCAACCAGACCGTGGTGATCACTCCGAGGGTGCCTTCGGAGCCGACGAACAACTGGTTGAGGTCGGGCCCGACTGCGGCGGCGGGAGCTCCACCGGTGTGGACGACGCGGCCGTCGGCCAGCACGACCTCGAGTCCGACGACCATGTCCTCGATCTTGCCGTAGCGGGTCGAGTACTGGCCGGCCCCGCGGCATGCCACCCAACCGCCGACGGTCGCCAGGTCGAAGCTCTGCGGGAAGTGGCCCACGGTGATTCCGTGGTGGGTGTTCAGGGTCCGCTCCAGTTCGGGTCCGAAGACCCCCGCACCGACCTCGACGACACCGGACGCCGCGTCGACGTCGCCGATCCGGTCGAGGCCGGTCAGATCGAGCACGACGCCGCCGAAGATCGGAACCGACGCGCCGCACACACCGCTGCGGCCACCGGCCGCGGTGACGGGCACGCCGGCCCCGTCGCACGCCGCGAGCACGGCCGCCACCTGCTCGGTCGACGTCGGCCGGGCGACGACCGCCGCCCGACGGGGGACGGATCCGGCGAGCGACCAGTGCAGGGCGAGCGGCCACCAGTCGCGGCTCGCCTCGGCGGTCGCCTCGGGGTCGGTCTCGACCGGGCACGCCCGCCTCAGCAGCTCGACGAAACCGCCGGGCAGCGGCGGCGCGGATCCGGCCAGTCGTTCGGCGGTGCCGGTGAGCTCGATCGGCGGGGTCGGAACGGTCATCGCTGCGCTCGGACGGTCATGCGATCGACACCGATGTATGGCGGGGGTCGGGTCGCTCGGCCGCCGCCAGCTCGCGATCGCACAGCGATCGGTACTCGGCCACTTGGCGGTCGATCTCGGCGTCGTCCCACCCGAGCTCCGGGGCGAGCAGCCGGGCGACGTCGCGGGCGGCCGCGAGGCACGCCGCCCGGTCCTCGAGATGGGCGCGGGTGCGACGGCTCAACACGTCGACCAGCGTCGTCGCCATCTCGCTACGAACCGCGTACACGCCCTCGGCGCGGAGGTATCGGAGCCCGGGGACGAGCGGCTCGGCGAGCGATGCGTCGAGCGCGATCAACGCACGGATCTCGGCGACCTGCGACCCGTAGCGGCCGACCAGGCGATCGAGGTCGTCCCCCGGTGTTCCCGGTGTCGGGGTGTCGTGGCCGTCGCTCCCCAGCAAGCGGAGCCGGGAGGTCCGGCAGCGATGGCGGCGGCGATCGAGCCACCGGACGTGCAGATGGCGCAGCACCTCGTCGACGGTGTCCTGGGCCATCTGGCGGTACGTCGTGAACTTCCCGCCGGTCACGCTGATCAGCCCCGAGTCGCTCGCGGTCACGGTGTGCCGCCG
>JBFHJC010000245.1:0-2517 GCA_041596155.1 Ilumatobacter sp. | reverse complement strand
GGGGTGAGCGCGACATGAACCGGGGGGTGCGAGTGTCGGAGGAGGATTCCAGGCGGGTCCACAGCAGCGACAGGCCGACGGTCGCGATCACGGCGCCGCCGAGGAACCCGGTCTGCTTGGTGAACACGTCGCCGAGTGCGCCCAACGCGACGCCACCGACGATCGTGCCGACCTCGAAGAACATCGTGAACGAGCTGAGCGCGCTGGCCCGCTCGGCGTCGGGGACGCGGTTGACGACGTTCGCCATCAGCGACGGGTACAGGAACGCCATCCCGATGCCGATCCCGCCGGCACCGGCCCACAGCGCCCACGGCTCGGCGACGGCCGCCATCAGCAGCAGCGACACGGTGAGCATCGTGAGCGCAACGGTCACCATCCGGTGCTCGCCGAGGCGCTCGGGCAGTCGTGCACCGAGCAGCCGCAGGGTGAGGCTCAGGGCGCTGTAGAGCAGGAACAGCCCGGCGGCTCCACCCAGGCCGACGGCACGGGAGTGCTCGGGCAGGAACGCGGAGAACACCGAGAACGCCGCGATCCCGCTCGCCAGCACGAGGCCCGGCCAGAGTGCCGCTCGGTGGAACAGCGGGATCCGGCCAGTCGGGGCCGGCGCCGCAGTGCGGTCGACGAAGCGCGGCACGCCGAGCACCGTGACCGCGGCCAGGGCGGCGAAACCGCCGGCGACGACGAACGTGAGGCCGTAGCGGTCGTCCGCGAGCACCCACTCGCCGAGGACCGGCCCGATGCCGATGCCGCCGTACACGGCGACCGAGAAGTAGCTCGCCGCCTCGGCGCGCCGTTTCGGCGGCGACAGGTCGGCGATCAGCGTCGCGGCGGCGACGAACAGCGCCGCCTCGCCGACGCCCATCAGTGCCCGCAGCGCGAGCACGTGCCAGAGCTCGGTCGCCAGCGCTGTGGCGGCGCCCGAGCCGCCGGCGAGCAGCGCCCCGGCGGTCATCAGGCGCCGCCGGCCGAAGCGCAGGGTCAGCCGGCCGAGGAACGGCCGGACCGCGATCGCGGCGACCGCGAACGTCGAGATGGCCAGCCCGACGCCGAACTCGCCCGCGCCGAGCTCGACCTCGACGAACCGTGGCAGGGTGACGATCACCATGCCGATGTAGAAGAAGAACACGAACGCGGTGAGCGTCACCGACACGAACGGCCCGGTGACGAGGCGGTCGCGCGCCCGCGCCATCTCGGCAACCGGTTCGGTGTCGGCGGGCATGGTGTCCATCGTCGACGATCCAACCGGGCGATCCGGTGTCGGATTCCGCCGGGGCAGGTGGTCAGATGTCACACCCGGCCGACGCGACGGCCGTCACACCGCGGCGGCGTCGACGCGGTGGACGTCGACGGCCACCTCGAGCGACTGGCCGGCGGCGGGGCCGATCATCACGCCGCGGACCGGGATCACGTCGGCGTAGTCGCGACCCCACGCGACGGTCACGTGGTCGTTCACGGGCAGATGCCCGTTCGTGGGGTCGAAGTCGACCCATCCGGCCTGCGGCGTCCAGACCGCGCACCAGGCGTGCGACGCGTCGGCGCCGACCAGCTTGTCCTGCCCCGGCGGCGGAACCGTCTCGATGTACCCGCTGACGTAGCGGGCGGCGAGCCCGATCGACCGCAGGCACCCCACCGCGAGGTGGGCGAAGTCCTGGCAGACGCCCTTCTCGGCGTCGAGCACGTCGACCAGGGGGGTCGACACGTTCGAGAAGTGGGGGTCGAACTCGAACCGGTCGAAGATCGCACCGCACAGCGCCTCGGCGGCGTCGACGATCGGACGGCCGGGAGCGAACGAATCGGCCGCGAGTGAGCGAAGCCGGTCGCCGAGCGCCGCGAGGTCGACGAACGTCGACGCGGCGCGGAACGGCACGACGTCGACCGCCAGGTCGCCGCGCGCCTCGTCGAGCGCGCTGACGACGTCCTCCCATCGCGTGTCGTCGACCGGCCGTTCGCGGTCGGTCAGCTCGACGACGCTGACGGCCTCGATCGACATCTCCTCGTGCGGCTCGTGGAGCCCGAACTGGTTGACGAGGTTGCCGAACGCATCGAGGTACGAGTCCCACTCGGACGCCGTCGGCACGAGTGCGACCTCCGACTCGTGGACGGCCTGGTAGGCGGTCGGCCGCGGTACGAGGCAGGCGACCGTGTACCCGTCGGTCATCGTGGCGTCGTAGCGGTACGTCGTGCGGTGGACGACGCGGTAGGTGCGGCTCACGACGCACCCGCCGTCAGCTCGATCGGATTGACCGGCGTCGAGAACCAGCGGCTCACGACGCGGGCACCGGCGTCGACGACGACGGCCCGCAACCGCGGCACGAGCTCCTCGATGGGCAGCTCCAGCGCGGCGCGGGCGTCCTCGGCGAACCGCGGCCCGAGCGCCGCCTCGCCGTCGGCGGCGTGCCGCTCGAGCCGGACGATCGACGCAGCGAGCGACCGCGGGTTCGACTCGTCGTGCACGAGCAGCTCGAGCGCGGCCCCGTACTCGACGTCGGAGCGGTGACGGCGCCGGTACGCCACGAG
>JBFHJC010000244.1:0-2604 GCA_041596155.1 Ilumatobacter sp. | reverse complement strand
CGGGGGGCGGCGACGACGGGCGGAGGGAGGCCGTACGACCGGCGACGATCCGGGCGAGATCGGCGCCGGCGCGGCGCTCGTCGGCCAGCGCGAGCACGCGACCGGCGGCCGTGAGACCGGCGTCCGCCGCCCAACCCGTTGACGGGGCGGCGGCTTCGACGGCCGCGGCGAGCTCGTCGACCCACGCCGCCGCGTCGTCGCCCAGCCGTACCAACTCTCCGATCGCGACCAACCGCTCCGCCGGATCGTCAGGGAGCACGCCGAGCAGGAGCTCGCATCGCGCGCCGACGACCGCGTCGGCGAGACCGCCGCCGGCGGCACCGTCGGGCAGCTCGAATCGGCTCGCCCGGTCGGTGCTCGCGCGCCATCCGCTCACGACCCGGGTCCAGCCGGCGGCGACCGGGAGCACGCCGCGCGTCGGTGGACGGTGGGCGAGCCCGACCCGGAGCGTCGCGCGGTGCCCGAGCGGGCGGACGAACGCCGCGGGCGGCAGCTCGATCCCCTCGATCGGCACGTCGGTGATCGGTCGGTCGCTCAGGACCTCGCGGTGGTCGAACGCGACCGCCACCGGCATGGTCGATTCGTTCTCGACCTCGACGATGGTGATCCCGCCTCGGTCGGCCACCGAGGAAACCCGCTGCACGACGTCGCCGGTCGGCACCCTGACCCTGGTCTCGGTGACGGGCGTGCCGGCGATCCGCCGCTGGCGAACGGTCGACTCGCGAGCCGGCACGTGCCATCGGTCATCGGCCGCGACGTACCAGTCGAGCGGTGTGCCGTCCCATGGTGCGACGGCACCCCAGGGCGTGATCGTGGCACGCCACGAACCACCGGTCACGCCGGTCGTGACCATCGTCAGGTCAGCTCGCTCTTGCTGCTCCGCGACATGAGCGCGGCCAGAGCCTCCGACGCGGTACGACCTTCGTGGCACACCGCGACGACCTGCTCGGTGATCGGCATCTCGACACCGTACCGACCGGCCAGGCCCAAGACGCTCGGCGAGCTCTTGACGCCCTCGGCGACCATGTTCATCGACGCCAGGATCTCCTCGATCGGCTCGCCGCGACCGAGGGCGAGGCCGACCGAGTTGTTGCGGCTCTGCTTCGACGAGCACGTCGCGATCAGATCGCCCATACCTGCGAGGCCGGCGAACGTGAGCGGATCGCCGCCCATGGCCACGCCGAGTCGCGACATCTCGGCGAGGCCGCGCGTGATCAGCGTCGCCCGTGTGTTGTCACCGAACCCCATGCCCTCGACCATGCCGGCCGCGATCGCGATCACGTTCTTCACGACCCCGGCCACCTCGCAGCCGACGACGTCGGGATTGGTGTACACGCGCAGGCTCGGCCGGGCGAGGATGCGTTGCAGCTCGGCGGCGATCGTGGCGTCGGAGATGGCGACGACCGACGCGGCCGGCTGCCCCGACAGGATCTCGCGGGCGAGGTTTGGACCGGTCAGCACGCCGACGGGCCGCCCGGGCATCTCGGCGGCGACGACCTCGGTCATGCGCAACCGTGTGTTCTGCTCGATTCCCTTGGTGAGACTGACGATCGGCACCCAGGGCCGCAGGTGCTCGGCGACCTGGCGCGCGATCGCACGGAACCCGTGCGACGGCACCGCCATCAGCACGACGTCGGCGTCCGCGACCGTGGCTGCGAGGTCGGCGGTGGCACGCAGCGTCGGGGGCAGGTCGAGATCGGAGAGGTAGTCGGGGTTGCGATGGTCGCGGTCGATGGCCTCGGCGAGCTCGGCCCGGCGCGCCCAGAGCGTCGTCGGCGTGTTCTCGCTCGCGAGTGCCGCAACGGTGGTCCCCCACGATCCCGCACCCACCACCGCCAGCCTGATCTCGTTCGATCGCGCCATGACGTCGAGCGTAGGCGGCCGTTCGTGAGGTCGTAGGGTGCGGACCGTGGAGTCCGCCGTCCTCGTCCCGGTCAAGGCGTTCCACGCCGCCAAGGCCCGTCTGGCCGACTGGCTGTCCGACGGCGACCGCGCCCGCCTCGCACGCTGGATGGCCGAGCGGGTGGTGCTCGCCGCCCGGCCGCTGCCCGTCTACGTGGCGTGCGACGACGACGAGGTCGCGGAGTGGGCCACCCGCCTCGGCGCGACCGTGCTGTTCGGGCCTGGACTGGGGCTCAACGGAGCCGTCGATGCCGGGATCGCCACGATCGCCCAGGCCGGCGCGGACCACGTCGTCATCTCGCACGGCGACCTCCCGCTCCCGGAGAACCTGTCCGCAGTCGCCCGCGCCGACACCGTCGTGATCGTGCCCGACCGCCGGCGCGACGGCACCAACGTGCTGGCCCGGCCCTGCGCGGTCGACGTGCCCGCCGCCTATGGCGGCGGCAGCTTCGGCGAGCACCTGCGCCGGGCCCTGGCGACCGGTGCAGACGTGAGCGTCCGCACCGATCACCGGTTGTCGATCGACGTCGACACGATCGACGACTGTCGTCACCCGCTCGTCGCCCCGGTGCTGCGCTCGTTCCTCGGCGAGGTGATGCCCCGATGAGCGCCAACGAACCCGGGCAGCCCCCACCCGCGACCACGTCCGAGATGTCGCGCGACCTGCCCGTCCCATCCGTGGCGCTGGCGGTCGGCGCCCAT
>JBFHJC010000243.1:0-2672 GCA_041596155.1 Ilumatobacter sp. | reverse complement strand
GTGCCTGGCACGACGCGCGACGTGGCGACGTCGATCGGTGTCAATCGCCGCAGAACACGGCCGGGCGCTTGTCGAGGAAGGCCCGCCGCCCCTCGATGGCATCCTTGCTCGCCCACGCTCGCTCGTAGGCGGCCCGCACGGCGTCGTCGGGAACGGGATCGGGCGACGACGACTCGAGAGCGAGCTTGTGCCCGGCGATCGACAGCGGCGCGAGGTGCGCGATCTCGGCGGCCCACGACAGGGCCGTCTCGAGGTCGCCGCGCCGGTGGACGGCGCCGCTGGCGATCAGCTGCTCACCCGTGTACGTCTCGGCCGCCAGCAACATCGCCCGGGCGACCGGCCACCCGAACTCGCGAGTCAGCCGATCGACCGTCCAATGGTCGACCATCAGCCCGAGCCGGGCCGCTGGCACCCCGAACACGCTGTCGGCCGTCGCGACCCGGAGGTCACACACCGCAGCGAGCTGCGCGCCCGCGCCCAGTGCCGGACCGTCGATCGCTCCGATGACCGGCACCGGCAGCGCCGCGAACCCGCGCAGCACCCGGCCGAGATCGGCGGCGAACACGCCGGACTCGACGCCGGTGAGATCGGCGCCGGCGCAGAACGCCGGCTTCGTACCGGTGAGAACGACAACCCGCGCCGAGGCGGCGACCTGCTGGGCGTCGAGCAATGCGAGCAGGGTCGCATGATCGACCGCGTTGCGACGCTGCGGCCGATCGAGCATCACCGTGAGCACTCCGGGAGCGACATCATCGCGCGGTTCCACCCGTACCATGTGGCCACCTTATGACCCCCGGCGCGCACCCCACCGACCCGGCCGACGGCCTCGATCCGGTTCGCCGACGCCGCCGCCAGGTCGCCCGTTGGACCCTCCTCGCCAACCGCGTGGGCTATCTGGTGCTGGCGCTCGCCATGACCCTGTTCGTGCTGGCCTTCGCGTTCGGCTTCAACGCCACGATGGCGGGCCTCATCGTGGCCAGCTTGATCGTCTCGTTCGCGCTCCTGGCGCCGTCGATCGTGCTCGCGTACGCCGTCAAGGCCGCCGAACGAGACGATGTCGAACGCGGCATCTGAATCGGTTACTCTTCGGTAACCCATGTCCGCCCCTCGTCTCACCGCCGACGCCCGCCGCGAACAGATCCTCGATGTCGCGATCGACGTGTTCGGGCGCGCCGGCTACTTCGGCGCCTCGATGAACGACATCGCCGAGGCGGCCGGTGTCACCAAACCGGTGCTCTACCAGCACTTCGACTCCAAGAGCGACCTCTACGCGGCGCTCCTCGACGAGGTCGGGAACCGGATGCTCGGCGCGATCGTGAAGGCGACGGCCGACGCTCCCGACGGCAAGGCGCAGACGCTGCGGGGGTTCCAGGCGTACTTCCGCTGGGTCGCCCACCGTCACGACGAGTTCATGCTGCTGTTCGGCGGAAGCGCACGCCACGAGGGCGATTTCAGTGCTCAGCTCCGCCGGATCACCGAAGCGGCCGCCGATGCGATCGCCCCGCTGATCGCCGTCGACATCGACCCCGAACACCGCCGCACCCTCGCCCACGGGCTCGTCGGACTCGCCGAGGGCGCGAGCCGCCGACTCGTCGGGCTCGGCGAGGCGTTCGACCCCGACGAGATCGCCGCCGAGGTCGGTGCGCTCGCCTGGGCCGGCCTGCGGGCCGTCCACCCCGTCTCCTGACCGGCGAACCGGGCGTCGCCGGGCCCAGATGGGCCGTACGCAGGCACTGGGATCCCCGCTCCTCGATCGCCCCACCGGCGCATTGGGGCTCAAGAACGGCGCGATCAGCGCCGATCTGTACGGTGTGACCACGATTCGCCACGCTCTCGCCGCTGCCGCCGTTGCCGTCGCAGTCGTCCCCGCCACCTCGGCGCACGCGACCGGCGAGGCCAGTGACACCATCCGTTCGCTCGCCTCCGAGGCCGCCCAGCTGGTCGCCCAGGAGCAGCAGCTCGTCCTGATCGTCGATCCGCGCAACGTGGACGTCGACCCGATCGAGCAAGCCAACGCCGACGCTCGCCTCGCGATCGTCGACGCCCAGGGACGCGACATCCTCGTGCAGCTCGAGCGACTCGACGTCGACGTCACCGAGGCGGTGCGGGCGACCCTCGACGAACTACCGTCCGGCGACGACGTCCGACCGGAGGACTTCGCGTTCAACACGCCCGGAACGGCCGTCTATTCGGCTGCGATCGACGACCTGACACGGCTGTCCGAGACCCCGGATTCCGCGTTCGGCACCACGCCGGCATCGAGCAGCCCCGCGATCGGGCTCGTCGCAGTCGCCGCACTGGCACTCCTGGCGCTCGGTGCAGCAGCACTCGGCAACACGTTGCGGCGCCGCCCCGAGCACGAAGAACTCGCCGCAATGGCGTGGAGCGACGGCCTGACCGGTCTGGCGAATCGCCGCCGACTCGACCGCGACCTCGCCGAGCAGGCGCGGCTCAGCGGTACCTCATCGGTGATCATGGTCGACGTCGACCACTTCAAGGACGTGAACGACGCATACGGCCACCAGCGGGGCGACGAGATCCTCCGCCGGTTGAGCACGATGCTCGCCCACCAGGTCCGCCACGACGACGTCGTGTACCGGTACGGCGGCGAGGAGTTCTGCATCCTCCTGCCCGAGACGTCGATCGACGACGCCGCCGTCGTCGCGAACCGG
>JBFHJC010000242.1:0-2833 GCA_041596155.1 Ilumatobacter sp. | reverse complement strand
TCGCCCGGCAGCCCGACGCGGCCGTCCTCGATCGAGCAGAGACCGTCGGCGACGAGGTCGTCGAGCAGGCGGTGCGCCGCCTCGGCCGGCCGGCCCATGACACCGGAGACAGCGGCGACGTCGACCGACCCGTCGGTCAGCGCGCGCATCAGCCGGCCGCGCGCCTCGCGATCGCTGCCGGTGAACGGCGCCTGCCGCCCGCTGACCCCGCTCGATCCGACCGCCGGGTCCGGTCCGCCGGTCAGGCGCCACGTGCAGCGCGCGGTGAGCGGACAGTCGTCGCAGCCGGGGTTCGACGGGCGGCAGAGCGCGGCGCCGAGATCCATCAGGCACTGGTTCCACACCCACGCGTCGCCGCTCGGGAGCGCACCGTCGGCGAGCGCCTGCACGCGCTTGGGCTGCAACCGCTCCCCGGCCACCCGCGCGTAGATCCGGGCGATGTTCGTGTCGACGACCGCTGCGTCGGCCTCGAAGGCGAACGCGAGCACCGCTCGCGCCGTGTACGGGCCGACGCCGGGCAGCGCGAGCAGGCCGGTGAGGTCGCGCGGGAAGCCCCCCAGCTCGGTCACGCGTCGAGCGGCGACGTGCAGGTTGCGGGCCCGGCGCGGATAGCCGAGCCCCTGCCATTCACGCAGCACGTCGGCGAGTGTCGCCGCCGCACATGCCGCCGCCGTGGGGAACAGTTCGAGGAAGGCCTCCCACCGCGGGACGACCCGGGCCACCGGGGTCTGCTGGAGCATGACCTCGCTGACGAGGATCGACCAGGGGTCGCGCGTGCGGCGCCACGGGAGGTCGCGCAGGCGGGGCGCCCCCCACGCCAGGACGTCGGCGGCGAACCGGTCGCCGAGCTCGGACGCCGCCGCTGTCACCGGTCGCCGCGCCAGCGGCGGAAGCGCTCCTGATGCCGCGCCATCGTCGAGGGTGGCCGGCGGATCAGCTCGCCGGTGATGTCGTCGCGGGTCGGGAAGCGGAGCTGGAAGTCGATCTTCGACTCGCCGCGCCTCGTCTCCTCCTCGGCCAGATCGCGCAGGCGGATCAGACGCTCGCGACGCTCGATCGACCACGGACCGACACGCAGCGACAGGTACATCAGCCCACCGAGCAGGATCGGGAAGAAGAACTGCGCGAAGCGATACGACGCCACGCCGAGGGTGGCGCGGCGGGCCGGGGCGCCGAAGCCCGCGAGCATGCCGATGTAGCTGGTGTCGACGTAGCCGAGGCCACCGGGCGTGACCGGGATCGCGGCCAGCACGTTGGCGATACCGAATGAGATGATCAGGGCGTCGACGTCCATCGAGATGTTGAACGCCCGCAGGAACACCCACAGCGCGGCGGCGTCGAACAGCCAGTTGAGGGCGGCCCAGAAGGCGACCCGGCGGAGCAGCTGACGATCGCTGATCAGCTGTTCGAGACGCTCGGCGACACGGTGCAGCACCGTTGCCGCCTTGTCCTCGTCGAGGCGCATCTTGCGCATGATCCAGCGGACGATCCGCTCGGAGCGGCCCTGGCCCTCCATCACCCCGAACACGAGCGCGGCGGCGAGCACCATCACGATGACGCCCGCGAGCGCCGCCGAACCGTAGATCGGGTTCACGCCACGGATCGGGATCGACACGATCAGGCCGCACCACAGGATCAGGTTGAGGATCACCGCCGAGCCGAGCCCGACCGTCGCCAGCGCGAACCCGGCATCGGCGCCCGACACGCCCGACAGGGTGATCAACCGGTACCCGAGCGCGGACGACGCCGCGCTGCCGCCGGGCACGATGCTCGACAGGGCGCGGGTCGACATCTGGATCCGGAACAGGCGGCCGAGCGAGAGCGGCGCACCGGCGTCGCCGAGAGCGTTCTTCATCAGCGGCGCGTAGCACCAGAGCGCCACGATCTCGAGCCCGAGGCCGACGACGAGCAGCACCGGCTGCACTCGCTGGAGCTCCGACCAGGCGTTGCGGAAGCTCGGGATGAGCGGGACGACGAAGTAGTAGAGCACCGCCGCGAACGCCAGCAGCTTGACCGTGAACCTGAAGTGCCGCCGCGGCTCCGGACCGACGGTGGCGCGCTCGATCGCCGGCAGCTCACCCGTCGGCAGCGGAGCTTCGCGAGGAACCGATGGACCGGTGGCGATGAGCGGATCAGACATGAGCGGGGCGATGTCGGCCGACCCGACGGACGGGCGGGCGACCGTTGCGACCAGCCTAGGACCCGGAGTCACGCCCCGCGGGCGCAATCGCGCCCACGAGCGCGACGAGCCGATCGAACACGTGGCGACGCGCGTCCGCCGGCGTCTTGCCGAGGTGGACGAGCGTGAGCCGACGGTCGGGCACGACCAGCGTGTACTGCCCCTCGTAGCCCTGCGCGGCCATCGAGCCCGGGAACTGGGGCCACATCCACCAGTGACGGCCGTAGTCGAGACCGGCGGCCAGGTCGTCGGTCGGATCGTGGGCCACGAACGTCCGGCCGTGCTCCGCCCACCCGGCAGGCAGGATCCGCTCGCCCGACTCGGCAATCCCGTCGCGTCGGTACAGCTCGCCGAAGCGCGCGAAGTCGCGGGCGGTGGCGTACACGTACGACGAGCCGACCCACGTGCCGGCGTCGTCGAACTTCGGGGTCGCGCTCGTCATGCCGGCCGGACCGAACAGCCGGTCGCGCAGGAAGCTCTCCATGCCGTGGCGGCCGCCGCCGACGACGTCGCCGACGAGCCGACACACGATGTTGGTCGTGCCCGACGAGTAGTTCCAGACCGTGCCCGGCTCGTGCTCGAGCGGGAGCGCCGCCGCGTAGGCCGCGTGGTCCGCGGCGCCTTCGCCGAACAGCATCGCCAGGCAGTGCGACG
>JBFHJC010000241.1:0-2923 GCA_041596155.1 Ilumatobacter sp. | reverse complement strand
GAAGTGGGCGTAGAAGCCGTCGGCGTCGAGCCCCTCACCCTCCAGGAAGTCCTCCCCGTCGATCGTGACGGTGAGCGGGACGACCTCGACCTCGAACCGCTCGCGGAGCGCCGCAGTGAGCTGGCTGTTCGAGTCGGTGACGATGCCGATCGTGCCCACGGCCCGATCGTGCCAGATCACCGGGCCGGTGGGGGTGGCGGGCCGGCGGCATGGAACCGCTGGGCGATGACGGCGCTGCTGGCCGCGGCGGCCACGGGCAATGCCCACGTCGGGCGCGGGCCCCACAGGTTCGGCAGCTGCCGGCGCCACCAGACCACACCGCCGGTCACCCACACGACCGACGAGATCGCGGTGGTGGCGAACGCACGCTGCTTCCAGCGTGGGATCGCGACCGTGACGACCGCGACGCCGACGTCGATCGGGAAGTACGCCGGAAAGGTCGCGAGGCACTGGCCGACGCTCGCCGCCACGCCCTTGCCGCCCCGGAACCCGTTCCACGCCGGATAGCAGTGGCCGACCACCGCGGCGGTCCCGGCGAGGTGGGCACCCGTCCCGCCGGCGACCAGCGCACCGACACCGCAGGCGAGCGCGCCCTTGCCGACGTCGCCGGCCAGCACCGCGCCGCCGGCCTTGGCGCCGAGGACGCCGGCCGCGTTTGCGGACCCCGGGTTGCCGCTGCCGGCTCGCCGCAGATCGACCGTCCCGCGACTCACCCGGCGCGCCACCAGGTCGGCCGTCGGGAACATGCCGATCAGGTAGCCGAGCGCGGTCGCGCCGAGCAGAGAGAGCCCCCTCATCGCGAGCGAACATAGCCACGCCGACCGGCGACCTGCGGCGCCGGAAGCGGTGGTGGAACCGACACGGCCTGCTGCTAGGTTGTCGACCGCTCTCAACGAGATGAGGCCTGGCCCCCATCGTCTAGTGGCCTAGGACACCACCCTTTCAAGGTGGCGGCACGGGTTCGAATCCCGTTGGGGGTGCGCAATTCTCCAGGTCCCGTGGTGAAGTCTGGAGTTCACGCCGGCCTGTCAAGCCGGAGGTCGCGGGTTCAAGTCCCGTCGGGACCGCTGCAGGGCTGCTTCGGCAGCCCTGTTGCACTTCCCCGCCGCTCGCGGCGAGGATCGATGCACTGGTCGAGTAGCTCAGTTGGCAGAGCACGCGCCTGAAAAGCGCGGGGTCACCGGATCGACGCCGGTCTCGACCACCGCCGGCCCCGGGTCCACACCCGGGGCCGAGTCGCGTCCGGGGTCGATCAGAGCCCGGCACCGGTCGCGTCGCCGACGAGACGCTGCCCGGCGACGCCGACGAAGCACTGGTAGCCGCGGTCGCCCTCGGACCACGACGCCGACGACGGCGCGGTGAACGGAACGTCGAGGGTTCCCGATGCGAGGTCGACCCCGACGACCTCGGCGAACGCCTCGGCGCACAGCTCACGCACCGCGTCCCGAACGATCGACTGGTCGAACGTCGCCTGCGATGACGGGAGCTCGCCCGACCCGATCCGTTGCAGGTCGTGCGGCTCGGCACACCCCACGACGACGAGCTCTTGCTCGCCGGCCACCTGGACGAGGCACTCCCCGACCTCGCCGGTCGGCCACACCACGTCGGGATCATCGATCGACACCAGTCCGTCGGGCCGGGCGACGACATCGACGACATCGAACGTCGCGGCGACGGACGGTTGCGTCGTCGGTGGCGGTTGGGTGGTCGACGGTGACCCCGCCGTGGTCGTCGCCGGCGCCGTCCGCACCGGGTCGTCGGCCGCGTCGTCACGGACGCCGATCCACCACGCCGCCACCGCCAGGGCGGTGACGGCCGCACCGACCGCGACCAACGCGAGGGTACGCCTGCGACGCGGGACTGGTGGTGCCGGCCGCTCGATCGGCGGCGGATCTTCCGCCGGCCGACGACCAGGCCGGAACACCGTCGTCGCAGTCACGCCGTCCGCCGGTGCAACGTCCTCCGCGTCGCCGTCGGAATCGGGAACGACCTGCTCGGGGACCTCGAGGCGCCGCAGACGATCGTCGAACGTCCACTCGAGCTGTTCGAGCCGTTCGAACACCTCGCTCGCGGAGGGCCGGGCCGACGGGTCGGGATGCAGGCAGGCGGCGAGGATCGCGTCGAGGGCGGCGAGGCCGTCAGCCCCGTCGTCGGGAGGCGTCCACGGCGCCAGCCGCTCCTTCAGCGTGGGCGGCGCGCCCCGGGCGACGTGCAGCAGGGCGGCGCCGAGCGAGTACACGTCGGACGCCGGACCGACCGCGGCCTCGTCCTCGAGGTCCTCCGGGCTGGCGTACCGCATCGACCGCGCGTTCGTCCGGGTGCGGAACTCGTCGCTTCGCGTCAGGGACGCGATCCCGAAGTCGCACAGCTTGACCTGGCCGTACGCGTCGACGAGGAGGTTCTGCGGCTTGAGGTCCCGGTGCACGATCCCCTGCGCATGCGCGGCGACCAGCGCCGCCGCGGTGTGGCGTCCGATGAGCACCGCTTCGGCGACGGTGAGCGATCCGCCGCGGGCGTCGAGCAGGTCGGCGACCGACCCGTTCGGTGCGTACTCCATCACGAGCGCCGGGCCGGCCGGCAGTTCGAGCAGTTCGAGCAGCTGGACGACGTGGGCGTGCCCGGCGAGCGTGACGAGCGCCGTCAGCTCACGTCGAGTGCGATGCCACGCCACCGACTCGTCGGAGACGTCGCGCAGGATCTTGATCGCGACGACCCCGCCGGTCGACGCCCGCACGGCCCGGTACACGTCGCCGAGCCCGCCGCGACCGATCCGGCGGAGGTCGGTGAACCCGTCGACCTCGATCGTGTCGCTCACGGCTCGTCGCCGGGACCCACGCCACGGTCGGGCTGCTCGCTCGCGTCGAGCAGGGCGAGGTCGTCGCGCGTCACGAGGCGCACCGCCAGCGCGTACTCGACGAGGCGG
>JBFHJC010000240.1:0-2931 GCA_041596155.1 Ilumatobacter sp. | reverse complement strand
GGTGCTCGTCGCGGATCAGCAGCGTGTCACCGAAGCCCTTGGTCGTGACGAGACCGGCACGCCCGGTCTTGCCCTCGATCAGTGCGTTGGTGATCAACGTCGTCGCGTGCACGATCGGCGCCGTGATCTCGCTCGGCGTGATCCCGGCCTTGGCGAGCAGTTGTGTGACACCGGCCCGCACGCCGTCGAGCGGCGCGCTGGGCGTGGTCAGGGTCTTGTCGACGACGACGCGCCCGGACGCCCCGTCGAGGAGCACGACGTCGGTGAACGTGCCGCCGATGTCGACGGCGAGGCGCCAGTCGGCGGTCGAGCCGGCCATCAGCCGTCCCTCTGCTCGTCACGCAAGTCGTCGCGGGGTGGGGCGAACACGTCGAGGATCCAGCATTCGTCGTACTCGTCGTCGCCGATGAAGACGCTGTCGCCGTGCCACACCCCGGCGCGGGCGAGATACACCTGGTTCTCGCCGAGCACGACGCGCTCGTCGGAGTCGGCGTCGCCGATCCGGAAGTCGAGCGCACCGCGAGCGATGATGCCGAGTTGTTCGTGCTCGTCGTGCTTGTGGAGGATCGACCCGGACGCGCCGCCCTTGATCCGCCAGAAGCAGAGCTGGAGCTGGTCGCCGGTGATGACGCGGCGCCGGAAGCCGGCCCGCTCGGTCTCTCGGAACTCGTCGTCGTCGAAGAAGTGGCAGTAGTGGTTGGCGAGGTTCACTCGTCGGCTCCCGCGAACACGGACGTCGTGCCGCCGTAGCGCTGCCGGTCGGCGTCGATGTCGAGCGGGCGGACGATGGCGGCGTGCTCGTCGTCGCCCCAGAACTCGGGCGGTGCGAGCCACATCACTTCGAACTCGAGGCCGTCGGGGTCACGGCAGTAGAGGCTCTTGTTGACGTGGTGGTCGGACGCCCCGATCAGCGCGCCGGCCGCATCGAGCCGCTCGCGCATCTGGGCGAGCTCGTCGAGCGTCGCGACCTCCCAGGCCAGGTGATACATCCCGACGGTGGCCTGCCCGGCAGCCGACGGGCCGGCCTGCTCGCCGATCGAGAAGAACGCGATGTCGTGGTGGTTCGGCGACGACGGTGCACGCATGAACACGAACGGCCCCGGGCCGTCGATGACGGTCCGGAAGCCGAGCACGTCTTCGTAGAACCGACGGTGTCGCTGCGCGTCGCGCACGTACAACACGGCGTGGTTCATGCCCCGGATGCTCATCGATCTGCCCCTTGCCTCGACGCCTGTCTCGACCCTCGCCGCGGACCGTACCAGCGGCTCATCCGTCCGTCATCCCGATCAGCTCGGTGAAACGGCGGCGCCATTCGACCGACGGCTTGTCGGACTGGACGTTCACCACGCCGAGGCGCCCGAGCGGCAACGTGCCGGGCACCCGCTCGAGCATCGCCTTGTCCTCGGCGCCGATCGCACGGTCGAAGGCGACGATCGCCTCGGGGTCGATGCTGTGGTCGTCGTTGCGCCAGACGACGAACGTGAAGAGCGAGTTGAGGTCGTCGACCGGCGTGCTGCACAAGAGCAGGATGTGCTCGAGACCGTCGTCGTACCTGATCGTGCTCCGCACGGTGAACGGGAGGTGGAAGCCGGTCGTCATCACGCGATGGACGCTGTCCGCCTCACTCCCGCTGACGACGACGGCCTCCTCGGGGTTGTTGGCCATGACCTCGTAGACGTATCCGAAGAAGTCGTGGTCGAGCTCGACGAGTTCGAGCTTGGGCACCACCGGGTCCTGACCCTTGCCGAAGGTACCGGTGTGCACCCATGGGAAGTGGCTGAAGTCCATGAAGTTGTCGACCATTCGCGGCGTCGAGACCGCCCACGGTTCGACGCCGGTGTTGATCCGCCGAAACGCCTTGTCGGCGTCCTGCGGGATACAGGCGATCGGACCGGAGGGCTCGCCGGGGCACACCCAGATCAGCCCGTACCGCTCCTCGACGCGCAGGCACGGCAGGTGGGCCGTCGGCGGCACGGTTGCGCCGGGGCCCGACGACGGCACGTCGACGCACCGACCGCCGGTGCCGAAGCCCCAGCCGTGGTACGCGCAGCGCAGGACGTCGCCGTCGTCGATCCGGCCGATCGACAACGGGGCCTCGCGATGCGGGCAGCGGTCGGGCGCCGCCGTGAGGGTGCCCGCGGTGTCGCGCCACAGCACGAGGTCGTCGCCGAGCAGGCGGACCGCGAACGGCTCGGCACCGACGTCGGTCACCTCGGCCACGGGGTACCAGTGGGATCGCAGCGCCTCTCGATCGATGAACCCGGTCATGCCCCTCCGCTCCGACCAGCCGTTTGGTCAGACCAACTGACCATCGAAATTCTAGAACATCCGCGCCGACGTGAGCGATGCGGCAACGCGCGCGACCTCGCGCTCAGTCGAGCTCGTCGACCATCGCCTGCTCGACCTCCCCCAGATGGGCCTCGGTCGCGGCCCGGACGGCGGCCGGATCGCCCGCCGAGAACGCGGCCGCGATCGCCAGGTGGGCGGCCGACGCGTCGGCCACGATCCGCTCGACGCCGGCCCGGTTGTCCTCTGCGTTGAGCAGCGCGTCGAACTCGCTCGAGCGGAACAGCTGGTCGAGCACCTTGCCGTACAGCTCGATCAGGAGCGGGTTGCCGCAACTGGAGGCGATCGTCGTGTGGAACTCGCGGTCGAGGCGCCGAAAAGTGGTGATGTCGAGCGGGTCGCCGAAGCGGCGGGCGAGCGCGGCGACCCGCTGGCGCGCCCCGTCGTCGGCGCGGGCGGCCGCCATCTCGAACAGCGGCGCCTCGAGCACCCGGCGCGTTTCGAACAGCTCGGCGACGAACGACTTGCGGTCGCCGTTGCGCCCGACGACGACGTCGGGCAGGTGTTCGGCCACGTAGGAGCGGTTCCCGCGGCGCTCGACCACGCCGAGCGAGACCAGCCCTTGCATCGCCTCGCGCACCGATG
>JBFHJC010000239.1:0-2983 GCA_041596155.1 Ilumatobacter sp. | reverse complement strand
TCCCTGGTGAGGCCGGCGGCGGTGAGGAGCCCTGGCAGGTGGGCGACCGTCGCCGGTTGGTAGGAGGGGTCGAGGCGGTTGCCGTACCACGCTTGGGTGAGCGGCCACATGCTCGCGAGCGGCGCGCTCGCTCCGCCGGCGGGCGCTGCGTCCTCCGACCGGAGGAACCGGATGGTCCTTCAGGTCTCGACGATGTCGTCCCACCAGTGGCGTGCCGGCACGACGAAGTGCACGAACCCGTCCTCGCCCACCAGCTCGCCGCCGCGCACGGCGAGGTCGACCGGTTCGCCGGTGTCGAGCCACGACGCCTCGACGGTGGCGTCGATATCGAGCGCGGCCGGGATCGCGAGCGAGTCCCACGCGCAGTTCGCCCACCACGACCGGTCGCCGGTGACGATCCGATGCTCGGTCGGGCGAGCCGAGAACGGGAGCGCCATGGTGATGTCACCGCGGTCGTCGAGGACGACCATGTGGCGGTCGTGCAGTCGGCGGAGACGGTCGTCGACCTCGCCCCCGCCCACCAGCGCCGCCAGGTCGCCCCGGCTCGGCGGCGCGCCGGTCGCGGCGAACGACTCGTAGATCACGTGGCGCAGCTCGAGATCGGTCACGATCTCGAACCTACGACCACGGTGGCAGGTGTGGCGTGAGCACCTCGACAGCGCGGTCGATGTCGGCGGCGGTCGTGTAGACGTGGCACGAGAGCCGCACCGCCGTCGTGTGAACACCGGCCTTGATCTTCGCCGCGGACAGCGCGGCTCGGGCGCTGTCCATGTCGTCGACCGGGACCGCCACGATGCTCGACCCGGACGGTGCGAGGCCGAGCCGCTCGGCGAGTTGCGCCGCCTGGTCGCGCACGGCGTCGAGGTGGCCGTCGCGCCGCCACTCGCTGATCAGGCCGAGTGAGACGGCGGCGCCGATCCACGTGTGCCACGCCACCGACGGGTCGAACCGGGCTGCGGTATCGGCGAGCGTGAGCGGACCGCCGACGTAGCGACCGTACGGGTCGTTCGAGGCGCGCCAGTTGGCGTTCCAAGAGAGCAGTTCGTCGAGCCGATCGGCGCGCACGGTCATGAACGCCGTCCCCCGTGGGCACAGCAGGTGCTTGTAGGCGGCGCACACGACGAAGTCGGCGTCGGCGGCCAGCGCATCGACGAACGGGATGCCGTGGGTGGCGTCGATCAGCACCCGCGCGCCAGCGGCGCGAGCGGCCGCGACGATGTCGGCGGCCGGTGCCACCCGGCCCGTCTGCATGTGCACGAGCGAGAACGCCACGAGATCGGTCTCGGGCAGGATCCGGTCCGCGAGCTCGCCGACCGGCGACTCGACGACCGTGGCGCCCTGCTGCTCGGCCACGAGCAGCGGGAACAGCAGCGAGGCGAACTCGTTCTCCGCGACCAGGATCCGCGCCCCGGGCCGGAGGCTGGCGGCGACGGTGCCGACGCCCACCGACGCAGCGGGCAGCAAGCTCACGTTGCGGGTCGCGACGCCGACGATGTCCGCGATCGCGGATCGGGCCCGCTCGGCGACGATGTCCCAGTCCTCGATCCAGCGCGCCGTCCCCGCCTCCCAGTCGGCGAGCGCTGTCCGCAACGCGTCGGCCGTCGGGGTCGGCGCGAGGCCGTAGGTCGCCGAGTCGAGGTAGGTCAGCCCGTCGGCGGGTCGGAACAGCTGCGACGGATCGACTCCCACGGCCCGATCCTACGAACGAGGCGTCGGCGTCGACGGACCCGCAGGGAGACACGTCCGCTGCGTTGACAACCCAGGTTGTCACGGACGCCCGTACGGCGTGTGAGTTGACAACCCAGGTTGTCAACTCGGCGCCATGCTGGGTCAGCTCTCCCGTTCGGGACGCGTCGGAATCGTGCCGACCCAGTCGGCGAGCGGGCTGCAGTGCCACGCCCAGCCGGTCAGCCGTTCACGACCGCCGAGGGCGATCCGGCCGTTCGCCCACCTCAGTTGCTCCCACGCATCGTCACCGACGTCGACCCAGGGGAACAGCCGGCGCAGCACCGCCACGGCGAGGTCGTCGGGCGGACGGAACGACAGCCCGAGGCCGCGGGCTGCATCGTCGGTGTGGATCAGCAGCTCGTCGCACGCCATCGCCGCGAACCCGGACGGATCGGCGGCCCCCATCGGGTGGAATCCGCGGACCGAATCTGGGCTGGCGTCGATCACCGCGGCGACGACACGGGCGTACGCCTGCAGCGTCCCGACGAGGTCGGCGTTCGAGCCCTTCGTCGTCACCCGGTGTTCGACGCTCTGGAGGTCGTCGCCGCGGGCGGCGAGGTCGATCGCGTACCAGAGGCACCCCTCCGCGGCGTGGGCGACGACCTGGGCGACCGACCAGTCGAGGTCGGGCACCGCAACGGTCCAGTCGGCATCCGCGGCAGCACCGAGGAACTCCGTGCACACCGCGGCGGCCCGCCGCACGTCGTCACCGTCCATCACGGCCTCAATCAAACCACGTCGCCCACACAGGCCTGCCCGCCGGACGTTCGTCACTCTCCCACCCGTTCGATTACGTACGCTGGCCGCGATGGGTGATGCGGTCGAGGTGGCGGGGGCGGGACTTCGGATCGACGACGTCGTGGCGGTCGCCCGGCACGGCGCGACCGCCCGGCTCACGAACGACGCCCGAACCACCATGGAGCGCTCCGCCGCGCTGATCGACGAGTTCGTCGCGTCCGACACGCCGGTGTACGGCGTCACGACCGGGTTCGGGTCGCTCGCCAACGCGGCGATCCCGCCGGAGCGCACGGCCGAGCTTCAGCTCGCGCTCGTTCGCTCGCACGCCGCCGGGATGGGCGACCCGATCGAGGTCGAGGTGGTGCGGGCGATGCTGCTGCTGCGGGCGCGCAGCCTGGCGATGGGCTACTCGGGCGCCCGTCCCGACCTGGTCGACCTCCAGCTCGACCTGCTCCGCCACGGCATCACGCCGGTCGTTCGCGAGCACGGATCGCTCGGGGCGAGCGGCGGCGTCGTG
>JBFHJC010000238.1:0-3025 GCA_041596155.1 Ilumatobacter sp. | reverse complement strand
GGGCGGACGCTCGACCCGGGCGTCGCCCGGGGTCGCGGCCGAGCGATCGGACGACGGCGCATGGGGCGGTGGCGACGCCACGCCGTACGATCGCGCCGATGCGGTACGACTTCGATCGATATCTGCGCCACGACGAGCTCGGCACATGGCTGCACGCGATCGCAGACGAGTATCCCGACCTCGTCGAGATCGAGTCGATCGGTCGATCGCACGAGGGGCGGGAGCTCTGGCTCGTCACCGTGACCGACGCGACGACGGGACCCCACGACGCCAAGCCGGCACACTGGGTCGACGCCAGCATCCACGCCGTCGAGCTGACGGCGACCGTCGCCGCGTGCCGCCTGATCGATCGGCTGGCCCGCGGGTACGGCAACGACGACACGGTGACCAGGGCGCTGCAGACGCGAACGTTCTACGTGATGCCCCGGGTCAACCCGGACGGCGCCGAATGGGTGCTCGCCGATCGGCCTCGGTTTCGCCGCTCGAGCGTGCGGCCGTGGCCGTGGCGCGACGGCCACCGCTGGCCCGGACTCCAATGCGAAGACGTCGACGGCGACGGCCGGATCCTCCAGATGCGACTCGCCGACCCGGCCGGCGGATGGATGCCGCATCCCGACGACGCACGCCTCATGGTCCCGGTGCCTCCCGAGGGCGCCCCGGCCGGCGTCGCGACGTACCGGCTCCTCACCGAGGGCACGATCGAGGCCTACGACGGCTTCACGATCGACACGCCGCGCCCGGTCGAGGGCCTCGACCTCAATCGCAACTACCCGGCGGGCTGGGGGCGTTCGGTGCCCGGTGCGGGTGAACACCCGCTGAGCGAACCCGAGATCGAGGCGTTGGTGCGGGCGATGGTCGCCCGGCCGAACATCTGCGGCTTCAACGCCTATCACACGAGCGGTGGCGTGCTGTTGCGGCCGTCGTCGACGCAGGCCGACGCCAAGATGTCCCCCTACGACGTCTGGACGTGGAAGCAACTCGGCGAGCGCGGCACCGCGCTGACCGGGTGTCCGGCGCACTCGGTGTACGAGGACTTCACGTGGGATCCGAGCGACACCATGAGCGGCGCATCCGACGACTGGGCCTACGAGCACCTCGGCGTGTTCGGGTGGACGACCGAGTTCTGGGACATCGTGCACGCCGCGACTGGCGAGAAGCCGTCGACCCTGATCGGGTACACCGGCCCCACCGACGCCGAGGCGCTGGCGGTGCTGCGCTGGTGCGACGAACATCATCCGAGCGGTCACGTCGACTGGCGCCCCTTCGAGCACCCACAGCTGGGATCGATCGAGATCGGCGGCTGGGACGACCTGACCACGTGGGTCAACCCGCCCCCGCAGCTGCTCGCGACCGAGATCGAGGGTCACGCCGACTTCGCCGTGCATCAGGCGTTGTGTTCGCCGCGTCTCGAGGTCGCGTTGGTCGGCGTCACGGCCCTCGGCGACGGAACCTGGCGAGTCGCGGCGGGCGTCGCCAACACCGGGTGGCTGCCGACCGACGTCTCGGCGCACGCCCGCAAGCAGCAACTCGTCCTGCCGCTCAGCGTCGAGCTCGAGGCGGCCGACGGCGGCGCGATCGAGATCGTCGACGGTCCCGCCCGTCGTCGGTACGGGCAGCTCGACGGGCGGTCCGCCCTGCGCTTCCGGTCCGGGAACGACGGCACACCCGACCGTGCGCTCGCAGCGTGGGTGATCCGCGCCGACGCCGGCACGGAGCTGCGGATCACGGCCCGTCACGACCGGGCCGGCCGCGCCTCGATCGGTTGCGAGTTGCGGTGAGCGGTGACGAGTGGCTCGTCCTGGCCGTCCTGGTCGCCGTGGTCGGCGTCCTGGCGTTCGAGCGGCTGTCGACGGTGGTCGCCATGGGCGCCGGTCTCGGGGTGCTGCTCGTGCTCGGCGCCGCGGATGACGCGACGGTCCTGTCGGGTCTGTCGAGCCCTGCGACCGCGACGATCGCAGCGCTGTACATCATGGCGGCCGCGGTCTCCGCAACGGGCGCGATGACGTGGCTGCTCGATCGGGTGTTGTTCGGCAACAGCGGCAGCATCGGTCGCGTCGCCGCCGCGACGGCGGCGATGTCGTCGATCGTGCCCAACACGCCGCTCGTGGCGCTCGCCGCGCCCCGCATCGTGCGCTGGGCGCGGACGTCGGGCCGGTCCGCATCCCGCTACCTGATGCCGCTGTCGTTCGCCAGCATCCTCGGGGGCGTCGTCACGTTGCTCGGGACCTCGACCAACCTGGTGGTCTCCGACGTGCTCGTCGACTCCGGCCAAGACGCGCTCGGGGTGTTCGAGGTCACGCCGATCGGTGTGCCCGTCGCCGTCGCCGGCGTCGCGTTGCTCGTCGTGGTCGTCCCGCTCCTGCTGCGCGATCGGGTGTCGGCGGGCGAGTCGATGCGGGCCACGGCGCGCACGTTCCAGATCCAGATGCTGGTCGAACCGGGTGGCCCCGTCGACGGTCGGACCGTCGAGCAGGCCGGCCTCCGCAACCTCGACGGCACCTTCTTGGCCGCGGTCGACCGTGGGGAACGGGTCGTCGCCGCCCACCCCGATCGCCGCCTGGTCGCAGGCGACCGGCTGTACTTCGTCGGTGACGTGACCCGCGTCGTCGATCTCCAGGACGTCAGCGGGTTGGTGTCGGCCGAGCACTCCCACGTGATCGAGACGGAGGGTCCCGGCGTCCGTCTGTTCGAGGCCGTCGTCGCCGGGCGTTCCGATCTCGCCGGACGAACGTTGAAGGCGTCCGGTTTCCGGGCCCGATACGGCGCCGCCGTGCTGGCGGTCCATCGGGCCGACGGCGACCTGCGGGGCAAGCTCGGTGAGATCCCGCTCCACGTGGGCGACGTGCTCTTGGTGTTGGCCGGTCCGGATTTCGCGGTCCGCTGGCGCGAGTTCGGCGACTTCGCCCTCGTGGCCTCGGTCGACGAACCACCCCCGCCGCGCCGTGACCGCGCCTGGATCGCAGCCGGTGTGTTCGGGCTCCTCGTTGCGCTCGCCGCCTCCGGGGCGACGAGCCTCCTGACGGCG
>JBFHJC010000237.1:0-3081 GCA_041596155.1 Ilumatobacter sp. | reverse complement strand
CGGCGGCGAACGCCGGCAGGGCGCCCGCCGCGCTCACCCGGCTGGGCACGTCGTGTCCGACGAGCCCGGGCAGCTCGCGGGCGATCGCCAGGACCGCGTCGAGGTCGATGCCGGTGTCGACGCCCAGGTCGTGCAGCACGAGCACCAGGTCCTCGGTGGCCAGGTTGCCGCCTGCTCCCGGCGCGAACGGTGATCCGCCGAGCCCTCCCACCGCGGTGTCGAATCTGGTGACGCCGAGGTCGATCGCGGCGAGGGCGTTGGCGAGTGCGGTGCCTCGGGTGTCGTGCAGGTGCAGGCCGAGATCGCGCCGCGACGAAGCGTCGAGCGCTGCGACGACCTCGCGAATGCGGCGCGGCGTTGCGGTACCGGTGGTGTCGGCGAGCGTGACCCGGGCGGCGGGCATGACCTCGGACACCCGCGCTGCGATGTCGCGCGTCGGGGTCGGGTCGGTCACGTCGCCGAACGGCGATCCGAACGCGCACGAGACGACCACGTCGAGCACAGCTCGATCACCCACCGTGTCGGCGATCGTCGCCAACGACTCGGTGGCCTCGGCCGTGGTGCGACCCACGTTCTTGCGGCTGTACCCCTCGGAGGCCGAGATCGTGACCGTGATGTGCCGGACCCCGGCGTCGAGCGCCAGCTCGGCGCCCTTCGCGTTCGGCACGAGCGCCCACCAGACGGTGTCGGATCGGGTCGTGAGTGCAGCGAACACCTCGGCGCCACCCGCCATCGACGGGACCGCCTTGGGTGACACGAACGACGCCGCCTCGACGTCGCCGATGCCGGCGTCGGCGAGGCTGGTCGCGAGCCGTGCCCGCTGCGCCGGAGCGACCGGCGCCTCGGACTGCAGGCCGTCTCGGGGGCCGACGTCGCGGATCTCGATGCTCCTCACGAGCGTCACCCTAACGACTGCACATCATCTGGCCTCGACACGAAACTTAGTCTAGGTTAAGGTCGTCGGTCGTGGCTGACTGGCCGGTGCTGACGTCGTCGTGCGACCCATCGAGCGAGCAGTTCGGCGCGAACGCGGCGACCTTCGCCGAGATCATCGCCGACCTGCGTGCGGTCAGCGCGTCGGCGGCGCGCGGCGGGTCCGATCGCAGCCGCGAGCGCCACGTCGAGCGCGGCAAACTGTTGCCCCGCGATCGCGTGAATTCGGTGCTCGATGCCGGCGCACCGTTCCTCGAGTTCTCGGGGCTGGCGGCGCACGGGATGTACGACGGGGAGGTTCCGGCGGCGGGCATCATCACCGGGATCGGACTCGTGTCGGGCCGCCGGTGCGTGATCGTCGCGAACGACGCCACCGTGAAGGGCGGCACGTACCACCCGATCACGGTCAAGAAGCACCTGCGCGCCCAGGAGATCGCGCTGCAGAACCGGCTGCCGTGCATCTACCTCGTCGACTCGGGCGGCGCGTTCTTGCCCGAACAAGACGAGGTGTTCCCCGATCGCGACCACTTCGGCCGGATCTTCTACAACCAGGCGCAGATGTCGTCGAAGGCGATCCCGCAGATCGCCGCCGTTCTCGGCTCGTGCACGGCGGGTGGTGCCTACGTTCCGGCCATGTCGGACGAGGCCGTGATCGTGCGCAACCAGGGGACCATCTTCCTCGGCGGGCCGCCGCTCGTGAAGGCGGCGACCGGCGAGATCGTGTCGGCCGAAGACCTGGGCGGCGGGTACGTGCACAGCCACATCTCCGGTGTGGTCGACCACCTCGCCGAGGACGACCGTCACGCACTGTCGATCGTGCGCGACATCGTCGCCACGCTCCCGCCGGCCGCGTCACCCGAGTGGGACGTGATCGAACCCGAACCCCCCGTCGTCGATCCGACGCAGCTCACCGGTGTCGTCTCGACCGATTCGCGGCACCCGTACGACGTCCGCGAGGTGATCGCTCGACTCGTGGACGGCTCCCGCTTCAGTGAGTTCAAGCGCAACTACGGCGAGACGCTGGTCACCGGCTTCGCCCGGATCTGGGGCCATCCGGTCGGCATCGTCGCCAACAACGGGATCCTGTTCGGCGAGTCGGCTCAGAAGGGCGCTCACTTCATCGAGCTGTGCGATCGCCGGAAGGTCCCGCTGCTGTTCCTCCAGAACATCAGCGGCTTCATGGTCGGGCGCGACTACGAGGCCGGCGGCATCGCCAAGCACGGCGCCAAGATGGTCACCGCGGTCGCGACCTGCCGCGTGCCCAAGCTGACCGTCGTGATCGGCGGCTCGTTCGGTGCGGGCAACTACTCGATGTGCGGGCGGGCCTACTCGCCGCGCTTCCTCTGGATGTGGCCGAATGCCCGCATCTCGGTGATGGGCGGTGAGCAGGCGGCGTCGGTGCTGGCGACCGTGCGCGGCGACTTCGACTCGCCGGAGGCCGAGGAGGCGTTCAAGGCGCCGATCCGCGAGCAGTACGAGACCCAGGGCCACCCCTACTACTCGACCGCCCGCCTGTGGGACGACGGCATCATCGAACCCGACCAGACACGAGACGTCCTCGGCCTGGCGCTCGGTGCCGTGAGCGAGGCGCCGCTCGACGACGTCTCGTGGGGCGTCTTCAGGATGTGATGCGATGAGCGCCCTCTTCGACACGGTGCTGGTGGCCAATCGCGGCGAGATCGCGGTGCGCGTCATGCGCACGCTGCGCACCCACGGCATCCGGTCGGTGGCCGTGTACTCCGATGCCGACGCCGAAGCGCTGCACGTCGCGCGGGCCGATGTCGCCGTCAGAATCGGTCCTGCGCCGGCCCGCGAGAGCTATCTGGCGGTCGACAAGGTGATCGCCGCCGCGCTCGACGCCGGCGCGCAGGCGATTCATCCCGGCTACGGATTCCTCTCCGAGAACCCCGCACTGCCGAGGGCGTGCGAGCAGGCCGGCATCGTGTTCGTCGGTCCGCCCGCGTCGGCGATCGAGGCGATGGGCGACAAGATCGCAGCCAAGGCCACGGTCGCCGCCGCGGGGGTGAGCGTCGTCCCCGGTTCCGACGGCGCCGGGCTCGACGACGCCGCGCTTGCCGCTGCTGCCGTCGCGACCGGGTTCCCGGTGCTGCTCAAGCCCTCGGCAGGCGGCGGCGGCAAGGGAATGCG
>JBFHJC010000236.1:0-3101 GCA_041596155.1 Ilumatobacter sp. | reverse complement strand
TCGGCGATGTCGGAGCTGTCCGAGGACGTCGGCACGACGGCACCGCCGGTGGCAGCGGCGAGCGCATCGAGCTCACCGCCGGCCAAGCCGGCCTTCAGGCCGATGACCTTGATGCCAGCGGCCTGCAGCGCGGTCGTCGTGGCGGCTGCGGAGGCACCCGGGTACGGGAACGGTCCGGCGTCGCCGGCGTTGTGGAATGCTGCGTCGGTCGTCAGGACGACGACCTTGGTGGCGTCCTCCCGGTAGTCGCACTGCTGATCGGGTGCGACGTCGCCGAGCGACGAACCGGGCGGCGGGACATCGTTGCCGGCGCCGGTGGCGACCTGGTAGAGCGCCTCGTACTGGCTCTCGGGGAAGTCGTTTCCGGAGCGAGTCGCCATCGCGTTGACGGCGGCGACCCAGGTGGCCTTGGCAGGCGTCAGCTGCTGGTCGAGCCGGTAGGCGTAGTCACCGAACCCCGCCGATCCCCAGGGGGAGAACGGGAAGTCGACGAACGACGCCAGGCCCATCTGCAGATCCCCGACCTCGGCGGCCAGCGCGTCCCAGATGCCCGGCGCCAGCGCCTTGATGTTGCCCAGGTCGTCGTTGTAGCTGCCCGACAGGTCGACGATCAGACAGACGTCGAGCACCGGTGGCAGGTTGGGCAGACCGATGGTCTTCTCGATCTCGATCGACTGGCCCGGAAGGATGAGCGCGTCGACGTGGTCGGGACTGACGGTGGGTACGCCGTCGTGATCGGCACCGGCGGTGCCAGCGCCGGCTACGGATGCGGCGGCGATCGCCGCCGCGCCAAGAATTCGTGTCATGGTCTTCATGAGGTCGCCTTTCTTCGCGCCGGGGGATCTCCCCGGTCCCGCACTTGGAACGTCGCACCGCCGTCGCGGCGTGTCTGTGACGGGTGGTACACAGCGAGTCGTCGGGCGCGTGACATCGGCCACAGGCGCCGACGGCGCGCCGGTACGCTGGCCGCGTGACGCAGATCTTCCTCGACCGGATGGCGAAGGTACGGGCGGCGATGGCCGAGCAGGGGGTCGACGCCGTGCTGCTGTCGGTCGGCCACGACCTGCCCTACCTGACCGGCTACCAGGCGATGCCGCTCGAGCGGCTGACGATGCTCGTGCTGCCGCGCGGCGGCGACGCCACGCTGCTCATCCCGCGGCTCGAGGCGCCGCGGGTGGTCGAGCAGCCCGGCGTGTTCGAGCTGCTGCCGTGGGACGAGACCGACGACCCGACGGCGATCGCCGCCAAGCTCGCCGACGGCGCCCGCACCGTCGCCGTCGGCGACCAGATGTGGGCTCGCTTTCTCGTCGAGCTGCTCCCGCAGCTGCCGGGCGCCGAGTACCGGCGGGCGGTCGACGTCGTCGGGCCGCTCCGCATGGTGAAGGACGAGGCCGAGGTCGCCGCGCTCGCCGCCGCCGGCGCGGCCGTCGACCGGATCGCCGCCGAGTTGCAGGCCGGCCGGATCCCGCTCGTCGGGCGCACCGAGGCCGAGGTGTCGGCCGACCTTTCGGCGCGGATTGTCGCCGAGGGCCACCAGAAGGTCAACTTCGCGATCGTCGCCGCCGGCGAGAATGCGGCCAGCCCCCACCACCACGCCGGCTCGCGGGTGATCCGCGAGGACGAGATCGTGCTGTGCGACTTCGGCGGCACGATGGATGGCTACTGCTCCGACATCACGCGCTGCGTCGTCACGGGCGACGTCCCGGCCGCGCTCGCCGAGGCCTACGCCGTGCTTCACGAGGCGCAGCGGGCGGCCGTCGCCGCCGCCACCGTCGGCACGCCCTGCCAGGACGTCGACCGCGCCGCTCGCGGCATCATCGCCGACGCCGGGTACGGCGAGTACTTCGTGCACCGCACCGGGCACGGGATCGGTCTCGAGGAGCACGAGGACCCGTACATCGTCGAGGGGAACCAGCGTCCGCTCGAGCCTGGGCATGCGTTCAGCGTCGAGCCGGGCATCTACGTATCGGGGAGGTGGGGGATGCGGCTCGAGGACATCGTCGTCGCGACCGACGGCGGCCCGCGCCCGATGAACGCAGCCGATCACCAGCTGGCCGCCGTCCCCGGCTGATCGACGCTCGACCGCGCCTCAGCCGGCGAGCTGGGCCGGGTCGACCTGGAACGAGAACGACGTCAGTTCGATCGTGACGTCGGCGCCGAAGTAGCGGGCGAGCACACCCACGTCGAGCGCGCAGTACTCGATGCTGGCGGACGCGGCGATCACGCCCGGCACCTTGACCGCGACGCACAGGGCGGGGTGGCCGGCGATCGTGGCCGTCGACCCTTCGCTGAAGCCGGTGCGGCGGCTGCTGTCGAGTCGCAGGCGCGACGCGAACGCCTCGCCCCAGAACCGATGGGTGATGTTGAGGTCGCTGATGCGGGCGTCGTCGAGGAAGTCGACGCATTCGCCGCCCGAGCACGTGCGCTGCACGGCGGCGTCGACGGTGTACACGACGTCGCCGATCGTGACGCGTCGCCGACCGCCGCTCTGGACCACGGTCGCCTGCGTCGTGTCGCCGGTCAGCGACGGGATCACGTCGTACGTGGCGGTGAACTCGAGCGACGTCGCGCGCTCCAGTCGCTCGAGCACCGTCGTGGCGGCGGAGTCCTCGTCGCCACCGGCCTGGGGTGCCGGCGCCAGCGTCGGCCGCTCGCCCGTGGCGCAGCCGGTCACGACGAGCGCGGATGCGACGAACGCCAGGACGGCGAGGGCGAGCGGGGTGCGGCGCATGCGGGCCACAGACTAGGAGGCCGCCCACCGATACCCTCCAGCGCGTGATCCGCCTCGACGCCGCCACCGTGCTGCTGCAGTGGGCGGTCGGGGGTATGGCGTTCTGCTGGTTCACCACCCGCCGTCGCGAGGTCGGCCTCGGCTACGGATGGCTGCTGCGGGCGACGTACGGCCTGCTGGCGCTTTGCGCGCTCGTCGTCGGGCTGCGCTACGGCACCGTCGCAACTCGGGAGGCGGCGTCGGCCGGGGTGGTCGCCGCTTGCGGCGTCGCGCTCGGCGTGTCGATCGCACGTCGTCGCGCCGGGGTGCGCGGCCGCCAAGCCGACCACGATCGGCGCTCCGAGCGCGTCGCCGCGATGACCGGCATCGA
>JBFHJC010000235.1:0-3392 GCA_041596155.1 Ilumatobacter sp. | reverse complement strand
CGGTGGTCGGCGCGGCCGGCACCGGCGCGGGCTCGGTGGGCCGCGGTGGCGCTGACGACACCGTGCTCGCGCACGCGGGGAGCACGATGACGGCCGCCGCAGCGGCCAGAAGGTTCCCACTTCTCACCGACATGTCCCGAGCAAGGCTACCGAGATCGCGCCCTCGTGACCGGTCACGAGCGCGCACCTCGGTGGAGGCGCGGTCGACGGGGCCGCCGGAGGACATGGCGGCGGCAACCCGCCGTGCGCCCGCGTTGTTCCCGACGGGACCCACGGCAGCTCAGTACACGGCTCCGGGCAGTTCGCACCAGATCGTGAGCCCGTACTTGGTGCCGGAGCGCAGCGGCGTCGCCTCGTGCGGATGGGTGACCATCGACGGCCAGGCCAACAGGCTGCCGACGGGCTGCTCGGTGGTGTCGTAGCCCTGGCGCGGGAAGGCGAGCGACGCGCCCTCGAACCCGTCGTTGAGACGGACCGTCGCCGACACCTGCGCGACGTCCTGGTGGAGCCGGAGCGACTCCTGCTCGCCGGCGCGATAGCGGATCACGAACGCGTCACGAAGTCCCTGGTACTCGATCAGCGGCCACGCCTCCTGCAACTGCGGCCACACGCGCACGCCGATGTCGTGCTCCACCGCCTCGTACAGCGCCGGGCTGATGCGAGCGAGCGACACCTCGTGCCCGGGAACGGGATCATCGGGGTCGGGCTCGAACCCTCCGACCGCCTCGGCGGCGCGGACCACGGTTGCGCAGAAGTCGGGGCGCCAGAACGGCACCAGGTACAGCTCGGGCGCCACCTCGCTCAGGCCCTGGCGGTCGTCGATGGCGTCGCGGTAGCCCAGGACGCGCCCCAGGTCGTCGGTGGTCACGACACCGATCGTTGCAGATTCGCGAGCGACACGGCCGCCGTGGGCAGCCCGTTCGGATCGAACCGTTCGAGCAGGGCGGCGGTGGTGACCGCCTCGCCCTCGGCCGCCAAGCCGAGCGATCGGGCGAGCATCGCCATCACGTCGGCCGGGCCGCAGCCTGCCGCGGTGAGGTCGCCCAACGTCACGGCACCGTGGCGCTTCGCCAGCCGCTCACCGTCGTCGCCGAGGACGAGCGGCACGTGCAGGTACTCGGGGGTCGGAAAGCCGAGCAGACGCTGGAGGTAGACCTGGCGCGGGGTCGACGCGAGCAGGTCGTCTCCCCGGACGACCTGCGTCACGACCTGCGCCGCATCGTCGACGACCACCGCCAGGTTGTACGCGGGGACGCCGTCGGCGCGCGCCAGCACGAAGTCGTCGACGCCGCCGACGTACCGGCCGGCGAGCACGTCGTCGATCTCGACGAGCTCGCCCTCGGTGCGCAGGCGCAGCGCCGGCCGGCGGCCGGCGGCCTCTCGTTTCGCCCGCTCACCCGCGGTGAGATCACGGCAGGTGCCAGGGTAGGCGCCGTCGGGCAGGTGGGCATGCGGCGCCTCCGCCGCCGCCTCGATCTCGATCCGGATCTCGCGGCGCGTGCAGTAGCAGGGGTACACGCGCCCTCGGGCCCGCAGCCGTGCGATCTCGGCCCGGTAGAGATCGAACCGCTCGCTCTGGCGAACCACCTCGCCGTCCCAGTCGAGCCCGATCGCCGCGAGGTCGCGGAGCTGACCGCGTTCGTGGTCGGGACGGGCAACCACCTGGTCGAGGTTCTCCATCCGGACGACGAAGCGGCGCCCGGTGGAGCGGGCGGCGAGCCACGCCACGAGCGCGGTGCGGAGATTGCCGAGGTGCAGATCGCCCGTCGGCGACGGGGCGAAGCGGCCGGCCATGTCCCATCTTCCATCGCGAGTCCAGGCGACGCGCGAACCTGGTCGGGTGATGCGTGCGGGCCGCCAGCTCAACCGCCGCGAGCGGATGGCGATCATCCTCGAGCGCGACGGGCAAGAGTGCGTGTGGTGCCGGCGCCCGCTCGAGGTCGGGCTCGTCAGTGCGACGACCGACCACCTCGTGCCCCGCATCAAGGGCGGCCCGAGCTGGATCGAGAACGAGGTGGCGGCGTGCCGGCGATGCAACGGCGCCCGTGGCCACACGACACCGGGCGAGTGGTTCGACGAGTGCGACCGGCGCGGCTGGAACCCGAACCGGGCGACGATCGTCGCCGCGCTGCGCGCCCTGCAGGACGCGATCGCCGAGCGGGGTGGCCAGCGACGGGCCCGCCCGTACATCGACAGCCAGCTCCGCCGACTCGACGCCGACTGAGCCGACGCGGGCCCTGGCGGGGTCGCACCTCCTAGCATGCGACGTCATGCAATGCCACGAGTGCGGGAGGGACGTCGCACCCGACGATCGCTTCTGTACCGGCTGCGGCACGTCGCTGCGCGGCGTCACCGATGCGACCGAGGCGGTCGCCGCGACGACGGCCGGTGAGCAACGCACCGAACTGCTCGAGGTCGTCGAGGACGCCGCCGAACCGTGGGACGTCGTCGACCCGGTCTGGGCGCCGACGGCGCCGGTGCCACAGCAGCCCGTCAGTACGTCCCAGCTGCCGGCGACCGAACCGGTGACGGAGGTCTCGTCGGCGGCTCGTGCGACCGCGCCGGCGTCGGCGCGCCAGCCGTACGACTTCGTCGGCGACGAACCCACCCGCGAGGGTCCGGCGACGACCGCGACGATGCCCGCCGTCGCGGGGGCGCCGGGAGCGCGCCGCCGGTTCCGGTTCGGTCCGGTCATGATGCTGGCGCTGCTCACGAGCGTCGTCGCCCTCGTCAGCCTGTTCGCGGACGTGCTGTCGATCACCAGCTCGGCGCGGCTCACGCTCGGCGAGGAGACCCCGGTCGGGTTCCGCACCGGGCGCTGGATCGCCGACGACCTCGCCGACAACCTGTCGATCGCCGGGCTGATCGCCATCGTGTGCCTCGTCGCCGGCGGGATGGCGACCGCCGTCGGCTGGCGGTGGGGTTCCGGGCTGGCCGGCGGTGCCGGCCTGGCGCTGGCCGGGCTGGGCACGCTCACGCTCGGCCTCGCCCAGGTGCCGATCGACGCCGCCCACGAGTTCGCCGCGATCCCCAGCGACCTGCCGTTCACTCTCAGCATCACCCGCGACATCGGCTACTGGCTGCTGCTCGTCGCGGCGGCGCTCGGCATCGTCGTGTTCTTCGCCTCGATCAACGACGCCGGCCGCGACGGCCGCTCGGGCCTCAACCCGTGGTTCGCCGCGCTCGGCGCACTCGCCGGTCTGGTCGCTGCGGGCGGTCCGCTCGTGCCGGTCGGTCGAGCCGAGTTCAGCGACAACTGGTACCTGAGCGACGATCCGGGCAGCCCGCCGAGCTTGCTGCTCGCCGCACGGCTGACCCAGCTCGGCCTGCTCGCGCTGGCCTCGCTGATCGGATTCCTGTCGGTTCGACGAGGGGGCCTCGGGGTGGCGGCG
>JBFHJC010000234.1:0-3414 GCA_041596155.1 Ilumatobacter sp. | reverse complement strand
TCCGCCACGCGCTCACCCGTGAAGCCGTGCTGGCCGACCTGATGCCGTTCGAGCGCCGCGAGCTCGCATCGCGCGCCTGGCCGGCGATCGAGCGCGCCAACCCGGGCCTGCCCGGACCGGTCTGCGAGTTGGCGGCCGACCTCGCGGAGGCGGCCGGCGAGCCGGTCACTGCCGCTGTGCGGCTCATCGAGAGCGCGCGGCGCGCCCTGCGCAGCGGAGCGTTCGCCACGGCCGAGGCCACCGCGCGCCGCGCGCGGACCCTGGCCGGCGATGCGGCCGTCGGCGCGGTTGGCTGGGTCGCCGACGACGCCGACGAGGTGCTCGTGCAGGTGCTCGCCTCGGCCGGCAAGCCGGCCGAGGCGCTCGCGATCGGACGGTCCCTCGCCGAGCGGCTGCAGGAGACCGGAGCCGACGCCGAGCGCCGCGTCGAGCTGCTCCTCGCGATCGGGCGGGCCGCTGTCGCTGCCGGCGACCTCGACGCGGCGTTGCACGCCGTCGGCACGGCGCGAGACGTCGCCGGCACCGACGCGGACGCAGCCGTGGTCGCCCGCGTCGACGCAGTCACCGCCGAGGTCGCCCTCGACCGCGCCGACGTCGACGTCGCGGATCAGACAGCCCGGGCGGCGATCGCGGGCGCCCGCGCCACCGGTCAGCCGGCGGTGCTCTGCGAGGCGTTGCTGACACTCGGTCGCGTCCTGCGGGTCAGCGACATGGCAGCGACACGAGCCGCCTTCGCCGAGGCCGCAACCGTGGCCGAGGGTGCCGGGCTCGATCGATGGCACCTCCGGGCCCGACAAGAGCTGGCGCTCGAGGACTGGCCGGTGCACGGTGCCGTACCGATGGAGGAGACGCGAGCACTGGCGGTGCGGTACGGCGCCCACATCACCGTCGCCGTCATGGACCTCAGCCTGGCCGACCTCCACCTCGCCGCGTTCGACGCCGGCGCATGCCTGCGCCACGCCCAGGCGTGCGCCGACGCGAGCCGTCGCTTCGGTCTCGCCACCGAACCGGTCGCCCACCTCTGGCTGGCGGGAGCCCACGCACTCGGCGGGGACGACGACGCGATGCACCGATCGATCGACGATGCGCTGGCGCGCGATCCGGCCGATCCGCGAATGCTCGCCGACCTGTCCGGACGGGTCCTGGTCACTCGCGCGTTCGTGCGCGACGAGCTCGACACGCTGCGACAGCTGACGGACACCATGATGGAGCACGTCCGTCGCGCTCCGCCGACGACGTCGGTGTACCCCGGCCGGATCCTCTGGACGCTGCTCCGCACGATGGACGACGCCGACCTCGGCGCCGCGGCGCGCGACGAGTTCCGCGAGGTCGTCGAGCGCAACCGATTCGCCGAGTTCGTGCACGCCGCCGCGATCATCGAGGCGGTCGCCCTCGGCCGCTCGGGTGACGCATCGGGCGCTGCGTCGCTCGCCGACAGGGCCCACCGCGCGGTGAGCGATCAGCCGTACGGGTTGGGCCTCCTCCACGCCACGATGATGCTCGTCGCCCGGGCAGCGATCCGCGACGCCTGGGGCGAGCCGGTCCGCTGGCTCCGGCTCGCCGAGGCGTACTTCACCGAGCGGCGCCACGACCGGATCGCGCGCCGATGCCGCGCGCTGCTCGCCGACGCCGGCGCCCCCGCCCCACGGCGACGGGGGGCGACCGAGGTCCCAGAAGCACTCCGCGCGCTCGGCGTCACGGGGCGGGAGGTCGACGTACTGCGGCTCGTCGTGGCCGGCCACACCAACAAGCAGATCGCCGCCGAGTTGGTGCTGTCGCCGAAGACGGTCGAGCGCCACCTCTCCAACCTGTTCGGTCGGCTCGGTGTCCGCGACCGGCACGCCCTCGCCGACGCCGGCGGCCCCCACCTCGGCTGACCGGACTCGACTAAGTGGGGGTGGCACCCCCGATGCGCGGCGATCCGCCGTCGACGCACGATGGCGGCATGCCAACCACACACGTCCACGAGATCGCCGACGGGGTCTTTCGTCTCTCGACCTTGGTGCCCGAGGCGGCGCCCGGCGGTTTCACGTTCAATCAGTTCCTCCTCGCCGGTGACGAACCGCTGGTCTTCCACACCGGGCCGCGACAGATGTTCCCGCTGGTCGCCGAAGCGGTGGCGAGGGTCACCCCGATCGAGTCGTTGCGCTGGATCAGCTTCGGTCACGTCGAGGCCGACGAGTGCGGCGCGATGAACGCGTTCCTCGACGCCGCGCCACAGAGCCGCGTGGCCTTCAACGCGCTCGGCTGCGACGTCTCCCTCAACGATCTGTGCGACCGGACCCCGGTCGTGTGGAACGACGCCGAGCCACACGACCTCGGCGGCCACATCGTGAGCATCCACACCACACCCCACGTTCCTCACGGGTGGGAGGCGCAGGTGCTGTTCGACGAGACGACGCGCACGCTCTTCTGCGGCGATCTGCTCAGCCAGACCGGCCAGGGTCCTGCGCTCGTCGACGATCAGGACGTGGTCGCCGCGGCGCTCGCGGCCGACGACCTCTTCGGCGCGACCGCTCTGACGCCGGCCACCGGACAGACCATCCGCCGCCTCGCGGAGCTCGCGCCACGGACGCTCGCGATCATGCACGGGCCGTCGTACGCCGGAGATTGCGTCCGGGTGCTGCACGACCTCGCCGACGCCTACGATGCCCGACTCCGCGACCCTGCCCTGGCTGGCGCGCGATGAGCGTCGCACCGGACAGACTGGGTGCCGTGGACGTGACCACGATCGAGCCCATCGAGCGTCCCGAGGCGACAGCGCTCGCGGCGCGCGAAGTCGCGCGGTTCGCCGACGCACTCGAGGCGCTCGACGCCGACGACTGGCACCGCCCGACCGCCAACACGCTCTGGGACGTTCGGGCGATGGCAGGCCACGTGCTGGGGATGACCGAGACGTTCACGAGCCTCCGCCACCTCGTGCGCGACATGCGAGCAGCCGAGCGCCTGAAGGGCGACGGACCCCAGGTCGACGGTCTCACCGCCCACCAGGTCGCGATCACGGCCGAGCTGACCTCCCGTGAGCTGGTCGAGCGCCTCAGGTCGGCCGGGCCGCGCAACGCGCGTTGGCGGGGACGCCGGCGGCTGTTGCGCCTCGCGCCGATCAAGGAGCACGTGCCTGGGAACCCGCCCGAGACCTGGCGGATCGGCTACCTGGTCGACATCATCCTCACCCGCGACACCTGGATGCACCGCTCCGACCTCGCCACCGCGACCGGCCGTGCGATGGAGCTCACCTCCGACCACGACGGACGCATCGTCGCCGACGCGGTCGCCGAGTGGGCCCGCCGCCACCGCCGGCCCTTCGTGCTCGAGCTCTCCGGCCCGGCCGGCGGCACCTTCGTGCACGGCGAGGGAGGGCCGTCCATCGCGATGGACGCGGTCGCGTTCTGTCGCATCCTGTCCGGCCGACCC
>JBFHJC010000233.1:0-3427 GCA_041596155.1 Ilumatobacter sp. | reverse complement strand
GGGGATCGCCAATGGGACGACGGCGACGAGCCGGGCGCTGTCGAACGAGCTCGTCACGCCCCAGGCGACGCTGACGGCCGTCGACGCGAGGATCGCGATGCGCGGTCCGGCTCGGAGCTCACGCCACCAGTCGACGGCGCGACGATCGGTGATGAGGAGCACGGCGACGAGCGCGAGCGTGGCCCAGATCAGCCCGTCGCGTCGGGGGAGGGCGACGGCCGACCACCCGGCGGCGACCAGCCAACCGAGATCGGGGCGGTGCACGAGACCGACCCAGAGCGCGACCGCTCCCGCGATCGCCATCGAGCTCGGGTTGACGATGCCCATCGAGAACCAGGCCATCGGCGTCAGCGCACACACGATGCCGGCCAGTGCGAGCGGGCGCCTCCGCACGGCCGTGAGCGCCGCGGCCACCAAAGCGGCCGCCACGGCCGCGTTGGCGGCGCGAGCCCACCAGAGCGGTTGGTTCCCGGGCAGGCGGCTCGCCGCGCCCGAGACGAGGTGCGACCAGATCGGATAGTCGTAGGCCGGCGTGGGGATCGAGATCGTCGCTCCGGTGGCAGCGCGCGGCAACGCGCACGAGGCGGCGACGCTCGGCTGGAAGATCCAGCAGGTGACGTCGGGGAGCAGGTAGTGATCGGTCACCTCGTACTGCGTGGCCTCGTTCTGCTGCAGCCGGGCGACACCGCCGGAGCGCACGAGGTGCCCGGGCTCGTCGGGACCCCCGCCTTCAGGGGTGATCAGCGCCCACGAACCGATGATCGCGGCGACCACGGCGAAGAAGGTCAAGGCGCGGCGATCGAGCACGGGAGCATCGTAGGCCCCGCTCCCGACGGTCGGTCGCTACACTCGCCAGCCATGTCCAGCCAGGGGTCCCCGCCGGACCGGGCCGACGTCACGGTCGCCGAGGTCGAGCGTCTGCGAGCCCTCGTGGGCCCCTTGGAGGAGTCGTACGAGGAGCTGCGGGTCGAGCTGGCCGAGGCCCGCCAGGCCGTGCGGGCCGCCGAGCTCGAAGCGGGTCGCCTGCGGGGCGAGCTGACGGCCCTGCGAGTCGATCTGCACCGGGCGCGTCAAGACCAGTACCACGTTCGCCGTCTGCTGCTGCGCCCGCTGCGCCGGGTGCTCGGACGACGACGCGATTGAACGTTCGATGGCTCCGCGCTGCTCGGTCCTGACGGCCGTCCACGATCCCGAGGTCGAGCACCTCGCCGCCTGCCTCGAATCCGTGCGTCGCCAATCGTTCCGCGACCTCGAGCACGTGGTCGTCGACGACGGTTCGAAACGGCCCGAGGTGATCGAACACCTGAGATCGGCGGCCGAGCGCGACGGCCGACTTCGGGTGATCACGCGCTCCGAATCGGGTGGCATCGTCGCTGCCAGTCGCGATGCGCTGGCCGCCGCATCGGGCGAGGCCATCGCGCTGCTCGACCACGACGACGTGCTCGAACCCGGCGCGCTCGAGGCGATGATCGGCGCGCTCGACACCGGCGCGGACGTCGCCTACAGCGACCACGATCTCATCCTGCCCGACGGCCGTTACGCCGCTCCGTACTACAAACCCGACTTCTCGCCCGAACAACTGCGGAACCAGAACTACGTGCTGCACTTCGTCGCGGCACGCCGATCGGTGGTCGACGATGTCGGGGGATTCCGCGAGGGGTTCGACGGCGCCCAGGACCACGACCTGCTGCTGCGGCTGATGGAGCGCGGCGCTCACTTCGCCCACGTTCCCGAGATCCTCTACCACTGGCGGCAGTCGCCCGACAGCGTGGCCAGCGATCCCGAGAACAAGCCGTGGGCGTTCGAGGCCGGCCTGCGGGCGGTCCGGGAGCACTGCGAGCGGTCTGGCATCGATGCCGAGGTGACCGCCGGTCTCGCATCGGGGAGCTACCGCATCCACCGCCGGCTCCGTTCCCGACCGCGGATCAGCGTGGTGATCCCGACCCGGGGATCGGCGCGCCGGGTGTGGGGTGTTCGGCGCTGCTTCGTCGTCGAAGCGGTCAGAAGCCTGGTCGAGGACTCGACCTTTCGCGACCTCGAATTCGTCGTGGTGCACGACGACGTGACGCCCGAGCCGGTCCTGCAGGCCCTACGCCGGCACGCGGGCGAGGCGCTGACACTGGTCGCGTACGACGCGCCGTTCAACTTCTCGCACAAGGTCAACGTCGGAGTGGCGGCGTCGAGTGGTGAGGTCGTCCTCGTCCTCAACGACGACACCGAACTGCTCGAGCCGACGAGCATCGAGGTCATGGCGGCCCACCTCGAGGCGCCCGAGGTCGGGATGGTCGGCCCCAAGCTGCTGTTCGCCGACGGCACGATCCAGGACGCCGGGCACGTGTACAACGGCCACCTGCTCCCGGCGCTCGTCGGGTGGCCGGGTGACGCGAGCGGTCCTTGGCAGCTCCGGCCCCTCGCCGTCGAACGCGAGGTGAGCGGTGTGACCGCTGCGGCCTGCATGGTGCGCCGCGACGTGTTCGACGAGGTCGGCGGGTTCGACGAGTCGATGGCCGTCAACTTCAATGACGTCGACTTCAGTCTGAAGATCAGGGCGACCGGCCGACGGGTGATCTGGACGCCCTATGCCAGCTGGCACCATTTCGAGAGTCAGACCCGTCCCCCGACGGCGACACCGGAGGAGTTCGACGCGGTCGATGTCAGGTGGCATCACGAAATCAATCACGACCCGTACTACAACACCAACCTCGCCCCGTTTCGATCCGACTGGCTGGAACGCCCGTGGCACTCCGGCGACCCGCTGGTCGAGCCCGAGGCGACGACCTGGCAGTGGTTGCGCCAGCGCCTCCTCGGTGCCGGGCTCGACGACGACCGGTCGTGGTGGTCGCGCGCCCGGGTGGCGGCGCTGGCCCTCGCGCTCGCCGCGCTGGTCTGGGTGCAAGGGCACACGCAACCCGAGACGGTGGCGTTCACCACCGAGCTTTTCGTCGCCTGGCTGCCGTTGCTCGTCGTCGTCTCGATCGTCTCGATGGCCGCGTCGCGGCGCCGGTGGGTGCTCGCCGCCGGGGTCGTCGTCGCGATCGCGCCGCCCGTGCTCGCACAGTTCGGCGCCGCGCAACGGCACGGTGCAGTGGCGGCGGGGGCGATCGTCGTCGGTGTCCTGGCGGGCCCGATCGCCCGCCGCAGCGTCGCGGTCGCCGGCTATGTCGCCGGTGCCGCGCTGTTGGGCGGCCTCGCCGTCTGGTGGTCGTCGACGGCCGCCAGAGTGGGGGAACCCGACCCCACGCTCGGCGATGCCGTCGGCGACATCGGTGAGTTCGCGCAGCGGGCGGTCGGTTCGCTCGGCACGCTCGGTTCGCCGGCGCCGCTGTCGACATCGCTCGCGTGGTGGGTCGCCGTGGGTGCCGTCGCCGGCGTCGTCGTTATCGCACGCGTCGGCCGGGCGCTGCTCGCTCCGGTCGCCGGGTTCGCC
>JBFHJC010000232.1:0-3446 GCA_041596155.1 Ilumatobacter sp. | reverse complement strand
TTCATCCATCTCGATCGCGACATCGACTTCATCGGTCGGCCCGCTCTCGAGGCGATCGTGGCCACCGGCGGTCCGCGCCGCCGCGTGGCGGGGCTGTTCATCGACGCGACGTCGCTCCCCCGCGCCCGTGACCCGTGGCCGGTCACCGTCGACGGCGCGCTCGTCGGGCAGGCGACGTCGGCAGCGGTCTCGCCCGCACGGAACACGGGCGTCGCCCTGGCGATGCTCGACATCGCGGCGACGGAGCCGGGCACCGCGTGTTCCGTCGTCACACCCGTCGGCGTACTCGATGCCGCCGTCGGCCCGCTGCCGTTCGATCCGCTGTGAGCGGCCATCACAGGACGTCGGGCGACGTGCACGGCGAGGCCGGCGCGCCGTAGTCTCGTCCCTCGCATGGGAAAGGTCCGCACCACCCGGCATCGTCGCCGCGCGTCGTTCGCCGGCGCCGTCGCGATGGCGGTCGCGCTCGCCGCCTGCGGCCCCGACGACGCAACACGGGCGGCCGGCGACGGCGGCGTTCCGACGCACGACGCCGACCACGACGCCGACCATCTCCACGACCACGTCGACGAAGCACCCGAGCTGCCGGGGGGCCGGCTGATGGCGCCCGAGTTCGAGCTGGCCGCGCTCGCCGGCGGGACGACTCGTCTGAGCGACTACCGGGACCACCCTGTCGCGGTCGTGTTCATGCACACGTATTGACCGGTGTGCAACGCCAGCGCCCCCGAGTTGCGGGCGGCCCACGAGCAGTACCGGGACCAGGGCTTCGAGGTCCTCTCGATCAGCATCCAGGAACCTCCCGAAGACGTGGAGGCGTTCGTCGCCGAGCACGGGCTCGAGTACCCATTCCTGCTCGATCGGTCCGGCACGGTGAGCAGCGCCTACCAGCTGCTCACGACGCCCACCACGTTCTTCATCGCGCCCGACGGTTCGATCCAGGACGTCATCCCGGGCATGGTGAGCCAGGAGTGGCTGGCGGACAACATCGAGCACGCGCTCGGGGCCTGACACCGCGATGCCGCCCGACGTGCTCGCCGCCGCGCTGGTGGCCCCGTTCGACCTGCGCGTCCAGTCGTTTCCCTATCCGACCGACCTCGAACCCGGCGCAGTGCTGCTTCGCATGCTCGCATCCGGTATCTGCGGCACCGACAAGCACACGTTCCGCGGCGAGACCGAGCAGTACGCAGGCACCGATCACGCCACCTCCACACCGTTCCCGATCATCCAGGGGCACGAGAACGTCGGCGTGGTGGCCGAGCTCGGACCGGGCGGCGCCGCCACCTTCGACGGGACGCCGCTGCACGTCGGCGACCGCGTCGTTCCCGCGCCCAACCGGGCATGCGGAGCGTGTCGGTTCTGCCGCGACGACTTCCCCTACTACTTCTGTCGCCGACTCGAGAACTACGGCAACTCCCTCACGTGTGCCGAGCCACCCCACCTGTTCGGTGGTTTCGCGGAGTTCCTCTACCTCAAGCCCGGGACCCCAACGTTCCTCGTGCCCGAGTCGTTGCCCGACGACGTCGCCGTGCTCACCGAGCTGTTCGCGGTGACCCACAGCCTCGAGCTGGCCGCCCGCTTCCCGCGCCCGGCCGGATTCCGCCCCGGCGACACCGTCGCCGTGATCGGGGTCGGCCCCGTCGGCCTCGTGCACGCCGCCAAGGCCCGGCTGATGGGCGCCGGGCGGGTGATCGTGGTCGACCGCTTCGTCCAGCGGCTCGCGATCGCCGCCGATCTGGGCGCGACCGACGTCATCGAGGCCGGCGACGGTGTCGACGTCGAATCGGCGGTGCGCGATCTCGTGCCGGACGGCGCCGATGTCGTCGTCGACGCCACCGGCCACCCCGACAGCTTCGGGACCGCGACGACCGCGGCGCGCGACGGCGGCACCATCCTCGAAGTCGGCGCGTTCGTCGACGTCGGTCCGACGCCGTTCAACCCGGCCGACCTGCTCGGGCGCAACCTCACGATCGTCGGCGTGGCGGGCGAAGACGCTCGCATCTACGACGCCACGCTGGCCATGCTGGCGGAACATCACCCGGCCGTACCGTTCGAGCGCGCCGTGACGCACCGGTTCGACGTCGCCCACGCTCCGGAGGCGATGCGGACGGCGCTCGCCGCGGGCGACGCGATGAAGGTCGTGATCGCTCCGGACGTTTGACCGATCCGTAAGTCACGACTAACGTATCGGGACATGGACCCCCTCGACGCCGTGTCCGAACCGCGACGACGCGAGATCCTCGCTCGCCTGGCTGAGCTCGGAGAAGCGTCGGTCACCGCCATCGCCGAGACGATCGACGTCAGCCGACCGGCGGTGTCACAGCACCTGAAGGTCCTCAAGGACGCCGGCATCGTGCTCGAACACCGCGCCGGGCGCGAGCGGCTGTATCGGATCGACCCGGACGGCCTCCGCCGGGCCCGCACCGCGATCGAGGTCTTCCTGATCAACGAGCTCGACGACCTCGAGACCTCCGCCCGGTCCATCAAGCAGAAAGCACCCCACCGATGAGCAACCCCGACCTCCACGGCCCCGTCAGCTTCGAGCGCATCATCGACGCCTCCCCCGACGAAGCGTTCGCCCTGTTCACCCAGCCCGAGCGGCTCCGGCGCTGGCAGGCGGTGAGCGCCGCCGTCGACCTGCGCGTGGGCGGCGAGTACCGCATGACGGTCACCCCAGGAAACGTCGCCCGGGGCGAGTTCACCGAGATCGACGACGGCAAGCGGGTCGCCTATACCTGGGGGTGGGAGGGATCCGACGACCTGCCACCGGGCGGCTCAACGATCGTGGTCGAGATCGAGCCGGCCGACGACGGGAAGACGCTCGTGCGACTCACCCACCACGGCCTCGACCCCGATCAGGCCGCCGGCCACAGCGAGGGCTGGAACCACTACTTCGAACGCCTCGAAGCGGCCACCACCATCGGCGACGCCGGCCTCGACCCGTGGTCGACCGGTGGCGACGAGCTCGACCACCTCAGCGCCGCCGAGGCGAGCTGGGCCCTGTGCCAGCACACCATGCGCGCCTTCACACCCGAGCACCGGGAGGCCCCGACACCGTGCGCGGAGTACACGGTGCACGACCTCGTCGAGCACCTCATGGGCAGCCTGCGGAGCCTCGGGCGACTCGCGGGCGCCGAGGTGCCCGCGCAGATCGAGGCGCAGAGCGCCGAGGACTACATCGCCCAGGCGGCAGAGCCGACGCTCGCGGCGTGGCGCTCCCGCGGCCTCGAGGGCGAGGTGCCGTTCGCCGGCGGCACCGCCCCGGCGCACTTCCCGGCCGGCATCCTCAGTCTCGAGTTCTTCGTGCACGCCTGGGACTTCGCCGAGGCGACCGGCCAGCCGTTCACTGCCCCCGAAGCGCTCACCGCGTACGTGACGTCGATCGCGGAGCGCACGATCCGGCCCGATAACCGAGGTGAGGGCAAGGGCTTCGCCGACGCCACGAGCCC
>JBFHJC010000231.1:0-3562 GCA_041596155.1 Ilumatobacter sp. | reverse complement strand
TGGGCGTACTCGTGGCGAATCTCGATCGGGTCGCCGGCGGCCATCGCCATCAGCTGTGCCTGGCACGAGCGCTCCATCGTGACGAACCAGAAGGCGGCCTCGTCGACCGACTGCCCGACGGTGAAGAGGCCGTGGTTCTGGTGGATCGCCGCCTTGCCGGTCGGGAACAGCTTGGCGAAGTCCCTCCCGGCTTGGACGTCGTTGACGACGGCGCCGCCGTGCTCGGAGATCAGTGTGTGATCGTCGTAGAAGATGCACGCGTCCTGGGTGAGCGGTGCCAGCGGGATGCCGAGCGAGCTGAACGACTTGCCGTACGGGGAGTGCGAGTGGGCGGCGGCGATGACGTCGGGTCGCTCGGCATGGATCGCCGCGTGCAGGACGAATGCCGCCTGGTTGACGTGGCTGCGGCCGTAGACGACGTTTCCCTCGTGGTCGAGCAGGATCAGGTCGCTCGACCGGATGTGGCGGAAGCTCATGCCGAAGGGGTTGACCCAGAACAGGTCGGGGAACTCGGGGTCGCGCACGGTGATGTGCCCGGCGACCCCCTCGCCGAACCCGAACTTGCCGAAGATCCGCAGCGCGCCGGCGAGCTTGGCCTTGCGGTGGGCGCGCTCGTCGTCGACCGAGTCGAACGTCTCGGGCATCGGGATGTAGAGGTCGCTCTGGGGCGTGAGCGCCACGCCGTCGATCGTGCGGGCTCCGGTGTGCGTCTCGTGTTCGGTCATCGCCATGGTGCGATGCTAACGGTCCGTCGACTGGCGGGTCTCAGACGCGGGCGATCACCTTGATCTCGATCATGAGGTCGGGCAGCACGAGTCCGGCGACCTGCACCATCGTCTGGCTGACCTGCGGGTCGCCGCCGTAGGCCTCGGCGCGAACGGTCCACAGGGCTTCGATGTTCTCCATCGCGGCGCCGACATCGGTGACGAAGAAGGTCTCGTCGACGATGTCGCCCATCCCGGCGCCGAACTTGCCGAGCGTCGCCGCGACGTGGGTGTACGCCTGCTCGGCCTGCGCGACGAGGTCACCGGCCGCGACCGGCTCCCCCTGCTCGTCGATGCTCACCTGTCCGGAGAGGAAGATGAGGTCACCGGCGCGCACCCCCTCGGGGATGAACTGGGCGAACGGCCCCTCCTGCACCACGATCTTGTCGACTGACATCGTTCCTCCTCGTCGGTTCGTCGGAAAGGGTTGGTGGCCCCACTCTCGCGTCACCCACGCTGTCGAGCAAGCAGCGCCGGCATGCGGATCTCGCAGTTCGGTCCGGGGTCGAGCCCAGCCGGGGCGGCCGACGAATTCGGTCGCACGGGACGAGGTCCGCGCGCGACGATTCAGGGAGTCTTTCGATTGCCGTCGTACGACCGATCGGCGAGGCCGAGATCCAAGCGAGCCGAGGAGCGCCATGCGAGTCTCACGAGTTCTTGTCGGAATGGTGGCGGCAGCGCTGGTCGCCGGATGTGGCGACGCAGCGGGCGATCACGGATCCGGAGCGGTGGCCCGGGTCGACGTCGTGCCGTCGGTCTCGGAGCCGGCATCAGGCGGCGTCGTCGAGACGCCCAGCGACGTCGGGGCCCGCGCCGTCGAGCTCCCCGCAGCAGCGACGGTCGAGGTGCGGCGGCCCGAGGTCCAGGATCTGGAACAGCTCGTCCTCTGGCCGACGGCCGACGTCGTGTTCGCCACTCCCGAGGAAGCGGCGGCCGACTTCGTTCGCGAGGTCTTGATCGCCGAGGGCGAGCCCGAGCTCGGCGAGTTCCAGCAGGGGGACGCTCGAAGCGGCGAGATCACCGTGTTCTTCCCGGGCGAGTCCGAGGGAGCGACACCGTCGGAGCGCGGTCTGCTGGCCCTGCGTCAGCTCGGGCCGGACGACGGCTGGTTCGTGATCGCCGCGAGCAGCATCGGTGCGAGCATCGTGACGCCCGCGGCGTCGGCGGAGGTGGCCGCGGGCGACCTCGACGTCGCCGGGGAGGCGCGCGGCTTCGAGTCCACCGTGGTGGTCTCGGCGTTCCCGGCCGGCGACGTCGGCACGCTGCTCGACCAGGAGATCGCGAGCGGCGGCGCGTTCGCCGACGTCGAGCCCTACAGCGCCACGCTCGATCTCACTGGCGCCGCGCCCGGCGAGACCGTCGTGATCCTGGTGCAGGGCGACACCGGTCTCGCCAGCGACCCGGGCGACTTCGCCGCCATCCCGGTCGTCGTCGCGCAGGACGTCATCCCGGCCACGCGCTGAGCAGCCGAGGTTCCCGCTCGATCGCCCGGCCGAGCCATGCGCGCTCGTCGCGGCGCTAGTGGTCGTGGCGGTGGTGGAGGTCGGGGACGTGCGGGTGGGCGTGGATGCGGGCCTCGTGGCGGTGCCGATGGCTGTGGCGGCCCGACGGCACCTGGATGCCGTCATGATCGTGATCGTGATGATCGTCGTCGTGGCTGTGCTCGTGCTCGTGGATGACGTCGTGATGGTGGTGCTCGTGCTCGTGGTCGGACCGGAGCGCCACGGCCACCCCGAACGCAGCGAGCAGGGCGGCAGCCAGCTGGATACCCAAGACGGTCTCGCCGAGCACGACCCAGGCGATCGCGGCGCCGATGAACGGGGCCGTGGCGAAGATCACCTGGCCGCGAGCGGCGCCGAGCTCGCGGGCCCCCTCGACCCAGAGCGTGATCGACCAGCCGTAGCCGGCGGCACCGACGACCAACGCGGCGACGAGGTCGCCGGCTCCGGTCGACGCGCCCCAACCTGCAACGGCGAGCCCGATCGCGAGGTTCGCCCCGCCGGCGACCACACCCTTGAGCGCGACGACGTGTTCAGGTGCGAGATGCTCGATCCCGGCGGTGACGCAGTTGTCGAACCCCCAGCAGGCACACGCGGCGACGATCAGCAACGCCCCGCCGTCGATCGCCGCGCCGGGCTCCCAGGTGAGCAGGACGCCGGCGAGGGTGATCGCCGCGACGCCGGCGAGGAGTCGACGGCCGAGGTGCTCGCGGAAGAAGAGCGCGGCGATGACGACGGTCGCGGCGAGCTCGGTGTTCAGCAGGATCGACGCCGACGCTGCATTGGTGCGGGCCAGCCCCGCCATCAGCAGCACCGGTCCGACCGCGCCGCCGAACACCACGGCGCCCATCGCCGGCCGCCATTCCGATCGGACCGCTTCGCCGGTGGGCGGTCGACGCGCCACCGCCGGTATCACGGCCAGCGCAGCCCCGACGTAGAGCAGGCCGGCGAGGGTGAAGGCGGGGATCGACCCGGCGAGCTCCGATGCCGCCGGTGCCGTGGCACCGAACAGCACGGCGGCGAGCAGGCAACGAACGACCCCCGATCGACTCACGGCCTTCATTCTGGCCGGACGGGGTGGGGCCGCAATCTCAGCCGAGCGCGTCGCGCCATGCGTGACGCGGTGCGAAACCGACGAGGCGCTTGGCCTTGTCGTTGGCGTAGAACGTCTCGTGACGGCCCATCTCCCGCCGGCGGGGCACGCCGGCGTAGAAGCGCTCGTACACCTCGTCACTGGTGATCCCGACCGACGTGTCGTCGTTCGAGACGTTGAACACCTCGTACCCGAGGCCGTCGGTG
>JBFHJC010000230.1:0-3568 GCA_041596155.1 Ilumatobacter sp. | reverse complement strand
CGGACGCCTCGTCACAGCGCGCCGAACTCCTGCTCGCCACGGCCGGGGTCACGATGCACCAGGGACGGTTGCGTGCCTGCGTTCGATGGGCCGAGCAAGCCCTCGCACAGGCCGTCAGCGCGCGCAACCGGCGTGCCGAAGCCCACGCGTACTACCTGCTCGACCTCGCCCACACCGACCTGGGCAACGACGACGCAGACCGCTACCGGGGTCGTTCGCTGGCGATCTTCGAGGAGCTCGGTGACCTCGCGGGCATGGCACGCACGTTGGGGAACCTCTCGGTCGACGCCCGCTACGAGGGCCGGTGGAACGACGCGCTGGAGCTGGCCGGGCGGTGCACCGAGGCGCAGCAACGCCTCGGAGACGTCACCGGACTCGCGATGTCGCAATACAACGCAGCCGATGTCTTGCAGGATCAGGGGCGGCTCGAGGAAGCCGAGGACATGCTCAGAGACGCACGCCGCGCCTGGCGTGCGGCCGGGTTTCCGCTCGGGATCGGCGCCGCGACCGGCGCGCTGGGAAGGATCGCCCTCCGCTCCGGCCGGGACGCAGACGCGATCGGTCTGATCGACGAGGCGATCGAGATGTTCGCGGCCCTGGGAGCCGATCACTGGGTGGCCGAACTGCGCGCTCATCGCGTGGAAGCGGATCTCTTCGCCGGACGCTGGGAAGCGGTCCTCGATGCGGTTCCCTACGAGCACTCCGGTCGCACGTCGGGACAGGACGGCGCCCTGCGCTCGAAGCTCCTCCGGTTCCGGGCGGTGGCGGCAGCAGCAACGGGTCGCGCCGACCCCGTTGCGACGTTGGAACGATCGATCTCGCTCGCAGTCGACGCCGGCGCCGACTACGAGGAAGCGTTGGCTCGCCTCGAGCTCGCCGAGTTGTGCGACGGCGATCGAGCACAGCGCGAACACGAACACGCAGCGGCGACCTTCCGACGGCTGGGTGTCGAACGGCCGGATCGACTGATTCCGCCCGCACCCTACCGGCGCGCGACCTCTGCCTGACCGGCCGGGCGAGCTGCTTCACGCAACGCGGGCGATGCCGGCCTTCGGGTCGTCGACGAGCGAGTCGGCAGCCATCGCCCACAGCTCGGCCCGCAGACGATCGGACCGCGGCGGGGCCAGGCCGTTGGCGACGATCACCCCCTCGATCATGTCGGCCAGCACCGCCGCAAAGGGCCGCCCGCGTAAGCGAACCGACACGATCGCACCATCACCGCGCCGCCGAATCGTCCGGTCGACACCCACCAGCCGGGGCGGACAGCGGAAGCTCGGCCCGATCAACCCGTGCCGGCGCGCCTCGCGGGTGAGGGTGCGGGCGGCGGCGGCGAACTCGACCGTCGACGCCGCGACGCTCGAACGGGACGACTGCGGCATACCTCCATGATGGCGAAGGGGTACGACAGGGTTTGCCCACGCGGTCGTCGCGTGCCACTGGTCACGGGCCGCGGGCCATTGTTCACGGGCCACGGGCCACGGGCCACGTGCCATTGTTCAGGGGTCACAACGGCATGCCGCACCCCGTCGGTAGTGTCGCCGACGATGACCGACGACGGCACCGGCCCGGAGCTCACCCCGCTCCAACGCAAGACCCTGGGCTTGCTACGGCGGTCGCCCGACGCCGTCGTGTTCGATCCGGCCTTCGTCGCGTCGCTGCGCGGCGACATCGAAGAGGCGTTCGAGCTCTTCGCCGAACGACTCGGTGACGAGTCGATCTTCGTCAGCAAGCACCGGCTCACCAGCGTGCTGGGTTGCGAGGTCCAACATCTCCACGACGACGAGTTCAGCTGGTCGCCCGCCGTCGCGGGCGGACAGGTCGCGCACCGGGCGATCCAGCTGATGGTCAACTGGCGGGGCGACCCGGTACCCGCCGATGTCGTCGACGAGGCGATCGCCCGGTTGGCCGACGACGACAGCAGCATCGGCGACTGGATCGAAGGGCTCAGCGAAGCCGACCTCGCCGACCTACGCGGTTTCGCCGTCGACAAGCTGATCAAATTCCAGGAGTGCTTCCCACCGCTCGACCGCCGCGCCGCACCGACGGTCGAATCGGGCGTGCGGTGGCCGCTCGACGGCCCGATCGTGTTGTCCGGCAAGGTCGACCTCACCCTGGGACGTCCGGCGGGTGCCGAGAGCCGCAAGGTCATCGTCGACCTGAAGACCGGCTGGGTCTCGCCGAAGCACCGCGAAGACTTGCGCTTCTACGCCCTCGTCGAGACGCTCCGTACGCAGATCCCGCCGCGCAAGCTTGCGTCGTTCTATCTCGATGCCGGCGAGCCCGTCGTCGAAGACGTGTCCGAACGGACGCTGCTCACGGCTGCGCGCCGAATGCTCGACGCCGTGAACGCCGAGATCGAGCTCCGGGTCGAGGGCCGTGAGCCCGTGAAGCGGGCCGGTGTCTCGTGTCGTTGGTGCCCACTCGTCGCGGACTGCGACGACGGCAGTGCGTACCTGCGGGGCCGCGACGACCATGACGACCGAGACGACGGCGAGCACCACGACGACTGAACGCCGGCGCCGGGTGACCGGACATGCCGGGCGGCGAACGCCACACTGGGCCGGTCGGCGCGCCGCGCCGCGACCTCACCCCACGCTCATGCGCCGCCGCCACGCCCTCCTCGTGATCGCCCTCGCCGGTCTCGTCGCCGCCGCGGGCTCGGGCGGCGCCCCGGCGGTCGTCGCGAGAGCGACGACCGTGCCGACCACCGACGACCCGGCGACCACCGTCAATGTCGTTCCGCTCCCCTCGTCGTCGACCTCCGACGCGTCGGCGCCGTCGACGACCGACACCACCACGACGACCACGCTGCCACCGATCCCCCGCCAGCCGCTGACGGGAGTGGTGCTCGACAGCGCGACCGAGGTCATTCCCCGGCCGGCGCTCGCCGTCAAGATCGACAACCATCCCCGTGCTCGACGCAACCACCGCGGCCTGGGCCTCGCCGACATCGTCTTCGAGGAGATCGTCGAAGGAGGGCTCACCCGTTTCGCGGCCGTGTTCCACACCAACGATGCCGACCCCGTCGGCCCGATCCGCTCCGGTCGATCGCAGGACGTCGACCTACTGACGTCGTTCCGGCACCCTCTGTTCGCGTGGAGCGGCGGCAACCCGGGCGTGACCCGCCTGATCGCCGATTCGGCACTGACCGACCTCAACTGGCAGAAGCACGTGCGGAGCTACTACCGCGGCGCCGGCTCCGCGCCCCACAACCTCTACAGCAGCACCGAGCGCCTCTACGCGCTGGCACCGGAGAGCCACCCGGGGGCACCACCCCAGCAGTTCGCCTACCTCCGTCCCGGCGCCACCTTCCCGGGCTCCGACGCGGTGCGCTCCGTCGACGTGCAGATGGCGAGCGTCGCGGTGAACTGGACGTGGGATCCCGAGGTCGGCGAGTTCCGACGCTCGCAGGCGGGCGAGGTCCACCGCGACGTGCTGACCGGTCCGATCACGGCGCGCAACGTCATCTTGATGGTCGTCCAGTACCGGCCGAGCCAGATCGACGCCCGTAGCCCTGAAGCGCAGACGATCGGCGAGGGCCCGGTGTTCGTGCTGAGCAACGGCCAGG
>JBFHJC010000229.1:0-3571 GCA_041596155.1 Ilumatobacter sp. | reverse complement strand
TGAACGGAGGGGATGTCTACGCTCGCCGGGGTGGAGACGGCGCGGAGGGCGGTCGAGGTGGCGACGGCGGCGTTCGACGCCGACCTCGAACGCCTCACCGGCGAGCTCGGATACCGCCTCGACGCCATCTTTCCCGCCGACGAGCCCTCGACCGCGATCGTGTCACGCGGTGTCACGACGCTGGCGCTCCGAGCCGACGACTCGGCACGTCCGATGCCGCTGGGCCCGGCCGAGCTCGCGACCGGCCCGCTCGTCGACGTGGCGGCGCTGGTCCCGTCCGGCGCGATCCCCGAGAATCGGCCGTCGCTCGTCGTGAGCCGAGATGACGGGGCGTCGGGCGCCGGGCGGGCTGGGATGCGGTACCGCGACCTGCTCCCCGATCGCTGGGGCGGCCGCTTCATCGCGTCGCACATCTCGATCCCCGACGGCGGTCCCGTACCCGACTACGTGCACCACCACCGCGTCCGGTTCCAGATGATCTTCGTGAAGGCGGGCTGGGTCGAGGTCGTGTACGAGGACCAGGGTGCGCCCTTCGTGATGCGGGCCGGCGACGGGGTGCTGCAGCCGCCGGGCATCCGCCATCGCGTGCTGTCGAGCTCGCCCGGCCTCGAGGTGATCGAGGTCGGCTGTCCCGCAGAGCACCCGACGTTCGTCGACCACGAACTCGAGTTGCCGAACGGCGTCGGCGACCCCGCCCGGACGTGGGACGGCCAGCGGTTCGTTCGCCACGTCGCCCCCGGCGCAACGTACGGATCCTGGCGCGCGCCCGGCTGGGAGTGCCGCGACACCGGCATCGGCGAAGCCACCGATGGGCTCGCCGGTGCGCGGGTGGCCCGACCGACCGCCGGCGGCGACGGCGACCGCTTCCAGACGGGCTCGATGACGCTCGACACCGAGTTCGCACTGCTCGTCGTGCTCGCGGGCAGGGTCGGCTTCGTAGCCCCAGATCGCGAGATCGAGCGCCTCGGTCCAGGCGCCTCCGTCGCGATCCCGGGCGGACTGCGACACCGGCTCGTCGAACCGAGCGACGACTGCGAGCTGCTCGACGTGACCCTGCCGGCGACGGTCACGGCCACCTGACGTCCACCTGACGTCCACCATCGCGGCCGAAGCGCGCCGGTAGCCTCGCACCTCGTGCCATACCCGGTGTCCCAGCTCGTCCGCGGCTTCGCGATGGGGGCCGCCGACATCGTGCCCGGCGTGTCGGGCGGCACGGTCGCCCTCGTCCTGGGCATCTACGAGCGGTTGATCGACAATGTGCACACGGGGGCCACCGCGCTCAAGCACATCCTGCGCGGCGACCTCGACCAGGTCGCGCCGACGCTGCGGCGGGTCGAGTGGGTGTGGCTGCTCAGCCTGCTGGCCGGCATCCTGGTCGCGATCGCAGTGCTCTCGTCCGTGCTCGAGACCCTGCTCGAGGACCACCCCGTGCGGATGGGCGCGCTGTTCTTCGGGCTCGTCGCCGGCTCGCTGACCGTCGCCGTCCGATTGATCGAACGGATCGGCGCTCGCGAGGTCGCGGTGGGACTGGTGGTCGCCGTCGCCCTGTTCCTGGTGCTCGGGGTGCGCTCCGCGACCGAAACCGCCGAGGGGACGGCCGAGATCGTGACCCAGCCGTGGTGGGTGTTCTTCCTCTCGGGCGCGCTCGCGATCTGCGCCATGATCCTGCCGGGCATCTCCGGCTCGTTCATCCTCGTGATGATCGGCATGTACGCCGAGGTGCTCGGCGCCGTCAACGACCGCAACCTCGTCGCGCTGAGCGCGACGGCGCTCGGTTGCGTCATCGGGCTCGCCCTCTTCTCGACCGTGCTCGCATGGGCGCTCGAACACCACCACGACCTGATGATGGCGGCAATGGTGGGTCTGATGCTCGGGTCGCTGCGCGTGCTCTGGCCCTGGCCGGGTGGCACCGAGACGACCGACCTCGGGCGCCCGACGGGCGACGTCGGCCTGCCGATCCTCCTCGGCGTCGGCGGGATGGCGCTCGTCATCGCAGTCGAGTTCGTCGCGATTCGTCTGGCGGCGGAAGACTGACCCGCGTGTCCACGCCGGCGCCGCTCTGCCCCGACTTCCACGACCACCCCTGGCGTCCGCTCGCCGCCGCCACCGTCGCCGACGGCTTCGTGCAGCTCGCGTGGCCCGACGGGGTGACGTTCGACGCCTACGGCCTCTGGCTGGCCGAGAACGCCGACGGGTACGGCCTCGAGCCGTCGAGCCGCGAGTCGATGCTCGAGCCGGTGCACCTCCCGGGCGCCGGCGACTTGCTCACCGCCGAGGTGGACGCCGACGGTGCGCTGGTCGTCGGTTGGCGCGACGATCGCCGATGCCGGGTCCACCCCGGCTGGTTGCGCTTCGTCGCCGACGGCGGCCTGCATCCACTGGCGCCACTCCCCGAGCCGACGCCATGGACGACGGCCGACTTCACCGAGCCGCCGACGGTCGACGGGTCACGGGTGCTCGACGACGACGCCGTGCTCGAGGAGTGGCTCGCGACGATGGTGCGCTACGGCATCTGCCGGCTCGCCGGCACGCCGACCGAGGACGGCTTCGTCGAGCGGCTGATGGGCGCGATCGGGCCGATCCGCGACACCAACTTCGGACCGGTCTGGAGCGTGGTCGCCAAGCCCGACCCCGACTCGACCGCCTACACCGGACTCGACCTCGGCCAGCACACCGACCTGCCCAGCCGCGAGGTGCCGCCCGGCTTCCAGTTCCTGCACTGCATTCGCAACACGGTCGCGGGCGGCTGGTCGCGCATGTGCGACGGGCTGTCGGTGGTCGAGGCCATCCGCACCGAGCACCCCGACGCCTACGAGTCGCTCACCACTCACGAGTGGGTGTTCATGAACCGGGCCAAGGACGCGGAGCACCGCTGGATCGGCCCGATCATCGACCACGGCACGCCCCACCAGCCGCTCACGCTGCGGGCGTTCTACCCGGTGCGCAGCGCCCCGCTGTGCGAGCGGGCCGACATCCCGAGGGCCTACGAGGCGATGCGCCTCTTCGCGCAGGTCGCGCGCGACCCGCGCTTCCAGATCCGCTACCCGTTCCGCCCCGGCGACCTGGTCGGCTTCGACAACCGGCGGGTGCTGCACGGGCGCGATGCCTTCCAGAGCGGCGGCGAACGTCACCTTCGCGGCTGCTACGCCGACCACGACGACATCCACTCGCGGCTGCGCGTCCTGCGGCGCGATCGGGTCGACCGCACCCCGAACACGTCGATGGAGGAGGTCCCGGCATGAGCTCGGTGTTCATCACCTGCGCCGTCACCGGCAGCGGCGACACCGTGAACAAGAGCGACAAGGTGCCGTTCACGCCCGAGGCGATCGCGACCGACTGCATCGCGGCGGCCAAGGAGGGCGCGGCGATCGTGCACATCCACGTGCGCGACCCGATCACCGGTGCGCCTGCCCGCGAGCCCGACCTGTACGCCGAGGTCGTGGCCCGCGTCCGCGAGTCGGGCACCGACGTCGTCATCAACCTCACCGCCGGCATGGGCGGCGACCTCACGCTCGGCTCGGCCGAGCGGCCTCTCCCCGTCGACGAGGCCGGCACCGACATGGCCGGCGCC
>JBFHJC010000228.1:0-3590 GCA_041596155.1 Ilumatobacter sp. | reverse complement strand
GACCCGGTCGGCGTTGACGCTCGCGAGCACCGCAGCGACAGCCGGGGTGATCGTGGTGCCGGCAGGGAACAGCTCGTCGCCGACCCGGACGTCGTCGCCCTCGCGCCGCACGGCAGCGCCGGCGGGCACCGAGTTCGTGAGCCGCACCGCGTGGTCGCCGATCCGTTCGGAATCCTCCACCATCACCACCGCGTCGGCGCCCTCGGGCATCGGTGCGCCGGTCATGATCCGGATCGCCTCGCCGGGCGCGAGCACCCGGTCGATGGCGGCGCCCGCGGCCAGCTCGGCCACGACGCGCAGCTCGACGGGGCGGTCGGTGGCGCCGGCTGTGTCGGCGGCGTGCACGGCGTAGCCGTCGACGGCGGTGTTGTCGAACGGCGGCACCTGCTCGGCGGCGACGACGTCGGCCGCCAGGACGAGTCCGGTGACGTCGTCGACGTCCACGTCGATCGGCGCGAGGGGCGGGCAGCGACCGATGACGAATGCCTGGGCGTCCTCGAGCGGAGTCACGCACCGCACCGTACCCGTGTGGGCCGCCGACCGCGTCCGGCATCGCGTCCGTCTCCGGGCACACTGGTCGGTGTGACCGAACCACGAGCGCACCGGAGCGGCCGACCCGATCGCGGCGACGAGCTGGTGGCGCTCCCCTCCGACGGCGTCGAGGTCGCATGGGCGACCTGGGACGGCAAGCATCGCGAGGACCCCGCGGTGCGGTGGGACAACGAGGCGTGGACTGCGACCGGCCGCCTCCAGCGCGAGCGCGCCGAGTACGTGTGCCGTCTCTCGCCGCTCTGGGTGCCGCGCCAGTTCCTGCTGTTCCGCGACCTGGACGAGCCCGATCTGTGGCTCGGCACCGACGGGCGGGGCCGTTGGGGCGAGGTCAACGGCGCCCACCGGCCCGACCTCGACGGCGGGTTCGACATCGGCCTCGCGTGTACCCCGTTCACCCACGCTCCTCCGATCCGCCGCCTGCCGCTGGCGATCGGCGACGCGGCCGAGATGCCGATCGTGATCGTCGACGTCGAGACGCTGGGTGCCGTCGTGGAACCCCGCGTGTACGAGCGCCACGCTGCTCGCCGCTGGCGGGTCACCGGCCCCGGCGTCGACGTCGAGTTCGACGTCGACGAGCACGGCGTGCCCCTCGACGTCCCGGGCGAGCACCGTCGCGTCTGAGGAACGGGATCGAGCGGGTCAGAAGGTCGTGAGCATCTGCCGGACCTGTTCGCCGGTCTCGCGGTCGCGGAGGGCGAACGCAATCGCCGCTTCGAGGAAACCGACCGGGTTCCCGGTGTCGTAGCGGGCGATCCGCGACACGACACCGGAAAACGGTCCGTTCGCCGCCTGGACGCGCAGGGCGTCGGTGAGCTGCAGCTCGCCTCCGCTGCCGGGCCGCAGCCGCTCGATCTCGTCGAACACGTCGGGGGTGAGCACGTACCGGCCGATCAGGATGAGGTCGCTCGGGGCGGCGTGGACCGGCGGCTTCTCGACGAGATCGGCGACGGCGACGACGCCGTCGTCGGAGACCGGACCGGAAGGATCGAGCACGCCGTAGCTGCTCACCTCCGATCGCGGGACCTGCTTGACGCCGACGACGCTGCCGCCCGTGCTGACGCACACCCCGTTCATCTGGGCGAGCAACGACGAGTCACCCATCAGTTCGTCGGGCAGCAGCACGGCGAACGGCTCGTCGCCAACGGCCTTGCGGGCGCACCCGACGGCATGGCCGAGACCACGCGGGTCGTCCTGGTACGCGATCGTGACCTGCCAATCGCGGCCGATGCCCTCGAGCCGATCGGCGACGTCGTCCTTGCCGCGGTCGCGCAGGGTCGCGACCAGATCGGGGTCGGGCTCGAAGTACTGCTCGATCGCCGGCTTGGAACGGCTGCTGACGACCACGATGTGATCGATGCCGGCGCCGATCGCCTCGTCGATGATGATCTGGATGGCGGGCGTGTCGCCGATCGGCATGAGCTCCTTGGGGACGGCCTTGGTGGCCGGCAGGAAGCGGGTTCCCATGCCGGCCGCGGGGATGACGGCGCAGCGGACGTGCATCCCCCCGACGTTACCGGCGGCCGCGCGAGGCCGTCGCCAGGTCGTGCTCGCATCGCGCCGACGTCCGGGCGATCCCGCCGAGGGGCGGGTATCTTGCTCCGTGCCATGCCCACGTACGTCTACAGGTTCACCGAGACCGGCGAGACGGTCGAGGTCCAGCAGTCGTTCTCCGACGACACGCTCACTGAGCTCGAACACCCCGAGAGCGGCCGCGTCATGGCGGTCAAGAAGGTGTTCCAGCCGGTCGGCGTGACGTTCCGCGGTGACGGGTTCTACAAGACCGACAGTCGCGCCGGCTCCAAGGCCGGCTCCACGGCGACGTCCTCGGAAGGCAGCTCGTCGTCCGACGGCGGCGGTTCGTCGTCGACGGGGTCGAGCGAATCGTCGTCGACGGGGTCGAGCGGATCGAGCGACTCGTCGTCGACGTCCACCAGCAGCTCGGGCGACTGACGTGCTCATCCCCCTCAGCGACCGGGCGTCCGAACTCGGCGCCGAGGTGGCGATCATCGGGGGATCCGGCTTCTACGAGCTGCTCGACGATCCGACCGAGGTCCGGCTGGCGACGCCGTTCGGCGAACCGGCCGGGCCGGTGACCGTCGGCGACCTCGGCGACCGCCGGGTCGCCTTCCTGCCGCGTCACGGTCGCAAGCACGAGTACGCGGCGCACCGCGTGCCGTACCGCGCCAACGTCTGGGCACTCGCCTCGCTCGGCGTGCGCGCCCTCGTCGGCCCGTGCTCGTGCGGATCGCTGCAGCGCGACCTCCACCCGGGCGACTTCGTGGTCGTCGACCAGCTCGTCGACCACACCCACGGCCGGGCCGACACCTTCCACGACGTCGGTGCACCGGAGGGCACGCCCGGCAGCGAGGGCTCGGTGCACCACGAGGCGTTCGCCGAGCCCTACGACGCCGACCTGCGCGCGGTGCTCGTCGGAGCGGCCACCGCCGCCGGCGTCACCGTGCACGACGGCGGCACGATGGTCGTCGTCAACGGGCCGCGCTTTTCGACGCGCGCCGAGAGCGCCTGGTTCCGACAGATGGGCTGGTCGGTCGTCAACATGACCGGCTATCCCGAGGCGGTGCTCGCAGCCGAGGCGGGCCTCCCGTACGCGACCGTGGCGCTGGTCACCGACTACGACGCCGGCGTCGACGGCCACGAACCGGTCACGATGGAGAGCGTGCTCGAGGTCATGCGCACCAACGTCGACCGACTGCGCGACGTGCTCGCCCAGGCCGTCCCGTCGATAGCCTGACGCGACCGACTTCCCCTCCCGACCGTCATCAGGAGGGACCATGTCGACGTTCTCCCGAGCCGCCGCGCTGATGCGCCGCGCGCTCGCCCGCCACCCGTCCACGCAGTGGGCCGCGATCGTCACCCTCTCGGTCGCCGTCGCCGCCGCCGTGCACGATCACACCCGCGCCGTCGACGAGGCGCGCGACGAGTGGGGTCGGGGCGCGACGGTGTGGGTCACCGCGCGACCACACCGCCCGGGCGACCCGCTCGTCGTCGAGCGACGCGAGCTGCCGGCGGCGATGGTC
>JBFHJC010000227.1:0-3593 GCA_041596155.1 Ilumatobacter sp. | reverse complement strand
GTCGGTGACGTCGTGGGTCGGCGGCCCGGGTGACGCCGACCAGCCGGGGCAGTATCCAGCTCGTGCCGTACTCGGCCGGGAGCCCGAGCTTCGGGGCGGCGGTCGTCAGCTTGGCCGGCGCCGCTCCGAACCGGAGGTCGCAGAAGAGCGCCAGCGCCAACCCGATGCCGGCGGCTGCCCCATTGACGGCGGCGATGATCGGCGTGCGGTAGCCGAACATCCAGGCGAAGTCGCCGTCGTACTCGGGGCGGCGGTCGCGCCCGGGTCGCGCGGGTTCGGGCGGCAACCCGCTGTCGTAGGCGCCCCGCTCCGCATGTTGCGCGAGCGCGTCACTGTCGCCGCCGACGCAGAACGCCGGCGCCGTGCCGGAGATGACCACGGCGCGCACCGTCTCGTCGCCCTCGAGCTCGGCCATCGTGTGGGTGAGTTCGGCGTGCATCCGCCCCGTCCAGGCGTTGTGTCGATGCGGGCGGTGCAGGAACAGCGTCGCGACGTGGCCGTCGCGTTCGAGGCGGGTCGCCTTCAGCTCCACGCGCTCATCCCCACAGGGCCCGCAGCACGTCGTCCGCGAGCTCGGATCGGCAGATCAAGAGGTCGGGCAGCCAGGGGTCGCGGTCGTTGTAGACGAGCGGCGTGCCGTCGATGCGGCTCACGTGCAGTCCGGCCGCCTGGGCGACGGCGGCCGGGGCGGCCGAGTCCCACTGGTACATGCCGCCGTCGTGCACGTAGATGTCGGCTTCGCCGAGCACGACGGCCATCGCCTTGGCGCCGGCGCTGCCGAGCCGGACCGCGTCGCATCCGAGCGCATTGGCGACGATCACGGCCGCGTATGGCGGACGCGACCGCGACGTGATGATCCGGGGCCGGTCGCGCCGCGTCGCCGGCAGCTCGGGCGGGGGCTCGGTCGCGAGGATCATGTCGACCGCCGGCAGGCTGACCGCGCCCGCCGCCAGCCGGTCACGGTCCCACAGTGCGACATGGACCGCCCAGTCGTGGCGACCGGGCTCGCCGAACTCGCGCGTGCCGTCGAGCGGGTCGATGATCCAGACGCGGTCGGCGTCGAACCTTCGAGGGTCTTCGCGGCCCTCTTCGTCGAGGACGGCGTCGTCCGGGCGGTGGCGCCGGAGCTCGGCGGCGATGAAGCGGTGGCTGGTGGCATCGCCGTGGTCCATGACCTCCCAGTGGTGGGCGCCGTCGCGCCAGAGCTGCTCGCGCAGGACGACCAGCTGCCGGCCGGCCTCGTGCGCCAGCCGGCTCGCCAGCTCGGCGTCGGTCTCGGCGTTGGTCGTCGGGGCGGGTTCCAGCACGCCGGCCCAGTATGTCGGCTGGGGTCCGCCGATCGGGAGCCGCCCATGGACAGCACGCCGACATGTCTGCGAACATGTGTTCGATGAAGACCATCGGACGCGACGAGGCGACGATCCTGCACGCCGACCTCGATTCCTTCTACGCCTCGGTCGAACAGCGCGACGACCCGCGCCTCATCGGCCGTCCGGTGATCGTCGGCGGCGGCATCGTGTTGGCGGCCAGCTACGAGGCGAAGCGACGCGGCGTCTACACCCCCATGGCGGAGTTCCGGGCCCGCCGCCTCTGCCCGGACGCCGTCGTCGTGCCGCCCCGCTTCGATGCCTATGTCGAGGCCAGTCGGGCCGTCTTCGACGTGTTCGACGACGTGACGCCGCTCGTCGAGGGCCTGTCGATCGACGAAGCGTTCCTCGACGTCGGTGGCCTGCGCCGGACCGCCGGCCCGCCCGCCGTCGTCGCCGCCCGTCTGCGCGCCGACGTGATGGTGCGTGTCGGGCTCCCGATCACCGTCGGGGTCGCCCGCACGAAGTTCCTCGCCAAGGTCGCGAGCGGCGTCGCCAAGCCCGACGGTCTGCTCGTGGTCGAGCCCGACGCCGAGCTCGCGTTCCTGCATCCCTTGCCCGTTGGACGCTTGTGGGGGGTCGGACCGGTCACGGAGCGCAAGCTGCACGACCGGGGCATCACCACGGTGGGCGAGGTCGCCCGGCTCGGTGAGCAGCATCTCGTGGCAATGCTCGGCGTTGCCGCCGGGCGTCACCTCCACGCGCTCGCCCACAACCGCGACCCGCGGCCGATCGAGGTGGGTCGCCGCCGGGGTGCGATCGGTTCGCAGCAGGCGCTCGGGCGCGGCGCCAAGGACTGGGCCACCGTCGAAGCCCTGTTGAGCGGCATCGTCGACCGGGTCACGCGGCGCATGCGCAACGCGAAGCGGCTCGGTCGCAGCGTCACCGTGCGGCTGCGCTTCGACGACTTCGCTCGGGCGACGCGCGCCCGGTCGCTCACCCATGCCACCGCGGCCACCAGCCCGATCCTCGACACGGCGCTCGCGATCGCCCGCGCGGCTCGCCCGACCATCGAGGCTCGCGGCCTGACCCTGATCGGTCTGTCGGTCGGGAACCTCGAGAGCGTCGACCGCGCCGACGAGCAACTCGCGCTGCCGTTCGGCCGAAAGGACCCCTCCGGCCTCGATGCCGCCGTCGATGCACTGCGCGAGCGGTTCGGCCACACCGTCGTCACCCGCGCCTCGCTGCTCGGCCACCGCACCGGCTTCGAGGTGCCGAAGCTGCCGGACGAGTTCAGCCCGCCATCTGTTCGTTGAGTCGTTCGACCGCCGCGATGAACTCCTCGATCATCTCGTAGACGACCCGGGCGGCCGGCTTCGACTCGTTCATCGTGCCGACGATCTGGCCCACGTAGTAGTTCGCGAGCTGTTCGGCCCCGGAGCCGGGGCGGTGGGCGGCTCGATCGATGCGGCGGATCGCCTCGTCGACCAGGATCGGCTGCTGCGGCATGCCGAGCGGGTCGGGCGTGTCGCCGCGCTCCCACTCGGCGGTCCAGGCCGACTTGAGCTGGCGCGCCGGTTTGCCGGTGCGCGACCGCGACCGGACGGTGTCGGCCGACGAGGCGGCGAGGAACTTCTCCTTCACGACCGGATGGGTCTCGGCCTCCTCGGTGGTGAGCCACACCGAACCGCACCACACGCCCTGGGCGCCCAGCGCCATCGCGGCGGCCATCTGGCGGCCGCGTCCGATCCCGCCGGCTCCGAGCACGGGCGTGTCGCCGACGGCATCGACGATCTCCGGGATCAGCACCATCGTGCCGATCTCGCCGGTGTGGCCGCCCGCTTCGGAGCCCTGGGCGATGATCACGTCGACGCCGGCGTTCACGTGGCGCTGCGCGTGCTGGGCAGCGCCGGCGAGCGCGCCGACGGCGCGTCCCTCGGCGCGCACTCGGTCGATCATGTGCTGGGGTGGCGGGCCGAGCGCGTTCACGAGGATCGACGGGCGGTGGGCGAGCGCGATCTCGATCTGGGGGTCGGCACGCGACGCCGAGAACGGGGCGGCGTCGCTCCCGCCGACCAGTCCGCCGCGCCCTTCGTCATCGGCGAGCTCCGGGACGTCGTAGCGACGCAGGATGTCGTCGACGAAGTCGCGGTGCTCCTGGGGGATGGCGGCGACCAGGTCCCGGACGCTGAGGCCGCCCTGCTCGGAGCCGGCGTACTTGGCCGGCACGATGAGGTCGACGCCGTAGGGCCGGCCGTCGAGCTCGTCTTCGATCCAGTCGAGGTC
>JBFHJC010000226.1:0-3804 GCA_041596155.1 Ilumatobacter sp. | reverse complement strand
GGGGCCGTCCGACCACTCCCGCGCGAGCTCGCCGATGGCGTCGTCGTCGGCGGCGTCGGCGACGGCGATCCCCGATGGATCGACGAGCCACCCGGCGACCGCCCCGGCATCGGCGCACTCGATCACCTCGCTCGCACCTGCCGCCCGGAGCGCGTCCGCCGGCCGCGACGTCAGCACCCGACGCCGCACGTCGGAGCCCGCCATGCCCTCGTGGACGGGTCGACCGAGCTCGAGCACGACGCCCCCGACGCACGTGCGACCCTCGGCGGGGAGCGCAGGCACCAGGAGCACCGGCGCCGTCGCCGCCCGGCCGACCAGCTCGTCCGCCCAGTTGCCCCGCAGGGTGGAGTCGATCTTGTGGGCCTGCCGACCGCGGTCGGGGATCGCCGCCGCTCGATCGCGTGCGTCGCTCGGGTTGAGGTGACGGGAAGCGAGGTCGACCACGGCGGTCGGCGCCGACGGGATGGTCGGCCACGCGCCGACCGGTACGGGGCCCGCGGCGGCGACCATCGCCGCCGCCACCTCGTACGCCCCGGTTCGGTCGTCGGCCGCCACCAGCAAGTCCACGCCCGCATTCTGCCCGACGTCCGGGGCTCGCTACGGTGCCGCGGATGCCGATTGCGACCAATGGCAGCTGCGAGCTCTTCTACGAGACGTTCGGCTCGGCGGCCGACCCCACCCTGCTGATGATCAACGGGCTCGGATCACAGTGCATCAACTATCGCGACGACTGGTGCGAGATGTTCGCGGCGGCGGGATTCCACGCCGTTCGCTACGACAACCGCGACGTCGGCCTGTCGACCCACTTCCACGACACACCCCCCGGGCGGGCCGGCTACACGCTCGCCGACATGGCGGCCGACGCGGTGGCGGTGCTCGACGCCCTCGGCATCGAGCGCGCCCACGTGATGGGCCTGTCGATGGGAGGGATGATCGTCCAACAGCTCGCCATCCATCACAGCGACCGGTTGCGGTCGGTGACGTCGGTGATGTCGCGGACGGGTGAGCCCGACCACGGGCAGTCGACGAGCGAGGCGTACGCACTCCTCACCGCACCGCCGGCGACCGATCGGGAGTCGGCGATCGAGCGCCACATCGCCGGACAACGCGTGTGGGGCAGCCCGGCCTACGCCGACGAGGATCGTTGGCGCGACGACGCCGCTCGGGCCTTCGACCGGTGCTTCGACCCGGCGGGCGTCGGCCGCCAGTTCCTCGCCGTCCAGGCCTCGGGGTCGTGGGCCGGTGATCTGCCCGGCGTGACGACCCCGACACTGGTCATGCACGGTACGGCCGACACGTTGATCGACATCAGCGGCGGCCGGCGAACGGCCGAGCTGATCCCGGGCGCCCGCTTCGTCGCGATCGAGGGCCTGGGCCACGACTACCCGCCCGAGCTGTGGGCCCGCTGGGTCGACGAGGTTGCGACGTTCTGCCACGGCGTCGACGCGCCGGACTGATCACTGGCCGATCTTGCAGGCCGGGGTGCCCCCCGGCAGGCGGTGGCGGAACCGCGCCACGAGGCGGTACACGACACCGGCGAGCTGGCGGACGACCGGCAGTGCCATGGCGCGCCCGAGCACACCCCACCCCCCACCGGCGTGACGGAGCGCGGCAATCACCGCCAGCTCCCCTGCCGCGACGCTCCCGTCGACGTCGACCCACTGCACGGCGCGCTCGCACTCGGCCGCGGTCAGCCCGAGCGATTCGAGGTCGAGGAACTGCCAGGGCTCGACGTGCTCGAGGCCCCAGTGACGCTGCCACCAGCGCGCCGACGACGTGCAGAAGCCGCAGTCACCGTCGAACACGAGGAGCGGCCGCGCGGTCGTCACGTCCTCATCCTTCCACGCTGCCGACCACCGGCTGGGCGTAGCGGAGCCGCTGCTCGAATCCCGCCTCGTACGGCATGAACCCGTTGCGATCGGGGTACATGAGCTGCACCACGCCGAACGGCGCTCCCCGGTACCACGACGCGGCGGTGGCGAAGAAAGCGCCCCACACACCGAGGTCGATCGGGGCGAACCGACAGCGCAGCTCGTTGTCGAGCAGACCGACCAGCTCGACGCCGACCGGGATCTCGGTGCCGCCGCGGCAGGCATCGACCACCAGCCCGATCAGCCCCTTCGCGGCGACGGGCGTCAGCCCGAACACGGCGACCTCCGGGAACCCCACCAGCTCCGGCAGCCCGATCGTGTAGGCGTACCCCGGCGTGGGTGGGTCGGTGTCGGAGTTCGGCGCCACCGGCTCGAGCGCCCATCCGTCCGTCTCGATCATCCACTCGATCTTCTCGGCGTGCGGGATGTGGAAGTCCGGCAGCTCCATGACCCCATCGTGACAGATGGGGAACCGAGATCCACCCGGGTCGTCGGTAGCGTCGTCGACGCATGTACCGGTTCCTGCTGCGGCCCCGCTGGCTGGCGTTCCACCTGCTCGTCGCGGTGGCGATCGTGGCGATGATCAACCTCGGCTTCTGGCAGTTGCGCCGTCTCGACGAGCGGCGCGAGTTCAACGCTGTCGTCGAGGCCCGCTACGACGCCCCCGCCGTCCCGCTCGACCGGCTCCTCACCCCGACGATCGACACGACCGAGGAGCTCGAGGAGCTGGCGTGGCGTCCCGTTCGGGCCGCGGGCGAGTACCTCCCCGACGAACGGCTGCTCGTCGTCAACCGGAGCCAGAACGGCCGGGCGGGCGTCAACGTGGTCGTCCCGATGCAGCTCGGCGACGGTCGCGTCCTGCTCGTCAACCGCGGGTTCGTCCCGTTCACCGCGGAGATCCCGCCCGTGCCCGGCGAGCGGGTCGACGTGACCGGGCGGCTCCGGCCGTCACAAGAGCGACGGTTCGGGCAGCTCTCCGATCCGGCCGAGGGCGACCTCACCGAGGTGCAGCGTCTCGACATCGACCGGCTGGCCGCGCAGCTTCCCGGCCCGGTCGTACCGATGTACGTCGATCTGTCCGAGAGCGATCCGGCCGAGCCCGGCCCGTTCCCGGAACCGGTTGCGAAGCCCGATCTCAGCGAGGGCAGCCATCTGCCGTACGCGGTCCAGTGGTTCATCTTCTCCGTCGCTGTGGCCGCCGGCTGGGTCCTGGCCGTCCGCAGATCGGCGCGGACCCGCGCCCGCTCAGCCTCGAAGGAGCCCGACGAGTCGGCGGGGGTCGCCGTGCGCGAGCCGGCGGCGCACCGACCACGGAGCCCGGAGGAACACGCCGCGCATCGCGGCAGCGACCGCGCCGGGTGAGGTGTCGACGCGCAGGTACTCGCGCCAGCGGTCATCGGGCAGGTCGAAGAAGGCGTCGAAGAATGCCGCTGCGGTCGGTCCGTCGAAGCCGAGCAGCACGTCGAGGCCGAAGTCGTGCAGGGCGCGGGCGCGGCGCGCCGAGCGGGGCCACACCGCCGCGTGGACATCGGCGCCGGCCGCGATCGACTGGGCGACGCGCGGCGCGGCTCGCAGCGCGGCCCCGACCGAGTAGCCGGTCGCCGGATGCAGTGCTCCGGCGGAGGCGCCGAAGTGGGCCACGCGGCCGCTCCCGACGCGCGCCGGCACCCCCATCGGGATCGCCACCCGCTCGACACGACCCGCCGCCTCGGCGTCCACGACCGCGCGCTCGCCGAGACGCGCGGCCAGCTCCGCGCGCAACAGATCGGGCGCGACCGCGTCGACGGCGGCGAGCACCGTGTGCTCGACCAGCCATCCGTCCGAGACCGGAACGGCGTAGAGGAAGCTCGGCACGTCGGACCGGCCCTCGATCGTGCCCGACCACGACCAGTCCATGAGCGTGACGGCGTCCGTCGGAGCGACGGTCGCCGCG
>JBFHJC010000225.1:0-3859 GCA_041596155.1 Ilumatobacter sp. | reverse complement strand
GCCGCGGCCGAGCCCGATGGGCGGCCGATCGAGCCGACCGATCGGGTGGTCGCGATCGGTCCGGAGGGCGGGTGGACCGACGACGAGTTGGCGGCGGCGGCCGACCGCGTGTGCTTGGCCGCCACCGTGTTGCGGGTCGAGACGGCGGCGCTCGTCGCGGCCACGCGGCTAATTAGCCACTCAGCGTGACGTACTCTGCGGTAGGGTGGTCAAATCGTCACGCACCGATGTCAAACTCTGGTATTCTTGCCGGACGAGGCGCACGGGCAGCTTCCAACGCCAGCGGGGCGTTCCGAGAGACGGGGAACCAGACGGGGAATCGGCATGACGCAGCCACACACGATCGTGAGCGGAACGGACCTTTCCGACGACGGTGACGACGCCGGCTACAGCGTGCAGGTGGGCGAGCGCCTGCGGGCGATCCGCAAGCAGAAGCGCCTGTCGCTGCACGACGTCGAGGCACAATCCGAACAGGAGTTCAAAGCGTCGGTGCTCGGTGCGTACGAGCGCGGCGAGCGGGCGTTGTCGCTGCCCCGCCTCGACCGGCTGGCGCAGTTCTACCGGGTGCCCGTCGACCAGCTGCTGCCGCGGCGGGCCAACGACCCGGGCGCCGGCGAGGACACGACGGGCATCCGCCCGAAGCTGGCGATCGACATCTTGAAGCTCAGCCAGCTCACCGGCGCGCCGTTCGAGATGCTCACCCGCTTCGCCCGCATGATCCAGGTGCAGCGCCAGGACTTCAACGGCCGGGTGCTCACCATCCGCGCCGACGACAAGCGGGCGATCGCGGCGATGCTCGACATCCCGGTCGACCAGGTCGCGCTGCGCCTCGAGGCGCTCGACCTCGTCTTCCGCCCGGGCGCCTGATCCGACGCCCGCGACCGGCGACCGAGCTGGTTCACTGGCGGGCATGCCGGTCGAGCCGTTCGGCGTCTACGTCCACGTCCCGTTCTGCGCGTCGAAGTGCGACTACTGCGCGTTTGCGACGTGGACCGACCGGCACCACCTGACCGACGCCTACCTCGCGGCGCTGCACACCGACATCGGGCGCGCCGTCGAGGCCGGCATGCCCATGGCGACGAGCGTGTTCGTCGGAGGCGGGACGCCTTCGCTCGTCGACGGTGACGCGCTCGGCGAGGTGATCGGCGCGATCCCGGTCGCCGACGGCGTCGAGATCACCGTGGAATGCAATCCCGACGACGTGACCGTCGAGCTGTTGCGGTCGTACACGGCCGCCGGCGTGAACCGGGTGAGCGTCGGGGTCCAGTCGATGGCGTCGCACGTGCTCGGTACGCTCGGCCGCCGCCACGACCGCGCCAACGTCGAGCGGGCCGTCGCCGCCGTACGCGAGGTCGGCCTGCCGACGTTCAACGTCGACCTGATCTACGGCGCCGCGGGGGAGTCGACGGCCGACTGGGCCGAGACGATCGAGGCCGTGTTGGCGCTCGACCCACCCCACGTCTCCGCCTATGGCCTGACGGTCGAGCCCGGAACGCCGCTCGCGGCCGACACGGCGCGGCACCCCGACGACGAGGACCAGGCCGACAAGTACGAGATCGCCGACGACCGGCTCGCCGCTGCCGGGCTCGCCAACTACGAGATCTCGAACTGGTCGCGACCGGGCCACGAGTGCCGGCACAACCTGCTCTACTGGCGCCAGCAGGACTACCGGGGTTTCGGTTGCGCAGCCCACTCGCACGCGGCGGGGCGACGGTGGTGGAACGTACGCACCCCCGACCGGTACGTCGACCTGGTCGCCGCCGGCCAACCGACCGTGTCCGCCGGCGAGACGCTCGACGCGGCGACGCGCCGGTTCGAGGGACTCGAGCTGATGTTGCGGATGCGCGACGGCGTCCCGTCCGACGCGCTCGACGGCGACGCCTTGCCGGGTCTCGTCGAGCGGGTGGACGACCGGTGGGTGCTCACCCGCGCCGGCCGACTGATGGCGAACGAGATCAGCCTGCACCTGGTGTGACAAGGGTCATCGCCATTGACCGCCTCGCGTCGGTGCGCGCCTACTAGCGGACAGGCGGGTGCCCATCACGACGAGACCGGTGGAGGAATCATGCGAAAGCGAGTCACTGTCGGCGCAGCGGGTGTGGCGACCGCCCTCGCGCTCACACTGTCAGCACCTGCGAGTGCATTCGAGTGCTACAACGCTGTGCGGTCGGCGCAGGGGAACGCGTCGGCGTCGCGAGGTGCGGCGCTCTACTCGTTCGAGGAGATCCTCGCGGATCCCGAGATCGTGGGGCTGTGCCCCGAAGGTGTCGGGTTCGTCCTCGCCGGGCTCACCGAAGCCGGGTACCGAACCGATGTGCTCATCAACTTCAGAGCCCTGATGGCGCGCGGGCTCGAGAAGACGCACCCGGAGAAGCTCCGCGACGGCAAGGGCGTCGATCATCTCTCGGAGGAGTTCTTCGCCACGGTCGATCCGCTGATCGGCGAAGCGTTCGGCATCTGCTTCGGCGCGGGGTGATCAGCGAGGGCTGATCCGGATCTCGGCCGTCACGGTCGGCATCGACAGCGTGAGGTCGTCGCCGGTGCGTTCGATCGTCGCGGCGTCGAGCCCGGTGACGACCCAGTCCCCGCCGCCGGCGCCGACGATCCGGAACGTCGTCGTGCGGTCGGGCGTCGGATCGAGCACGACGACCGACAGGTCGAGCGCGCCGTCGGTCCAGGCCGCGCGGCGCATCGCGACCCGCGGGAAGTCGACGTCGACCACCTGCGGGCACTCCGGCAGGCGTGCCGCCGACAGGCGATCCCACGCGCCGGGTGTCATCGCCTCGGCTGCCGCGAGGTAGGCGTTGTACTGGCCGCGGGGATGCTCCTCGCCGAGGCCGAGCCCCCACGTGAACTCGCCGCGAGCGCGATCCCGCGTCGGTTCGAGCTGCTCGTCGATCCCGGTCGCCATCCGGTCGGCGAGATCGTCGAGCGCCCAGTGGCGGGCGAGCGCAAGGATCGCCGCTGCGCTGCGCGGGCCGGGCAGCGGGTCGACGGGTCCGTCACCGAGGACGCCGAGGCCGGCACACGCGGCGTCGAACAGACGGCGGGCGTCGTCGGGTTCTTGCGGCGCCGCGTACATCGACGTGACCGTGTTGGCGTACACCGGCAGCCGGTGGTGAACGTCGAGCATCGGGTCGTAGTAGAAGGTCGCCACCGTCGGCAGGTCGTCACCGTCGAGTTGAAGGTAGTGGCGTCGGGCGTACTGCCACCACGGGCCGAACGCGGCGGCGTGGTGGTCGGTGCCGTACCGGTGGTCGTGGAGCCTCAGACCGAGGCCCGCTCCGGCCAGTCAAAACGGCCAGATCTTGGTGCTCTCTCAATGGCACCCGATCGGCGCGGCCAGCCACTGCCGGCGGAGGTGGGCGGCGATCTCGGAATGGGTCCACGTGAACGTGTGCTCGCCGTCGCAGATCATCTCGAACGGCGCGTTCCATCTGTCGTGCGCGTTCGGCGTGTTGTCGACCATCGCCCGGATGCCGAGGAGGACGAGGAAGAAGCCTTTGTAGAAGAGCATCCCGTCGGCCGCGATCGGGTCCATCTGCACGCCGTAGGGCTCGATGCCGTTCGCGGTCCAGCCGGGCACGTCGTACTCGCCCCAGAGCTCGGCCGGGATGAACAGCCGGTAGAGGTCGGGGTAGTTCGCGCGGTCGGGGTCGTGGCCGAACTGGGTGAGCCAGTCGGACGCCGACCACCAGCCGGTGTGGCGCTCGATGAGCTGGTCGAGGACCGCCACGTAGCGCTCGGTCCACGCCGGGGTCTGGTGAGCCATGAGGCCCATCGCGTACGACGAGTCGACGAGGTCGAACCGGTGCCAGCTCGCCATCGGCGCGTCGGAGCGGTCGTCCCAGTGCGGGTG
>JBFHJC010000224.1:0-3871 GCA_041596155.1 Ilumatobacter sp. | reverse complement strand
GGCCCGACCTCGTGGATGGGCGGTGTGCTCGCAGTGCTGACGGTCGCGTTCCTCGCCGCGACCTTCCTCGCCGCCGACGCCGAGCGCGGCGGCCGACCGGAGCTGGCCGACCAACTCGGCGAGCGGGCGCTGTGGTGCGGCATCGTCACCGGCGGCGCGGCGCTGGCGGCCGCGGTGGCCATCGAGCTCGATGCCGAGACCCTCGCCGACGGCCTGCACACTCGCGGACTCGCGCTGGTCGCCGCCTCGATGGTCGCCGGCCTCGCCTCGCTGGTCCTGCTCCGCCGGCGACGATGGGCCGCCGCCCGCTACACCGCGGTGGCCGCCGTCGCGGCGATCGTCGTCGGCTGGGGCGTCGCGCAGTACCCCGACCTCCTCGTCGACGAGCTGACGATCGACGAGGCGGCGGGTGCCCGCTCGACGCTGATCGGCCTGGTGATCGTGTTCGGCCTGGCGGCGATCACCGCGGTGCCGGCGATGCTGTGGCTGTTCGCGCTCGTCAACCAGGACGACTGGCAGCGCGACGACCTCTGACGCGCCTCGACATCTGCCGTCGGTCAGCCGACCCTCAGCCGACGTCGGCGATGGCCGACCGGAGGGCGGCGATTCCCTCGTCGAGCTCGTCGGCGGTGACGTTGAGCATCGGGGAGAGGCGGATCACGTTGCCGTAGAGGCCGCCCTTGCCGACGAGCAGACCGTGTCGCTTGCAGGCCTCGTGGAACTCTGCGGTGCGCGCCTTGTCGGGCTCGACCCCACCGGGCTCGCAGCACTCGAACGCCCACATCAGTCCTCGGCCGCGCATCTCGGCGATCCAGGGCGTCGCGTCAGCGACCGAGCCCATCGCGGCAGCGAACCGCTCGCCCATCGCCTTCGCGTTCGCCTGCAGGTTCTCGTCGCGCACGGTGCGCAGCGTCGCGAGTCCGGCGGCGGCCGACAGCGGGTTGCCGCCGAACGTCGAGAAGTTGAGGACCTTGATCGACTCCATGATCTCGGCGCGGGCGACGACGCCGGCCAGGGTGATGCCGTTGCCGACGCCCTTCGCGAACGTGAGCATGTCGGGCACGATGCCGTGCGCCTGGTAGCCCCAGAAGTGATCGCCGGTGCGACCCCAGCCGGTCTGCACCTCGTCGGAGATGAAGAGGATCCCGCGGTTCGACAGCTCCTTGCCCATTCGGCCGAACATGCCGTCGGGAGGGGTCGCGAACCCGCCGACGCCTTGGATCGGCTCGGCGATCATGCAGGCGACCTCACCGGCCGACGTCATGTCGAGCAGCTGGACGAGGTCGTTGACACACGCGTCGACGAACGCTTCGTCGTCGAGGTCGCGGAACGGGGAGCGCAGCCGGTAGCCACCCTGCACGAACTGCACCTGGAGGCCCGACAGCGCCGTCGAGCGCCAGCCCGAGTGCGACGTGATCGCCTGGGTGCTGAAGACCCGCCCGTGGTAGCTGTTGCGCACCGCGAGCACCTGGCTCGACCGCCGGTAGTTCGACGCCAGCAGGAGCGCGGCGTCGTTGGCCTCGCTCCCCGACGGGGTGAAGTACACGCGCGCATCGGGGATGCCCGACACCTCGGCGACCATCTCGGCAAACTCGATCATCGGCTCGGACAGGTACAGCGTCGAGGTGTGCATCACCTTGGCCGCTTGGGCCTGGACCGCGGCGGTGACCGCCGGATGGTCGTGGCCGATCATCGTCGTCAGCACGCCACCGAAGAAGTCGAGATAGCGGTTGCCCTCCAGGTCCCACACGTAGGACCCGTCGCCGCGGTCGATCGAGATCGGCTCGGCGTAGTACGGCGCGAGGAACGACGGCAGGACCCGGCGGTACCGGGCGGCGAGTTCGGAGCTGCTGGTCACGGCCCCCAACGGTAGTCGCCGGCACCGGTTCCGGAAGCGCCTGCGGTGTCCCGGTCCCCGACGGGGTACTCGGCGGTTGCAATTCGCTTCATTTGTCCGTACTCTTTCAAATGTCCGTACTTTTGGAACCAGGAGTTCCCCGTGTCGACCCTCCACCGCTTCGTTCCGATGACCGCCTGGGCGCGGCACTACGACCACCGCGATCTCCGCAGCGACCTCGCCGCCGGGTTGACCATCGGCGCGATGCTCGTGCCCCAGGGCATGGCGTACGCGCTCCTCGCCGGGCTCCCCCCGCAGGTCGGTCTGTACGCCTCGATCGTGCCGGTCCTGGTGTACGCCCTGTTCGGCACGTCACGGCAACTGGCCGTCGGGCCGGTGGCGATCGTCTCGCTGCTCACGGCGTCGGCGCTGGCGCCGCTGTTCGAGCAGGGCAGCGCCGGCTACGTGAGCGCCGCGGCGCTCCTCGCGCTGATGGTCGGCGTCGTCCACCTGGCCCTCGGATTCGGTCGTCTCGGGTTCGTCGTGAACTTCCTGTCGCACTCGGTCCTGGTCGGGTTCACGGCGGCGGCGGCAATCATCATCGGCTTCTCGCAGGTGAAGCACGTGCTCGGCATCTCGATCCCGCGCTCGGAGCAGTTCCACACGACCGTCATCGATGTGGTCAAGGCGGCCGGGGAGACGCACGGCCTCACGCTCGCGCTCGGCGGGGGCAGCATCGTCCTGCTCCTCGCCCTCAGGCGGTGGGCCCGGCGCGTGCCGAGCGCGCTGGTGCTCGTCGCCGCGTCGATCGCGCTCGTCCAGGCCTTCGACCTCGACGGTCGCGGCGTCAAGACGGTCGGCGCGATCCCCAGCTCGCTCCCGGCGTTCGGCCTGCCCGATCTCGACGGCGGCACGGTCGGGTCGCTCGCCACCACCGCGCTCGTCATCACGCTCGTCGGCTTCATGGAGTCGATCGCCGTCGCCAAGGTGTACGCCCGCCGGCACCGCTACGACGTCGACGCCAACCAGGAGCTCGTCGGGCTCGGTGCGGCCAACGTCGCCGCTGGGCTCTTCGGCGGGTACCCGGTCACCGGCGGGTTCTCCCGCACGGCCGTGAACGACTCGGCTGGTGCGAGAACGCCACTCGCGTCGATCGTCACCGCCGTGCTCGTCCTCTTGACCGTCGTGTTCCTGACCCCGCTCTTCACGTCGCTGCCCCAGGCCGCCCTCGGCGCGATCATCATCGTCGCCGTCGTCAACCTCGTCGACGTGCGCGAGATGCGTCACATCGCCCGCGTCAAGCGCAGCGACCTGATCGGCCTGGCGACCGCGTTCGTCGCGACGCTGGCGCTCGGGATCGAGCTCGGCATCCTCGTCGCCGTCGTGGCGTCGATGCTCGTCGTGTTCGCCCGCATGTCGAAGCCGCACGCCGCGGTGCTGGGTCGGATCCCCGACAGCACGAGCTATCGCAACGTCGACCGCTTCCCCGAGGCCCACGTGAACCCGGGCATCCGGGTCGTGCGGATCGACGCCGCGCTCTCGTTCGTCAATGCCCAGTACGTCAAGCGCCTCTGCCTCGATCAAGCCGCCGAGGTGACGTCGGCACCCCGCGCCCTCGTCGTCGACTGCTCGGGCATCAACGACAGCGACGCCACCGGCGCCGAGACGCTGGGCGAGATCATCACCGAGCTCGACGAGAGCCCGGTCGACCTGCACCTCGCCGACGTCAAGGGCCCGGTGCGCGACGTGCTCCGCCGCTCCGGCCTGTGGGATCGCCTCGCCGGGCGGATCCACGCGACCCCGCACGATGCGGTCGGCGTGATCGAGGGCCGCGCCGACGAGCCGGCCTCGCTGCGTGACGCGGGCATCGACGAGCGCGAAGCCGCCACCCGGGAGGAGCCCGCACATGCCTGACGCCGCTGCACCCGATGCGGTGTGGGAGCGCTTGCGCGAGCGCCATCGCCGTCGGGCCGCCACCGCCCCCCGGCCGTCGCCCGACCACCATGCGCCCGAGGCCGCGATCCTCGCGTGCTC
>JBFHJC010000223.1:0-3872 GCA_041596155.1 Ilumatobacter sp. | reverse complement strand
GCCGCGGCGTGGCCGCCCGGGTGCCGTTCGACGACGCGGTCGAGTTCCTCGCCGCGATCGAGCACGACGACCGCGCCGGCGACGGCCGTGGCCCGATCGCCATCGGCGCCCTGCCGTTCCTGCCGGACGCACCGGCCGAGCTGACCGTCCCGGCGGTCGTGGTGGGCAAGGACGGGCGGGGTCTCGGGTGGGTGACGACGATCGACGGTGCCGACGCCGAAGGCGCGCTCGAGCCGCCGGTCGAGCCGGTGCCGGTCGCCGGTTCGTGGACGATCCGGCCGGGCGTCGACGTCGACCGCTACCTCGCCGCGGTGGCCGCGGCCCGCGACGCGGTGCGGGCGGACCGGATGCGCAAGGCGGTCATCGCCCGCCCGATCGAGCTCGAGTGCGATCAGCCGATCGACGTGCACGCCGTGCTCCGCCGCCTGAAGGCGACGTTCGCGACCAGCTACCGGTTCTCGATCGACGGGTTCGTCGGCGCCTCACCGGAGCTGCTGGTCGCCGTCGACGGCGATGTGGTCCGCGCCCACCCGCTCGCCGGCACGACGCACACGACCGGCGACCCCGATCTCGATGCGCACCTCGCCGCCGAGCTGCAGGCCAGCGAGAAGAACCAGATCGAGCACCGCGCCGCGATCGAGATGGTGCGCGACACCCTGCTCCCCTACTGCAGCTACCTCGACTGGGCGCCCGAACCGTCGATCGTGAAGGTCGCCAACGTGCAACACCTCGGGTCGCAGGCCGAGGGGCGGCTGTCGCAGCCGCCGGCCCACGTGACCGAGCTGGTGCGGGCGCTGCAGCCGACACCCGCCGTCGGCGGCTATCCGCGCGACGCCGCGATCGAGCTGATCACGTCGGTCGAGGGGTTCGAGCGCGGCGTCTACGGCGGCGCGGTCGGTTGGTGCGACGCGCAGGGCGACGGAGCGTGGGCGGTGTCGCTCCGCTGCGCCGAGCTGTCCGCCGACCGCCGGTGTGCCCGACTGGTCGCCGGCGGCGGCATCGTCGCCGACAGCGACCCCCTCAGCGAGCTGGCCGAGACGCAGGCCAAGTTCCAGGCGATGCTCGGCGCTCTCGTGCGCCCCTGACTCGCCCGGTCAGCCGGTGACGGTGGCCGGGTCGCAGTTGCTGCCGCACACGGCCACGACAACCCGCTCCCCCGACGAGGGGCGGTAGGCACCGGTGCGGATCGCGGCCAGCGCGGCCGCGCCGCCGGGTTCGGCGATCAGGCGGAACCCGTCCCAGATCTCGCGTTGGGCGGCCCGGATCGCGTCGTCGTCGACCACCACCGACTCGTCGACGAAGTGCCGCGCGATCGACCAGGGCACCGAGCCGATGCGGCGCGCACCGAGGGAGTCGGCGGCGACGCCGCTCACGGGGACGTCGACCGGCTTCCCCGCCTGCCGGGCCGCCCGGAGGCACTGGGACGTCTCGGGTTCGACGCTGACGATCCGGACGCGGTCGCGGAACCACGCCGCCTGTCCGGCGATGAAGCCTCCGCCGCCCACAGCGACGATGAGAGTGTCGAACGGACCGATCTGGCGTTCGAGCTCACGCCCCATCGTGCCCTGCCCGGCGACCGTGGCGGGATGGTCGTACGGGTGGATCATCGTCGCACCGGTCTCGGCCTGGCGGGCATCGGCAGCGGCCTGAGCATCGTCGTAGTAGCCGTCGATCACGTGCACCGTGGCGCCGAACCGCTCGATGTTGTGCCGCTTGATGTCGGGCGACGTCGACGGCATGAACACCTCGGTGGCGATGCCGAGCGCGCCACCGACGTACGACAGGGCTGCACCGTGGTTGCCCCCGCTGGCGGTGATCACGCCGGCCTCGGACAGCGTCGGCTCGGACAGGACCCGGTTGAACGCGCCGCGCGTCTTGAACGATCCGGCGTGCTGCAGCAGTTCGAGCTTGAGGCTGAGCGGCCCGTGCTCGAGGAGTGGAGTGCGGCGCACCCGGTCGACGATGCGCGCCGCCGCTCGCTCGATGTCGTCGGGGGTCACCGCGGGATGGTCGGTGATCGGGTCGGCCATCGCTCGATCATGCCAGCCGAACGTCGGCGGCGAGCGCGTGCACGACGTCGAGCTGGGCCCCGACCTCCGGTCCGGCGCCCGCACGCCCGGCTCCGCGACCGCGACCGCCTGCGGGAAGCGGGATCTCGTCGACGCCGCCGTCGCGCTGGCGATCGGTCAGCCAGCCGAGCGAGTCGGGGGTCACAGCGCGGCCGCCACCGCGGCGTTGAGGGCGCCGTGGACGCGAACGTTCTCGGCGCGATCGGTGACGACGCGGGTGACGTGCGGTCCCGGCACGGCGACACGCTCGGCGAGCGCGTCGACGGACTCGACGGTGACGGCGGGGATCGAGTGAACGGCGGCGAGCGTCTCGATGTCGGTGCCGTGCGGCGTGCCGAACAGCTGCTCGAACCGCTCGGGGGCGAGCGTCGTCGCCTGCGGGAGGAACGAGAAGATCCCGCCGCCGTCGTTGTCGACGACGACGATGCGCAGGTCGACGCCACGACCGGCGAGCGCCACCAGGGCGTTGGCGTCGTGCACGAAGGCGATGTCGCCCGCGAGCACGACGGTGGGACGGCCGGCGAGAGCGCGCCCGAGCGCGGTCGACAGGGTGCCGTCGATCCCGTTGGCGCCACGGTTGGCGTGGGCGCGGGCGCGCGGACCGCCGAACCACTCGAGGTCGCGGACCGGCATCGACGACGCCACGACCAGCTCGGCGCCGTCGGTGAGGTGAGCAGCCACCGTCCGCGCCACCGCCGGCTCCGTCAGGCCGGCGCGCCCGATGGCGGCGTCGAGGGCCGCTTCGGCGCGCTCGTTTGCCCGGCGCCAGCGGGCCGCCCACGGCGTGTCGACCGCACCGGAGAGGCCTGCCAGGTCGGCGAGCGTGCAACAGGCGGCGACGTTGTGATCGGGGTCGATGACGCCCGGCCCGCCGACCTGGAGCACCGGCGCGCCCGACGCGACGATCCACTGCGACAGCACCTTCGACGACGGCGGCCGGCCGACGCGCACGACCACCTCGGGGGCGTGGTCGCGGGCGAAGGCGCCGTGGCGCAGCATCGAGTCGAACGCCGTGACTGCGGCATCCCCGCCGCGCAGACCGGACAGGGGGTCGGCGAGGATCGGCCAACCCAGCCGAGCAGCGAGCGCGACGACGTCGGTCGGCGGCACCCCGGATCGTCCGCCGGCGACGATCACGCCACGCTGGCGGTCGAGCTCGGCACCGATCGGCCCGCTCGTGGCGATGCCGCGAGGTACCGGCAGCGGTGGCCCGATCGGCTCGGGGAGCTCGGTGGACTCCCCGACGAGCGGTTCGCGGAACGGCAGGTTGAGGTGCACCGGACCCGTCTCGGCGGTGGAGAACACGCGCTGGGCGAGCGGTCGCCAGACGGACGAGTCGGCCTCGTCGGGGGGAAGCGCGTCGTGGAACCAACGAACCGATCGGCCGTACAGCTCGAGCTGATCGATCGTCTGCGGTGCCCCGACACCGCGGAGCTCGGGTGGCCGATCCGCCGTGGCGACGATCATCGGCACGTCGGACAATCCGGCCTCGACGACCGCAGGATGGAAGTTGGCGGCGGCGGTGCCGCTGGTGCACACCAGCACCGCTGGCGTGCCGTCGAGGCCGAGCCCGAGTGCGACGAACGCAGCCGCCCGCTCGTCGTGGACGACGTGGACGGCGACCTCGGACCGGGCCGTGATCGCCAGCGCCAGCGGCGTGCTGCGCGATCCCGGCGCGACCACCGCGTGGCGCAGGCCGCACCGGACCCACTCGTCCACGAGCGTGGCGCACGCGGTCGCGTTGGCGGCGCCGATCGAGTCGGCGGGGCGGCCCGTCATGCGGCCCGACGATACGGCGCGTAG
>JBFHJC010000222.1:0-4042 GCA_041596155.1 Ilumatobacter sp. | reverse complement strand
TTCACGACCGATGCCGCGTGTGCGTCCGGGCTGGCTGCGATGAGCGTGGCGGTCGAGGGGCTGGTCGATCACCGGTTCGACGCCGCGATCACCGGCGGCATCGATCACAACATGGGCGTCGCGGCGTTCGTGAAGTTCTGCAAGATCGGCGCGCTGTCCGCCACGGGCACCAGGCCGTTCGACGCCGGCGCCGACGGGTTCGTGATGGGCGAGGGCGCTGCGCTGTTCGTGCTCAAGCGGCTCGAAGACGCCGAGCGCGACGGCGACAAGGTCTACGCCGTCATCCTCGGCATCGCCGGATCGAGCGACGGCAAGGGCAAGGGCATCACCGCCCCGAATCCGATCGGCCAACGGCTGGCGGTCGAACGGGCGTGGGACGTGGCGGGTGCCGACCCCGGCACCGTCACGGCCGTCGAGGCGCACGGCACGTCGACGCGCGTCGGAGATGCGACCGAGCTCCAGAGCCTCACCGAGGTGTTCGGCGCCGCGGGCGTGCCGACCCGCGGGGTGGCGCTCGGCTCGGTCAAGTCGAACATCGGGCACCTGAAGGCCGCCGCCGGTGCGGCCGGCATCTTCAAGATGGTGCGCAGTCTCGACGAGAAGGTGCTGACGCCCAGTCTGAACTTCAACGACCCGAACCCGAACGTCGACTGGGATCGCTCGCCGTTCGCCGTGAACACCGAGCTGCGCGAGTGGCCGGCCCCGGCCGGTGGCGTCCGGCGCGGTGGCGTCAGCGCGTTCGGCTTCGGCGGCACCAACTTCCACGTCGTACTCGAGGAGCACATCCCGGGCCGGCACAAGCCGCCGGCGCGGGTGTTCGCCGGTGCCGACGTGCCGGTCGCCGCCGCCTCCGTCACGGCCGGTCCCGACGTGCAGGCCGATCCGAGCAAGCCGCCGCCGCGGGGCGCGCTCGTCCTCGGAGGTCGGGACGACGCCGATCTGCTGGCACAGATGAACGAAGCGCTGGCGGATGCCCGTAACGGACGCGCCCCGGTCCCCACGCGCCCCGACCCGGCCGTGGGCAAGCAGGCGGTTCGTCTCGCCGTCGACTTCGCCGATGCCGCCGATCTCGCTGCCAAGCTCGACAAGGCGGTCAAAGCGGTCACCGGTGACAACCCGGCGGTCTACCGCATGCTGCGCCAGCAGGGCGTCTTCTTCGGCCGCGGCCCGGCGCCCAAGGTCGCGTTCCTGTACACGGGTCAGGGTTCGCAGTACGTCAACATGCTCGCCGAGCTCCGGGCGACCGAGCCGATCGTGGCCGAGACCTTCCGCGAAGCCGATGAGGTGATGACGCCGCTGCTCGGCCGGCCGCTCACGTCGTACATCTTCGTCGACGGCGACGATCCCGCCGCCGTCAGCCAGCTCGAGCAACAGCTGCTGCAGACCGAGATCACCCAACCCGCCGTGCTCGCGACCGACTCCGGCATCAGCCGCCTGCTCGGCGCCTACGGCATCCGGCCCGACATGGTGATGGGTCACAGCCTGGGGGAGTACGGCGCGCTCATCGCCGCCGGTTCGCTGACCTTCTCCGCTGCGCTCGAGGCGGTCAGCGCCCGTGGACGTGAGATGGCTCAGCTGTCGGTCGAGGACAACGGCGCCATGGCGGCGGTCTTCGGTCCGCTCACCGAGATCGAGCGGATCGTCGATGCGACGCCCGGGTACGCAGTCGTCGCGAACATCAACTCGAACAACCAGGCCGTCGTCGGTGGGGCCACCGACGCCGTGCTCTCGGCGATCGAGGCGTTCAACGCCGCCGGGATGCAGGCCGTGCGGATCCCGGTCAGCCATGCCTTCCACACCTCGATCGTCGCTCCGGCCTCGGTGCCGCTGGTCGACACCCTGCGGCGCCTCGACGTGCGGCCGCCGCGGATCCCCCTGGTCGCGAACGTGACGGGCGACTTCTACCCCTCGGACGCGACGACCGACACGATGCTCGACGTCCTCGGCAAGCAGGTGGCGTCGCCGGTCCAGTTCGTCAAGGGATTGCACACCCTGTACGACGCGGGCGCCCGGGTGTTCGTCGAGGTCGGTCCGAAGCGGGCGTTGCACGGCTTCGTCGACGACGTCCTCGGTGGCCACGACGACGTCGTGGCGTTGTTCACCAACCATCCCAAGTTCGGCGACGGTGTGTCGATCAACCAGGCGCTCTGCGGCCTGTGGGCGGCCGGTCTCGGTTTCGACGAGCCGGCTCCGGTCGTGCCGGCGCCGCAGCCGGCCGCGGTCGCTCCGGTCGTCCCTGTCGTTCCCGCTGCGGCCGCCGCGGCTCCCGACGATCGCATCATGCAGTTGGGTCAGCTGTTCGCCGGGGTGATCGAAGAAGGGCTCCGCATCTACGGGACCGAGCCCGTGGCACCGGCCGAGTCGCCCGCCGCCGCACCCGCGGCTGCCGAGCGCCGTCAGATCGACGGCGAACCGGTGGTCGTCACCGGCGCCGCCCTCGGACTGCCGGGCGTCGACCGCGTGTTCGACGATGCCAACATCGCTCGCATCCTCGAGGGACAGCAGTTCATCGGAACGCTCTCCGACGCCGACCGCCGACGCATGGCCGACATGCACATCACGAGGCTCGTGAAGAGCGAGTCCGGCGGCGCGAGCTTCGAGACCATCGACGACCCCGCCGAGGTCATCAAGCTCGCCGGTCGTCACGCTCCACTCGACGTCGTCGAGGAGTTCGCCGTCGAGACCGCTCGCGACGAAGCGCTCGACTCGACGACCCGTTTGGCGATCGGCGCCGGGTTCGACGCACTGCGCGATGCCGGCATCCCGCTCGTGATGCGGTACAAGACGACCACGCTCGGGACGCAGCTGCCGGATCGATGGGGTCTGCCCGATTCATTGCGCGACGACACCGGCGTGATCTTCGCCAGCGCGTTTCCCGGCTACAACCGATTCGCCGAGGACATCGAGGCGTACACGGCCGACCGCGCCCGTCGCGAGCACCTGCTCGCCCTGGAGGGTTTGCGGAGCCGCATGGACGGCGACGCCGCATCGGTCGCCGAGGTCGACCGCCTGATCGCCGAGATCCGCAGCGACCTCGTCGCCAAGCCCTACCACTTCGACCGCCGGTTCCTGTTCCGCGTGCTGTCGATGGGGCACTCGCAGTTCGCCGAGATCATCGGCGCTCGTGGCCCGAACACCCAGGTCAACGCCGCCTGTGCGTCCACCACGCAGGCGATCTCGCTCGCCGAGGACTGGATCCGCGCCGGTCGTTGTCGTCGGGTGATCGTCGTGTCGGCCGACGACGCCACCGGTGATGCGTTGATGCCGTGGATCACGAGTGGGTTCCTGGCGAGCGGCGCCGCAGCGACCGACGAGCACGTCGAGGAGGCCGCGACCCCGTTCGATCGGCGGCGTCACGGAATGATCGTCGGTATGGGTGCGGCGGCGTTCGTCGTCGAATCCTCCGAAGCTGCGCGCGAGCGCGGACTGCAGCCGATCTGCGAGGTGCTCGGTGCGATCACCGCCAACTCGGCGTTCCACGGCACCCGGCTCGACGTCGAGCACATCGGCGCGGTGATGGAGGCCGTCGTCCAGCAGGCGGAGTCCCGCGGTGTGAGCCGAGCGCAGATCGCCGACGAGGCGATGTTCGTCTCCCACGAGACGTACACGCCGGCCCGCGGCGGATCGGCATCGGCCGAGATCAATGCACTCCGCCGGGTGTTCGGCGACGCCGCCGGTCGGATCGTCATCACCAACACCAAAGGCTTCACCGGCCACGCCATGGGAGCGGGCATCGAAGACGTCGTCGCCGTGAAGGCGCTCGAGACGGGCATCGTTCCCCCGGTGCCGAACTACCGCGAGCCGGATCCGGAGCTGGGTGACCTCAACCTCTCGCGCGGTGGTGCGCACGATGTGCGCTACGCGCTGCGGTTGGCGGCCGGGTTCGGCTCCCAGGTCGCGATGGCGCTCCTGCGCTGGACCCCTGTCGCCGACGGGCAGCGCCGGGCCCCCGACCAACTGGGGCACACGTACCGGATCGTCGACGGGGTGGCGTGGCAGCGCTGGCTCGACGGGCTCGCCGGGCACGACGATGCGACACTCC
>JBFHJC010000221.1:0-4072 GCA_041596155.1 Ilumatobacter sp. | reverse complement strand
GCCGCGCGCTGCGCCCGGCCCACGAACGGGTGGTCGCCGGCGGCGACGGCGCGGGCGACGGTGAGCTGGAAGCCGAGCGCGAGCGCGCTCAGCAGCAGCAGGCCGCTGACCACCAGCGCAGCGTCAGCGAACTCGCCCGGGTCCAGCGCGCGGCCGAGCGCGACGTTGCTCAGGTAGTTCGCCCCGCTCGCCAGGGTGGCGGCGACGCCGACGCCGAGGCCGCTGCGAAGCAGGCGCCGTCCGGACCGGGCGTCATCGCCGCCGTTCACCCGCCGCCACCCAACAGGGGCAGCACGCCGATCCGATCGGCGGCGGCACGGGCAGCCGGGGAACTCGGACCGAGCACGCTGACGCGCTTGCCGGCCCGCCGGCAAGCCATCGACGGGGCCGTCACGGCGATCACGCCGGCGGCATCGAGATCGGTGACGGCATCGAGATCGACGAGGATGTCGGTCGCTTCGGCGTCCGTCAGCAGCGCCACCGCGCCTCGGGCGGTCGCGGCGGTGTGAACGGTCAGCCGACCGCCGAACCGGATCCGGAGACCGTGCGCTCCGTCGTCGACGACGGCGACGCGGAGATCGGGATGAGTACGCAGATCGCTCACGCCGCCACCTTCGTCGACCGCAGGGAAGCAGCGGCCAGCAATTCGAAGGTGATGGCCGCGGCCACCGAGAGGTTGATCACCTCCAGCTCGTCGGCGCGGGCGGCCGCCGCACAGGCGGTGTCGATCGCCTCGGCGACGGCCACATCGAGGAACCGGACGTCGCCGCAGTCGACGAGCAGTCGGCGGGCGCCGGCGGCGCGCTGGTCCGCGATCCAGGCCTCGAGGGTCTCGACGGTGTGGACGTCGAAGCGGGCGGGTGCCGGGAAGACGGCGGTGAGCCGGACCGCTCCGAGGTCGTCGGGCTGCGGGTTCGGGCCGGTCGGGCCGGCTGGACCGGCCGGACCGGTCGTGAGGGTGGTGGTCATGGTCGTCTCCTGTGGTCGAGCGTTTCGTGCACGCCAGGTGGTCGCGCTGATGCTCATGGTGACAACCAGATCTCAAGGGATGGCCCCGCCCAGATCAACCTTGGGTCAACAAACCCGGTCGGGCGCCCACCGCGGTGGACGCGCCGCACCCCCGGGCCTGGCGGGCGCCGGGGGTGCGGGGATGCCGGAGGCGGCCGAGCGCCGGTGGCGGGATCAGACGGCGAGCGACTCCAGGTGCAGGACGTGCCAGTCGGCGACGTCGACGAGCGGGAGCGCCGCCGCGGCGCTGGCGTTCTGGCGCGCGATCGCCTCCCGGCGGACGTCGTCCTCGAGCAGTCGGGCGATCGCCCCGGCGAGGCTCATCTCGTCGCCGGGCTCGAACGTCTCGCCGGTGAATCCCTCTTCGTCGATCACCTCGATGAAGTCGCCGATCGCCGGCAGCACCGCCGCCCGGCCGAACGATCCGGCCTGGTGGAGCGGTCCGGAGCTGCCGGTGGTGGCCGTATAGGGGAAGGCGACCACCGTCGAGCAGCGGAAGATGCGCTCGACGTCGTCCTCGGGCACGTAGCCGGTGAACACGAGACCGTCGAGATCGCGATGCTGCTCACGGACGCCGTCGAGGTAGCCGGGTGTGTTGGCGGCGTCGGTGCCGGCGATCACGAGTTCCAGGTCGACGAATCCGGCCTCGAGCAGGAGTCGGTAGGCGGCGATCAGGTCGTCGACCCGCTTGTAGGTGCCGAACTTGCCGAACGCCAGGATGCGGCGCGGCCCGGGCTCGAGCGCGAAGTCGTCGGTCGGTTCGTCGAAGGTGCCGTGCGGGGCGAGGTAGACGTTGTCGGCGCCGTAGCGCTCGCTGAGAATGTCGGCGTACGCCGGGATCGTCACCGCCACCTGGTTGGCGCCGAGCACGATCCTGGTCATCGCCCGCCCGATCCGGCGGTAGACGGCAGCCAATGCGCGATTGCTGGTGAACCCGGCCTGCTCGAGATCGACGGTGTCAACGAGGTTGTGGAGCAGGACGACGGTGGGCACGCCGGCAAGCCGCACGGCGAGCGGTGCGAACAGCCCCAGCGCGGCCGAGACGCGACCGTCCCCGAAGGTGGCGAACTGGAGATTGAAGAACACGACGTCGGGCCGCTCCCGCCGCACGGCGCGGATGATCCGCCACGTGCTCCACCACGAGCCGAACGACCAGGCCGGAACGGCGGCGACACCGTCGGGGACGGTCGCCGCGTCGGCGTCGGTCTCGTCGTGGAGCACGGTCAGCCGGGCGATCTCGGGCTTCGTCGCCAGGGCGCCGACGAGATGCGCGCCGTACTCGTTGAGCGTCTTGTCGGAGGGCGGGTACGTCGTCACGACCGCGACGTGCATGCCGTAGGGCGAGGTGGACGGGGCGGCCCGGCAGTCATGGACCGCCGCGACAATCGGGCGGTAACGACCGCGCAGTGCCCGTGTCCGGATCGTCGCGATGTCGCGCAGAAACCGGAGCGCCTCGCGCGCCGGGTCCACGGTCGAACCGGGCGCGTCCACCCAGTCGACCGGCACCTCGTCGATGCGAAGGCCCCACCGGCGCGCCACGAACAGCATCTCGAGGTCGAACGAGAACCCGACGATCGTCTGGGCGGTGGCGAGGCGATGGGCGACGGACCGTCTGAACAGCTTGAACCCGCACTGGGTGTCGCGCACACCGGTCGGGAGGAGCACCGACACCAGCAGCCGCAGCGCGAACGACAGGAACCGGCGCATCGCGGACTTCTCGGCGGCGGTCGCCCCCGCCGCAGCCCGAGAGCCGATGACGACGTCGGCGCCGTCGGCGAGTCGCGCCAGCATGCCGTCGAGCTCGTGGATCGGCGTCGACATGTCGGCGTCGGTGAACAGCACGGAACGGCCGTTGGCGGCGCGCAGCCCGTGTCGGACGGCGGCACCCTTGCCCTCGTTGCGGCCGCTGCCGACGATCCGCAGATTGACGAGGTCGAGCCGCTCGAGCACGTGCCCCATGCCGTCGCTCGAGCCGTCGTCGGCGACGATCAGCTCCCAGGTGAGGTCGCGGGCCGCCAGATGGGCGGCGATCGAGGCGATCGTCGGGAGGATCCGCCGGCGTTCGTTGAAGGCCGGGATCACGATCGAGAGGTCGGGCTGGGGGCCGACGGGCTCGCGGCTCCACCGGGCGTAGGCGTCGTAGGTCGTGGTCATGGGTGGCACGGTACGGAGCCAGCCTCAACGCTCGGAGAAGCCGACATCAGGATTGGATCAACGCCGCGGGTCGCGGCCACCGCTCGCCCGACGCAGCCGGGTGATTCGCGGTCAGCGCGCGACGGTGACGACTCGCACCGGCTCGGACCGCACCGTCTCGAGCTGGAGGACCCGCCAGTTGCCGTCCTCGAGCAGCATGACGAGTCGCCACTCCTCCTGCGACACGAAGGTCGTCGTCGCCAGCTCGCCGCCGACCGTGCGCTCGATGTCGGCACGGGGGACGGCGGCCGCGACGATCGAGCCGTCGTCGCTGTAGAAGTCGAGCCGCAGATCGTGCCGGAGGTGGATCGTCTCGGTGGGCGCGCGGTCGGTCGCCGCCGCCGCGTCGCGGGCGGCGGCGAGGGCCGGGCCGCTGAAGTAGTCGTCGAGCGGCGCCGTCGCGTCCCCGCGACCCGCTCGATCGAGCGCCGCCAGGGCACGGGCGTAGGCGTCGGTGATGCCGGTCCGCGTCAGCGGCTCCATCGCCCGGCCCCCGTCGTGGGCGTCGGGCAGCCAGCGAATCGCCCCCCGGAGCTCGGCCGGCGCCGGCGGGATCGCGTTGAACGCCGACGTCGGATCGGCGCCGCTGGCCGACCGGAGCACGGCGTCTCCGAGCTGGCGCACGACGGCGAGGCCGCCGACGGCGGAGACGACGACCAACAGTGCGGCGAGGGCCCGCTTGAGGCGAACGAGCTCGATCACGGCAGCGTGACCCCCGCGGTCGCGTCGAGCACGTCGACGACGACCCGGTCGCCTGACGACGCCGACAGGGTCAGCTCGGCCGCGCCGTCGCGAACGACGCCGGCGGCGACGTCGACGCCGCCGCTCGCGATCACGACCTCGGTGCCGTCGGGCACGAACCCGCCGAGGG
>JBFHJC010000220.1:0-4166 GCA_041596155.1 Ilumatobacter sp. | reverse complement strand
TTCCTCGTCGGCGCCGGGGTGTACGCGGCGCTGTTGCGCCCCGACCCGCTCGCGCTGATCGACGGCATCGACCCCGACGCCGAGCGGGTGCGGCCGACTCGGCAGGTGCGTCGCTCGTACGCGGTGATCGCCGCGTCCCCCGGGGCGATGCTGGGCATCGTGGCGATGGCCGGGTCGCAGGCGGCGATGGTCGGCGTGATGACGATGACGCCGCCGCACATGGACGACCACGGCCATGCCGACCTCTCGGCGCTCGTGATCGCCGTGCACATCCTGGGAATGTTCGGCCTCGCGCCGCTCGTCGGACGCTTCGTCGACCGGGTCGGCGCGATCACCGCGATCCAGTACGGCGCCGCCGTGCTCGGCGTCGGGACGGTCGCCGCGGTGGTCGCGGGCTACGTGCCGGTCCTGATCTTCGTCGGTCTGTTCCTGCTCGGGTTGGGCTGGAACATCGGGCTCATCGGCGGTACGACGCTGCTGACGGCCAGTGTGCCCGCGGTCGCTCGCGTCGAGGCGCAGGGCACCGGCGACCTCACCCTCAGCCTGTGTGGCGCGTTGGCGGCGTTCGGGTCGGGGTTCGTCAAGGAAGGGGCTGGTTTCCACGTGCTCGCGGACGCGGCGACCGTGCTGGCCGGCGCCATGCTGGCGTATGCGTGGTGGGTCCGTCAGCGCCTGGCTCGCGCCGGCATCGTCGCCGCGGCGTGACTCAGACGGCGAGGATGAGGCGGCCGGGACCCGAGCGCTTGCCGCTCGCCACCGCGTGCTCGGCCGACTCCATCATCTCCTCGATGTCGACGAGGCCGATCTGGTGGGCGAAGGCGACGGTGGCGGTGACGGCGACGTCGATCCCGTCGACCGTCATCGGCTCGGCGATCAGGTTGAGGAGCCGCTTGGCGACGTGCATGGCGTCGTTGCGCTGGATGTCGCCGAACAACACGGCGAACTGGGCGTCGCCGAGATGGGCGATGGCGTCGTTGCGGCGGGTGCTGTCGCAGAGCCGATCGGCGATCGTGCGGCAGACGCCGGCGGCGATGTCGGCACCCATCTGGCCCTCGACGGCGTCGAAGTCGTCGAGGTCGATGAGGAGGAGGGTCGCCTCCTCGGTGTCGTGAGCGTCGACGGCCTCCTCGAAGCCGCCACGGTTGAGCACGCCCGTGGCCGGATCGACGGTCGGATCGTTCTCGGCGTAGCGCCGTTGCGGCTGCTCGACCACCTTGATCGCGACGGGTTCGGCGGCGCGACGCTCCCGGTCGCGGCGGGCTGCCACGCCGAGCATCTCGAGCGTCGCGTGCCGCGCCTCGGCGTCGGCGACGCCGTCGGCTGTCTCGAACCACACGGCGACGGCGGCGAGCTCGCCCGCCGCCTCGACGCGGCCGACGTGGAGGACGTTGGTGCCGGTCGCGTCGGCGGCGGTGCGGAGCACCTCGGGCAGGTCGCGCAGGGCGACCGTGGTGGTGCTGCCCGTCGGGGCGTCGGCCCACAGGCGAGGATTCTCCGAACCGGCGACGACGGAGACGGAGGCGCGCAGCACGCTGTTGCCGCCCCCGGCCAGGACCTGGCGGTCGTCGGTGGTGGGGTGGACGACGATGACCAGCGGCCCGACCGTGCGGTCGTCAACTGCGTGTGTGGTGGCGGCGGCAGCAGCGGCGAGCAAGACGCTCTCGCTCTGGTCGTCGAGTGCGTCGAACGACGACATGGGCGCTGAAACAGTGGTCATGCCTGTTCATCGGCACCTTGGCGCCCCGCTCAAGAAGCGGTTGACACACTTGACACAACTGTGACGCCTTGACGGAAACCTGACGTCGCCGTGGCGATCTTGGTCGCCGGTGTGGTCAGCGGAGCCGCTTGGAGAGCTCGTTGAGGCGTCGCTTCTCGTCGTTGGTCAAGGATTCGAGACCGGAGGCCGAGATCTTGTCGAGGAGCGCGTCGAGCTCGGCCTGGGCGGCGACGTCGTTGGTGCGCGCCCCGGTGGGCGGCGGGGGAGCCGCCCACGGCCCGTCGACGACGGTGCGCCCACTCCCCGAGCCACGGCCACCGCGTGACCGCTTCGGGGTGGACGAGCGCGCCGGCTTGGAGGACGGCGCCGCGCCCGGCAGGGGCAGCTTGGGGATCCACGGCAGGTTGGAGGCGAGGCCGTAGCTGCGCGCCGCGAGCCCGGCCGTGGCCAGGAGCACGATCAGGAAGATCAGGCCCGACCCGTCGCGGTTGCCGACCAGCACCAGGAACTGGAGCCCGACGATGACCGCGCCGATCACCCACCCCGGGATGCCGAAGAAGAACCGGGCGAAGGGGTACTCGGCGATGAACACGATGAACACGCCGAGCTCGAGGTACTCGATGCCGGCGACGTTGAGGTCGGCGATGGCGGCGACGATCGCCGGCACGACGGTGAGGATGACCAGGAACGTCGCGAACCGATTGCGGCCGAGCAGACCCTCGAGCTCGCGCCCGAAGTACCAGAAGATCGCGATGGTGATGACCGTCCAGATGTCGGGGGCGTTGGCGAACGGCCAGGTCAGCAGGCGCCACAGCTGGCCGCGCCGCACGTCGTCCGCGAACAGGATGAGTGGCTCGAGTGCGTCGGGGCTCGCCGCCCACACGAACATCGACAGGACGCAGGCGCCGGTGACGAGCACGGTCGTGGTGATGTCGAGCTCGCCGACGCGGAACCACGGCGGGCCGCCGTAGCGGCTCTCTGGGGACGAGAACGAGAATCGACCGGCCATCGGCCATCACCGTACCCGGCCCGAGCCGCTCGATGCCGACGAGCCGACGTGGGTGCCCGCTTCGCCTCTTAACCTGGCGGACATGGTCAAGCGTCCGCCCGCCGGCACGATCCCCGATGCCCCGGGCTCGTACCAGTTCAAGGACGCCCACGGTCGCGTGATCTACGTCGGGAAGGCGTCGAGCCTGCGGCAGCGACTGTCGAACTACTTCCAGGCGCCGCGCAACCTGCCGCCGCGGACGCGCCAGATGGTCGAGACGGCCGAATCGGTCGAGTGGACGACGGTCAACAACGAGGTCGAGGCGCTGATGCTCGAGTACTCGTTGATCAAGCAGCACCGGCCGCGCTTCAACGTGCGGCTGCGCGACGACAAGTCGTACCCGTTCCTCGCCGTCACGGTCGACGAGCAGTGGCCGCGGGCGATGGTGATGCGGGGCCGCAAGCGCAAGGGGGTGCGCTACTTCGGGCCGTACGCCCATGCGTACGCGATCCGCGACACCCTCGATCTGTTGCTGCGGTCGTTCCCGATCCGCACGTGCAGCCCGGCGAAGTTCAACCAGCACGAACGGCTCGGGCGGCCGTGCCTGCTGTTCCACATCGAGAAGTGCGCCGGGCCGTGCGTCGGCGAGATCGAGGAGCTGCCGTACCGGGAGCTGGTGCGCGAGCTGTGCGACTTCCTGGCCGGCGACACCGACGAGATCGTCGAACGGCTCGAGCGCGAGATGCAGGCCGCCGCGAACGAGCTGGAGTACGAGAAGGCGGCGCGGCTGCGCGACCGGCTGGTCGCGGTGCGCAAGGCGATCGCCAAGCAGCAGATGGTCGCCGACAAGAACGAGGACGTCGACGTGATCGGCATCGCTGACGACGAGCTCGAAGCCTCGGTCCAGGTCTTCTACGTCCGCAAGGGCCGGGTCGTCGGTCGCAAGGGGTTCGTCCTCGACAAGGTCGAGGACCTGACGCCCGGCACGCTCGTCGACCGCATCCTCGAGTTCATGTACGGCGACGAGCCGCCGACCGGCGTGCCCAAGCAGGTGCTCGTGCCGTACGAGCCGGCCGACCAGGGCACCTACGAGGAGTGGTTGGGGTACCTGCGCGGTTCGAAGGTGCAGATCCGGGTGCCCCAGCGCGGCGACAAGCGAACGCTGCTCGAGACCGTGGCCCGCAACGCCGGCGAGGAGTTCACTCGCCATCGCATGCGTCGGGCGAGCGATCACAACACGCGGTCGCGGGCGCTCACCGAGCTGCAGGAGGCCCTGGGGCTGCCCGACGCACCGCTCCGGATCGAGTGCTACGCCATGGCGCACCTGCAGGGCACCGACTACGTCGGCTCGATGGTGGTGCTCGAGGACGGGCTACCCGCCAAGCGCGAGTACCGCCGGTTCAAGGTGCACGTCGACGGCAACGACGACTACGCGGCGATTGAGGAGGTGCTCACGCGACG
>JBFHJC010000219.1:0-4185 GCA_041596155.1 Ilumatobacter sp. | reverse complement strand
GCTCGGCGGCTGGTACGGCTTCCGGAGCGCAGCCGCTCATCCGACGCGGGTCCGGCGGATGGTCGGGATCGGGTATCAAGTCGGCGCGCCGATCGAACGGGCGCCGCTTGTCATGCGGATGCGCTTGCCGATCTGGTCGGCCGGGCGGCTACCGATGACCAGGGGCATGCTGCGCCGGGTGCTGGCAGCGGCCGGTATGCGGCACGCGTTCGAGGCGGGTCTGATCGACGATCTCATGCTCGCGTGGATGCACGCGCTGCTCACGGGCACTGACACGATGCGAAACGAGCTGTTGACGTCACCGGCACCGATCGGACTGCGCGGGCCCGACGCCGCCGTCGAACACCACCCGGTGTTGCTGGCGCGGGTCACCGCGCCGACGCTGCTCCTCTGGGGGACCGATGACCCGTTCGGGGGTGTCGCCTCGGCACGGACGTTCGCCCGCCGCATCCCGGAGGCGATCGTGCAGATGGTCGACGGCGCCGGCCATGCTCCGTGGCTCGACGAGCCGGAGCTCGTGGCCGGCGCCGTGCGCCGTCACTTCCGCGGGGGAACCGGCCCCTAGCCTGCAGCGCGTGGATGCGACCGCCGTGCCGTTCGCGACGTTCATGGCCGACGCCCTCTACGGGCCGCACGGCTTCTACACGACCGGGGGCCGAGCTGGGCGGCGCGGTGACTTCCTCACCTCACCCGAGGTCGGTCCGCTGTTCGGCGCCGTCATCGCTCGGTTCCTCGACGCCGAGTGGGAGCGGCTTGGACGGCCCGATCCGTTCACCGTGGTGGAGTGCGGTGCGGGCCCCGGAACGCTCGCCCGGTCGATTCTTGCGGCGACGCCCTCCTGCTCTGGTGACCTTCGGTACGTCGCCGTCGAGGTGGCCGAGGCGCAGCGGGCACGCCACCCCGACGCGATCGAGTCGGTCGCCGGCCTGCCCGCCGGTCCGCTCGTCGGTGTCGTCATCGCCAACGAGCTCCTCGACAACCTGCCGTTTCGACTCGCCGTTTTCGACGACGGGTGGCGCGAGGCGTACGTCGTCGTGCTCCCCGACGGTCGCGTGGTCGAGCACCTGAGCGCGCCGCTCGACCCGGCCCACCCGGCACTTCCGCCGGACCCGCCGCACGGCGCCCGCGCGCCGATCCAGGACGCAGCGAGTGCCTGGGTCGACTCGGCTCGGTCGCTCCTCTCGGCGGGCACCGTGCTCACCCTCGACTACTGCAGCGCGACGACCGCCGCGCTGGCTCTGCGCCCGTGGCGCGAGTGGCTGCGGACCTATCGGGGGCACGAGCGGGGTGGGCACTACCTCACCGACCCAGGTCGCCAGGACATCACGGCCGAGGTGGCGATCGACCAGCTCCCCGAGCCCGATGCGGTGCGGACGCAGGCGCAGTGGTTGCGCCTCCACGGCATCGACGAGCTGGTCGACGAGGGCAAGCGGTACTGGGAGGCGCACGCCGCGCGGCCCGACCTGGTGGCGTTGGGGATGCGCAGCCGCGTCAGCGAGGCCGAGGCGCTGCTCGACCCGGCCGGGTTGGGCGGCTTCACCGTGCTCCAGTGGCGTGTGTGAATCGGCAGGTCACCGGAACGGATCGGGCGGCGGCGCCAACTCGCCGAGCCCGGTCGCCAACTCGCGATCGGCGAACCGCCAGAACGCCGCCGCTCGACGACCGACGCTCGGACCGGCCGGCGTCGTCCGCGGTGAGAACGCGCAGCGCGTGAACCCGGGTGCAGCGTGCACCGTGGCGTCGGCAGCGTCGTCGCCGCCCGCCCACGACCAGGCCGTTCCGTCGAACGTCGCCGAGCGTTCGTCGATCGGAACCGTCTCGGCCGCCGTCGTCGTCCAGGTTCCGCCCGCCCGATGCGCGTCGGCGTGGTCGATCAGCCTGCGTTCGAGCGCGTCGGCCGGGAGCCCGATCGGGCGGCCGGCGACGGCCAGGTCGTGGACGAGCAGGATGGGCAGGTTGCCCTCCGCCCGAGCGATCACGTTGATCCCCGCGCCGAACCGCGGATTGAGCTCCGTGGGCCAGAAGCCGTCGGCGTCGACGACACCGTCGATGGTGAAGGTGCCCCGGAAGTCGACCTCGGAGGCGAGTCCGGCTGCGACCCGGCGCGCCACGGCCCGCATCTGGTCGCGGATGACCTCGGGCGGGTCCCAGAACGTGGCGCATCCCGTGTAGACCAGATCGGCGTCGCGGCGGAGCGTGACCATCTCGACCGGTCGCAGGACGGCGACGCCGTCGGCGAGGACGATGCCGTGGATCGAACACGGGATGCCGTCGACGAATGGCATGACGCGCACGCGGTCGGCGACCGTCCCGAGCTCACCGGCAGCCCGCTCGGCCGTCGTGGCGTCGACCACGCGTCGCGTGCCGTACGCACCGCCGTGGAACCCGTCGCGTGCGTCGGCCGCCCACACCGTGCCCGCGCCGCGATTGATCGCGTGCGATGCGTCCTCGGCATCGGCCACGGGCACCACGCACGACGGGAGGCGCGCGACGCCAGCGCGGTCCCAGAAGGCGTCGACGACGGTCTTGTCCTCGAGCGCGATCCACTCCGGACGGCGATACGACAAAGCGGGCCGCCCGGCCACCGTCGGCGCTTCGAGCAGGAAGCTGCCGACCACGAGGGCCTCGCCGGTCGGATCGAAGCGCTGGATCGCATCGAGCACGTGGACGGGAGGGTCGGCCAGTGCTCTGTTCCCGAATCGGATCCGCTCCATCATCCCGACGCCGGCCGGCGGCTCGACCACGACCGTCGGGACGTCGGGGCCGTCGCCAACGCCGGCCCCCTCGGTGGCGACGATCATCACCGCCGACGCGCCGGCGGTCCAGAGGTGCTCGACGTACTCGACCCACGAGGCCGGCACGCCGCCGACGACGATCACACGGCGGCCCGCGAACACGTCCCGCAATGCGGGCTCCCACCACCGTTCCATCGCGACACGGTAGGCGCCGTCGGCACGCCCGGGGTCGTGGCTTTCGGCTCAGCTGGCGAACACCGACCGGAGGGCGCGGTCGGTGGCGTCGGGGTATCCGCCGCCGAACTTGATCGCGTGCACGATCAGCGGCGCCAGCTGGTGCAGCGGCACACGCGCCTCCCAGCCGTCGGCGAGCGGGAACTCGTCGTGGTAGGCGGCGAACGCGGCGGCGCCGAAGCCGCCGAACAGTCGCATCATGGCCAGGTCGAACTCCCGGTGACCCCCATGGGCGGCGGGATCGATGAGCCACGAGCGCCCAGCGTGGTCGACGAGTCGATTCCCGGCCCAGAGGTCGCCGTGCAGCCGCGCCGGCGCTTCGGGCGCGCCGCCGAGATCGGCGAGGCTGTCGATCACGCGGTCGAGCAGCGCCAACGAGTCGGCCGAGAGTGCCCCGCCGTCGCGCGCCAATCGAGCGAGGGGCTCGAGCCGCCTCGTGGCGTAGAACTCGACCCACGTGTCGCATGGATCGTTCGGAAGCGCCCGGCTGCCGGTCGTGCGCCGGTCCTCACGGCCGAACGACGGGGCGCCGGTTCGGTGCAGGCCCGCCAGCGAGCGCCCGAACGTCGCCTCGTCCGCCGCGGCGGCCGACTCGTCGATCCACTCCAGCACGAGGAACGGCGGCGCCGCTGCGTCACCGTCGGAGACGGCGAGCACCGCCGGGACGGCGAGGGCGTCCGCACCGCGCAGCCACTCGAGCCCCGCCGCCTCGGTCGTGAAGAACCCGGCCGGAGGGTTGCGATGCGTCTTCGCGAAGACGGTGCGCCCGTCGGCCAGCGTCACACGGAAGGATTCCGCCACATCGCCGCCGCCCAAACGGGACATCGCCGTCACGTCCGCGCCGAGCTGTGCTGCAAGCGCTCGGTCGAGGTCCACGACATCAGGCCTAGCCGACGCCGCCGATCAGGGCGAAACCTCGCCTGACCTGCCGGAACAGGGCTGGCCTACGATGCTTCGATGGCAGACGAGCAGCACGACACCATCGAGGCCCTGGCCGCCGAGAACCGCACGTTCCCGCCACCGCCCGCGTTCGCGGCCCAGGCCCTGGTCGCCGACTCGTCGATGTATGACGAGGCGGCCGCCGACCACGAGGGATTCTGGGCCCGCCAGGCTCGCGAGCTGGTCGACTGGTCGCGGCCGTGGGACTCCGTCCTCCAGTGGGACCTGCCGTACGCCGAGTGGTTCGTCGGGGGACAGCTGAACGTCGCCGCCAACT
>JBFHJC010000218.1:0-4222 GCA_041596155.1 Ilumatobacter sp. | reverse complement strand
CGGGCGGAAGTGGGAGGCGGTTCGCACCCAGTCGGCGACACCGCACCACCTCGTCTGCAACGCCGACGAGTCCGAGCCGGGCACGTTCAAGGATCGGGTGCTGATGGAGAACGACCCGTACGCGGTGATCGAATCGATGTGCATCGCGGCCCACGCGACGGGTTGCGCGCACGGATGGATCTACCTCCGCGGCGAGTACCCGCGCGCCGAGGCCACGCTGCTCGGCGCGATCGCCCGGTGCGACGAGCGCGGCATCGTCGGCGCGGCGGCCGGCGTCGACATCACGCTCGTGCGTGGCGCCGGCGCCTACATCTGCGGCGAGGAGACGGCGATCTTCAACTCGATCGAGGGCTACCGCGGCGAGCCGCGGAACAAGCCGCCGTTCCCGTTCCAGGTGGGCCTGTTCGGCAAGCCGACCGCCGTCAACAACGTCGAGACGCTGATGAACGTCCCGCCGATCCTGCGCGGCGAGCTCACGACTGCGACCCGCCGACTGTTCTGCCTGTCGGGCGCGGTGCAGCGGCCCGGCGTCTATGAGGTCGAGCTCGGCCTCACGCTGGCTGACCTGATCGGGCTCGCCGGCGGCCTGCGGCCCGGCTCGGAGCTGCAGGCGGTGCTCCTCGGCGGGGCCGCCGGCGGCTTCGCCGGACCCGGCGACCTCGACCTCGTGCTCGACCAGGACTCGACCCGCGCGGCCGGCCTCACCCTCGGCTCCGGCGTCGTGATGGTTCTCGACCAGCACGTCGACCTCGTCGACCAGTTGCGCCGCATCGCGGCGTTCTTCCGCGACGAGTCGTGCGGGCAGTGCGTGCCGTGCCGCGTCGGCACGGTGCGCCAGGAGGAGGCGGTCGAGCGACTCGCCGCGGGTGCCCGCAACGGCGAACTCGACATCTTGCGCGACGTCGGACGGGCGATGCAGGACGCCAGCATCTGCGGCCTCGGCCAGACCGCCTACAACGCGATCGAGTCCGCCGTCGTGCGCCTGGGGGTGTTCGCCGGTGGCTGACATCACGCTGTCCATCGACGGCGAGCCGGTGACGGTGCCCGAGGGCACGACGATCCTCGATGCCTGCGGCGGACGCGGGGGCGACATTCCCACGTTGTGCTACGGCGAGACCATCGCGCCGAAGAACGCCTGCCGCGTCTGCATGGTCGAGGTCGAGGGGTCGCGCGTGCTGGTCCCGTCGTGCAGCCGCCCCGTCGAGGACGGCATGGTCGTGCGCACTCGGTCCGAGCGCGTCGACCACTCGCGCCGTCTGGTGCTCGAGCTGCTCGGCTCGTCGGTCGACATGTCGCTCACCGACCGCGTCGACGAGTGGAACGACGAATACGGCGCCGCGCCGGGCCGCTTCGGCGCCGATGCCGCCACCGTCGCCCAGCCGACGAAGGTCGACAACGACCTCTACGTCCGCGACTACGGCAAGTGCATCCTCTGCTACCAGTGCGTCGACGCCTGCGGCGAGCAATGGCAGAACAGCTTCGTGATCGAGATCGCCGGCCGTGGCTTCGACGCCCACGTGTCGACCGAGAACGACGTGCCGCTGCCCGACTCTGCGTGCGTCTACTGCGGGAACTGCATCCAGGTCTGCCCGACCGGCGCGCTGATGTTCAAGTCCGAGCATGACATGCGCCACGCGGGCACGTGGGACGAGGTTCGTCAGACCACGACCGACACCATCTGCGCATTCTGCGGCGTCGGGTGCAACCTGACCCTGCACGTACAGGACAACGTCATCGTGAAGGTGTCGTCACCGCCCGACAGCCCGATCACCCGCGGCAACCTGTGCATCAAGGGACGATTCGGTTTCCAGCACGCCCAGAACAGACCGAACGACGGCGGCTGACCGGCACCTTCCACGAGGAGCACACCCCGGCCGGTCGGGGTACGGCCAGCCTCACCCCGACCGTGCGGGCAGCCGGGCGACCGGCTTCCGCGCCGCTGGTACGGTCGAGGGGTGGCTGCGATCCGCATCGTGCTGGCCGAGGACAACCTCCTCGTCCGCGAGGGGCTGGTCAGCCTCATCAGTGCCGTCGACGACCTCGAGGTCGTGGCGACATGCGCCAACTACGAGGAGTTGATCGCGGCGGCGCAGACGGAACGACCCGACGTCGTGCTCACCGACATCCGCATGCCGCCCGACCACCAGGACGAGGGCATTCGAGCGGCGAACGAGCTGCGCGACGCGCAGCCCGAGCTGGGGGTGGTGGTGTTGTCGCAGTTCGTCGATCCCGCCTACGCGCTCGCGCTGCTCGACGCCGGAACGCGCGGGCGCGGCTACGTCCTCAAGGAACGGGTCGACGAGGTCGATCGACTGGCCAGTGCGATCCGCACGGTTCACGGCGGGGGATCGTTCATCGACGACGACGTCGTCGAGGCGCTCGTCCGTGCCCGCACGCGGATGGCCGATTCGCCGCTCAGCACCCTGTCGGCGCGCGAGCTCGACGTGCTGCGCGAGATGGCGACCGGCGCGACGAACTCGGTGATCGCCGACTCGCTGGGCGTCTCCGAGCACGCAGTCGAGAAGCACTCGAACGCCATCTTCGCCAAGCTGCACCTCACCGAGGACCTCGAGGTCAACCGGCGCGTGAAGGCCGTGCTGCTGTTCCTCGCCGGCGAGACCGCGGGCGCCGACGTCGCCGGCTGACGATGCGAACCTCGACCTCGTCGGCCCTCGGCGCCGAGGCCGGCGCTCGCCTCCGCACGATCATCCTCTTCGACGTTGCCGCCGCTCTCGCCGGCTCCGTGTTCACGGTCGTCATGGCCTTCGTCACCGACGCCACCGAGTGGCTGTTGGCCACGGGGCTGTTCATCGCGCTGATCGCCGGGACGATGGCGGCCGGCCTCGTCCCCCTTCGCCGAGACGACCCGTGGACCGCGTTGCTGTGGCTGGCGGGCAGCAACTGGGCAGCAGCTTTGTGGTCGGCCGCGATCGCCACGTTCGCCTGGCCGATCATGATCCAGGCCGCCCTGCTCCCGGCCGCCGTCGGGGCCTTGACGGTGCGCGGACCACGCCTGACCGTGCTGTGGGCGATGTCGTTTGCCGTTGCGTGCCTGGTTGCATTCCTCGGACTCACCCAGGACGTCACCGGACTGAGCGACGACGTCCCGGGCTGGACGAAGACCAGCGTGCTCCTGATCTTCCTGCCCGTGATGAGTGGATTGGTCGTGCTCGCCGCCGTCCAGTCGAGCGTGCAACTGCACTCGGCGCTCGACCGGGCGATCGAATCCCAGGACGAGCTCCGCCGGTCGCGGTCGCGTGTCGTGGTCGCCACCGACCGCGAGCGCCGCCGGATCGAACGCGACCTGCACGACGGCGCGCAATCGCGTCTCGTGGCGATCAACCTGCGTCTCCGACACGCCCGGACGCTCCTCGAGACGGACCCGGTGGCAGCCTCGGAGACGCTCGAGCTACTGCGCGAGGAGCTCCTCACCGCCCAGACCGAGCTGCGCGATCTCGCCCGCGGCGTCTACCCGCCGGTGCTCACCCAACACGGGCTCGCGCCGGCGATCCAGGCGGCCGCCGACCGCTGCCCGGTGCCGGTGCGACTCGACATCGGAGACGCCGGCCGTCACTCGGACCAGGTCGAGTCCGCCGTCTACTTCTGTGTGCTCGAGGCGATGCAGAACGCGATCAAGCACGCCCGATGCCAGGCGATCGCTGTCGGCCTCAGCCGGGGCGATGGAACGCTCCGCTTCCGCGTCCGGGACGACGGGGCCGGCTTCGACGCCGACATCGCCGACCGATCGGGGCTCGACAATCTGCGCGACCGGCTCGGGGCCGTCGGCGGCGAGCTCACGATCCGCTCGACGCCCGGGTCGGGCACCGAGATCACCGGTTGGGTTCCGGTGCCGACCCGCGACTCGGCCGGCCCCGAGGGGCCGGCCGAGCGCGTTGTCTGAGTTGCCGTGTGAACGGTCAGGTGTCGATCAGCCGGCAGCGGCGATGGCGTTCGCCAACCACACGTCGACCGTGTCGCGGTTGTCCGCGATCCACTGACGGGCGAGCTCCTGGACGTCGGCCCCGTTGTCCATCTCGACGTTCATGAGCGAGACCTCGAGGACCGACATCTGGAACTGCTCGAGCAGCGCCTTGGCGGCCGGGTTGGCCTCGAGCCACTCGGCGTTGGCCGTCACCTGGATGTCAGCGGCGACCCAGCCCAGCTGGCATTCGTTGCCCTCCGCGCCGGGGCACTGCTCGGCGCCGATGCCGGCGATGCCGGG
>JBFHJC010000217.1:0-4263 GCA_041596155.1 Ilumatobacter sp. | reverse complement strand
CTTCTTGTGCGCTTTCAATTTCTGATATTCCTTTTGAAGGTCCTATAGCTGGAGTAAGAGTGGGCTTAATTGATGGCGAATTTATTGTTTGCCCAACTGTTGAACAAGCTGAAGTAAGTGAGCTTGATTTAGCTGTAGCCGGTACTAAAGACGCTATTTTAATGGTAGAAGCTGGTGCTAAAGAAGTTTCAGAAGAAGTTATGTTAGATGCAATTTGGTTTGCTCATGGCGAAATTAAAAAGCTTGTTGAATTCCAAGAAAAAATTCAAGCTGAAATAGGTAAAGAAAAAATGGAAGTACCTCCTGGACGAGTACGCGAACAGCACCGAGCTCAGCACTGCCGATGGTGTTGGCAACGACGTCGCGTGCGAGCAGGTCGCGGAGCCGCGGCAGGTCGTGGAGCAGGAAGTCGGTGACCGACGGTCGACCCGAGGTGGAGCGCGACGCCGGCAACTGCGCATCGAGGTCATCGAAGAACGCCGGGTGGAACCGAACCGTACGATCAGCCATCGGTGTGGTGACGCGACCGGACTTCTTCCGCTCGAGCGGTGACTCGCTCGCGGAACTCCGGATCGACGTCGTCCCACGATCGGACGATGCCGGCATCGATGGCGTCGGCGCGCTCCTGAGGGGTCATCCCGTCCATCTCGGCGGCGGTGATGATCCGCTTCGGCGTGCCCACGTCGTTCAGCGTAATGGAGGGGTGCGCGCCGGAAGCGTCTGCGGCCACCTCGCGCAGCGCTGCTCGCCGTGCTCGACCTCAGGCCGCCGTGCAGCAGTCGTAGTATTCGTGAGGCAGCTCGTCGATGGAGGTTCGGTTGGGACGACCGGAGATCTACACCCGACGTGAGTTCCTGGCGGGCGCCGCAGCGGCTGCGATCGCGGCAGGCTGCAGCGCGAGTGAGGACGGTTCACCGCAACGCACGACGACGAGCCCGCCGGCTGATCCGAGCTCGCAGACCACCGGGGCTCGTCCCACGACATCCACCACGCCCGCCCCCACGACGTCCTCGCCGTCGACGTCGGAGGCGACCAGCACCACCGTCGACCCGCTGGCGGCGATCGTCGCGGTCGCCGTCCATCCCGGCGTCGGCATCGCTCGGGTGGGGAACAGCGTCGACAGCTTCTACTTCGGGCCGGAGCTACCGGAACAGCTCCCGATCGCGCCCGACGGCTTCAAGGACGCGACCGGAGCGATCGCCCGGCAGGCGGCGCGCTTCCGTGTCTACGGCTACGACGCCGACGGTGACGTCATCGCCGAGATCACGGCGGCCGACGCCGACATCACCTGGACCGTGAACGTCGCCAACACGAAGGCCGCCTGGTACGACTTCGACCGGGCGATGGACCTGCCGATCGCCGAGCCGGTCGGACGCCGCAATCCCGACGTGACCGGGCCCGATCGGCGGCGGCTCGTCGTCGACCCCGGCGAGCGCTCGATCAGCGGGCCGGCGGCGGCGCCCGTTGCACTCGACGGCGGCCGGTTCCTCGACGAGCCCGTCTCGCTCGGCGAGCTCCTCACCGACGAGCTCGGGCGGCTCGTGTTCCTGCCGGGGGAGGGGCGCGGCTACGCCCCGGGCCAGGTGCCGCTGACGTCGTTCGCCAACAACGACGGGTGGTGCGACGACACGTCCGACGGCCCGGTGCGCGCGACCGTTACGATCGGGGCAACCTCGCTGCAGGCGGAGCCGGGGTGGATCGTGGTGGGGCCGCCGAACTACGGACCCGGACTGCGGGCAGGGCTGGTGACCGGGTACGACGTCGCCCGCCTCGGTTGGGACGATGTCGGCGGCCTGACCGCAGCGGACGTCAGCTTCCGCGACGACATCCTCCCGATCCTCGGTCGGATCGTCGACATGCAGTGGGTCAACGCCGGCTATCTGGCGTCGAACGGCTGGAAGAGCGGCGCCGACTACCTCGCGCCCGACCTGCTCGACCGGCTCGCCGACCCGTCTCCGGCGAGCGCCGACCTCCGTCGCCAGGTGTTCGACCGGTTCCGCCCGCCGGATCCAGCCATCGCGCAGCCGACCGCCGAACCCCACATCTACGGCGACGGCGTCGCGTTCCCGGCACAGTCGTCGTACCAGTGGCTGGCGGTGACGCCGATCCAGTACGCCGCCCTCGGGGCGTGGGCGGCCGGCTCGTTCACGGACGACCGCGCCGAACCGCGGCCCGCCGCGTTCGACGACCTCGGCCCGGTCGAACAGACCCAAGCACTCGACCGGGCGGGTCTCGACTCGTGCCTCGGCGGCGCGTTCCATCCCGGCATCGAGGTGCCGTGGTCGGTGCGCGTGCCGTCGATGTGGGCGAGGCCGGGCCGGCTGCGGGTGCGGTCGACCACCGTCCAGCTCGCGGACCACGGCGACGAGCTGACGCCCGAGGCGACGATGGCGGCCGACGGCCCGCTCGCCGGCAGCGGGCCCGGCGACCTCACCCGCTGGATGAGCACGCCGTGGCACACGGACGCCGCCAGCTGCCGATCAGGCCGCGAACCGGAGATCTCGACCGTGCTGCCGACGTTCTGGCCGGCGCGGGTGCCGAACCACGTGCTGCGTGAGGCCGACTATCGCGTCGTCGTCGACACCGCCGCATCGCCGGCGGACCGGCAGGCGGCCTTCGAGCGGCGGTACGACTGGCAACGCTTCACGGCTGCGTCCGATCGACGCGGCACGCTCACGGCGATGGCGGCGCGCTGGGCCGAGATGGGCCTCGTGACCGCGCAGCCCGGGCCCGCCGACGGAGCGTTCCCGGCGGTCATGCTCGTCGAGACGCACGTCGGCTTCGACGAGGAACCGGCGACGACGTGGAGCGCCGCCTTTCGCGAGATCGACCCGTTGGTGTGGGACGGCGGACCGACGTCATCGTGATCGGCGCCGGCCCCGCCGGATGCGCCGCCGCCGTCTCGTTCGCGCGCGTCGGCCGCACGGTGGAGCTGATCGCCCGCCCGCCGGCCAGCCGCCGGTTCGCGATCGGGGAGGGCGCGCCGCCAGGGCTGGACCGCACGGTCGACGACGTCTTCGGACCGGGGACGTTCCTCGCAGCCCACCACCTCCGCTGCCTGGGCAACAGGGCGGCCTGGGGCACGGCCGACGTGGTCACGACCGACCACATGTTCAACCCGTTCGGGACGGGCTGGCACCTCGACCGGTCGGCCTTCGACGCACGGCTGCTGGCGGCGACGGCAGCCGCAGGCGTCGCCGTGTCGCCGACCATCCGCGGCGAGGAAGTGGAGGGAGCGGGGCTCGTCGTCGACGCCACAGGGCGGCGAGCCCTGCACGCGCGGCAGCGGGATGCCCGCCGCGTCGTCGTCGATCGCCTCGTCGCGGTCGTGACGATCTATGAGCGAGCGGCCTCCGACGCCGACGCCACCACCACGGTCGAGGCCGTCGAGTCGGGGTGGTGGTACACGTGCCCGGTCCCATCCGGGCGGCGCGTCGTCGCCCACCTCACCGACGGCGACCTGCTCGAACACCGGTTACGCAGCGCGCCCGCTTTCGACCGCTCCGCCAGGGCGACCACCCACATCGCCGCGCTGCTGCCCGCCGGTGGCCCGTGCGAGCCGGTGGTGACCGCAGCCGAGACGGCACATCTCGATCCGCCAGCGGGCGACCGGTGGATGGCGGTCGGCGACGCAGCGGCGAGCTTCGACCCGCTGTCGTCGCAGGGAATCCTCACGGCGATCGTCATGGGGCGCGAGGCGGCGCTCCACGCCGGCGACCCTGACGAGTACGCCGAGCGCTACCGGAGCGTCCGCGAGCGCTACGACGCGGAGCGCCGCTCGATCCACGACATGGAACAGCGCTGGCCGAGGTCGCCGTTCTGGGCGCGCCGCCGCCTGACGACGCGGGAGGCCGGCGTCCTAGTGTCGGCGCATGGCGATCGCTGAGGTCCAAGGGGTCGAGATCCGATACGAGGACTCGGGGGGTGACGGGCCGGCGCTGCTGTTCAGTCACGGGTTCTTGATGGACCACACGATGTTCGACGCTCAGGTCGAGCACTTCGCCCCGGCGTACCGCTGCATCCGCTGGGACGAGCGGGGCTTCGGCGACACCCGGGCGACAGGTGAGTTCACCTACTGGGACTCGGCCGACGATGCGGTGGCGCTACTCGACCACCTCGGCGTCGACCAGGCCGTCTTCGTCGGGATGTCGCAGGGCGGCTTCCTCAGCCTGCGGGCGGCGCTGGCCCACCCCGACCGCGTTCGCGCCATCGTGCTGATCGACTCGGCAGCCGACACGGACGACGAGGCGACGCTCGAGGGGT
>JBFHJC010000216.1:0-4288 GCA_041596155.1 Ilumatobacter sp. | reverse complement strand
GCTCGCGGAGCTCGGGCTCGATCTGCTCGTACACCGCGAGCTGGCCGGCGTTGACGATGCCCATCCGCATCCCGTTCGCGATCGCGTGGAACAGGACGACCGAGTGCATCGCCTCGCGCACCCGATCGTTGCCGCGGAACGCGAACGACAGGTTCGAGACACCGCCCGACACGTTGGCGAGCGGGAAGCGGCGGCGCAGTTCGGCGGCGGCCTCGATGAAGTCGAGGCCGTATCGGTCGTGGTCGGCGATGCCGGTCGCGACGGCGAAGATGTTCGGGTCGAAGATGATGTCCTCGGGCGGGAACCCCGCCTCGTCGACGAGCAGCCGGTGCGCCCGGGCGCAGATCTCGACCTTGCGGTCGACCGAGTCGGCCTGGCCCTGCTCGTCGAACGCCATCACGATCACCGCGGCGCCGTGGTCGCGGCAGACGCGGGCCTGGGCGAGGAACGGCTCGACGCCCTCCTTGAGCGAGATCGAGTTGACGACCGCCTTGCCCTGGACGCACTCGAGGCCCGCTTCGATCACGTCGAACTTCGACGAGTCGATCATCACCGGAACGCGTGCGATGTCGGGTTCGCCGGCGATCAGGTTGAGGAACGTCACCATCGCCTGGCGGGAGTCGAGGAGCCCTTCGTCCATGTTGACGTCGATGACCTGGGCGCCGCTCTCGACCTGCTGGCGGGCGACGTCGAGCGCCTCGCCGAACTGACCGTCGGTGATCAGCCGGCGGAACTTCGCCGACCCGGTGACGTTCGTGCGCTCACCGACGTTGACGAACGGGATGTCGTCCGTGAGCTCGAACCGTTCGAGGCCCGACAGCCGCAGGCGGCGCGGGCGCTCCGGCACCCGACGCGGGGCGACCCCGGCGACCGCGTCGGCGATCGCCGCGATGTGTTGGGGGGTCGTGCCGCAGCATCCGCCGACCAGGTTCACGAACCCGGCTCGAGCGAACTCGCCGATGATCGCCGCGGTCTGGTCGGGGGTCTCGTCGTAGCAGCCGAGCTCGTTCGGGAGCCCAGCGTTCGGATAGGCGCTCACCAGCGTGTCGGCGAGCTCGGACAGCTCCTCGACGTGGGGCCGCAGCTCGGCGCCACCGAGCGCGCAGTTCAGACCGACGGCGGTGGGCGCCGCATGGCGGACCGACTCCCAGAACGCCGCCACGGTCTGCCCCGACAGGGTCCGACCAGAGCGGTCGGTGATCGTGCCCGAGACGACCAGCGGCGTGTCGGTGGCCGTCTCGGCCGCGTGGCGTCGCGCCGCCCAGATCGCCGCCTTGGCGTTGAGTGTGTCGAAGATCGTCTCCACCAGGAGCAGATCGGCCCCGCCCTCGACCAGGCCGGCGATCTGCTGCCGGTACGCCTCGGCCAGCTCGCGGAACGTGATAGCGCGGAATCCCGGGTCCTCGACGCGAGGTGACAGCGACAGGGTGATGTTGGTCGGGCCGATCGCGCCGGCCACGAATCGCCGACGACCGTCGCTCCGCTCCGCCTCGTCGGCTGCGTCGCGGGCGAGGCGGGCGGCGGCTCGGTTGAGCTCGCCGACGAGCTCGGGGAGCGCGAGCCCGTACTCGCGTTGGGCGACGGTGGTGGACGAGAACGTGTTCGTGGTGATGACGTCGGCGCCCGCGGCGAGGTAGCCGCGGTGCACGTCGCCGATCACGTCCGGTCGGGTCAGGGTGAGCAGATCGAGGTTGCCGGCGAGCGGCGTCGGATGGTCGGCGAAGCGTGCCGTGCGCCAGTCGTCCTCGCCGAGCCCGAGGCGTTGGAGCTCACTGCCGGTTGCACCGTCGAGGACGAGGATCCGCTCGGCCGCAGCGTCGCGGAGCTCGTCGGCGACCGTCATGACGCCGCCTGGAGCGGTCGGATGCCCAGTCGGTCGCAGACTGCGAGCGCGAGCTCCGACCGGTTGAGCGTGTACATGTGGACGTGGTCGACCCCGTTGGCCGCGAGCTCGCGGATCTGCTCGGTGGCGACGTCGGCGGCGACCTCGTGCGTCGCGGCGGCGTCACCGTCGAGGCCGGCGAATCGGTCGGCCACTGCGTGGGGGATCGACGCGCCGCACCGCTCCGCGAACCGGGCGACGGCCGGGAACGAGTGGATCGGGAAGATGCCCGGCGCGACCGGAATGGCGATGCCGCGGTGCCGAGCCCGCTCGACGAGGCGAAAGTACAGGTCGTTGTCGAAGAACATCTGGGTGATCGCCCGGTCGGCGCCGGCGTCGACCTTCTCCGCCAGCACGTCGAGATCGTGGTCGTCGCTCGGCGAGTGCGGGTGCCGCTCGGGGTACGCCGACACGGCGACGTCGAGCACGCCGCGCCGTTTGGCGGCGGCGACCAGGTCGGCGGTGCGCTGGTACCCGTCGGGGTGAGCGCGATAGGGCGCGCCCACCCCGTCGGGCGGATCGCCGCGCAGTGCGACGACCCGTTCCACGCCGAGCTTGGTGTACTCGTCGAGCACCCGATCGATCTCGTCGACCGGCTGGCCGACGCAGGTGAGGTGTGCGGCGACCGTGGCGCCCGAGGTGACCGCGGCGTGGATCGCCTCGAAGCTGCGCTCGCGCGACGAGCCGCCGGCGCCGTACGTGACCGACACGAACCACGGCTCGAGCCGCTGCAACCGCGCCAGGGCGGTGGTGAGTTGGGCCAGCCCGGCGGCGTCCTTCGGCGGGAAGACCTCGAAGCTGATCCGGATGCTCACGCCTCGACCTCCTGGTCGGCGTGGTGGTGGGTGTCGAGGGGTCGCCGATCGCGGCCGCACCACAGCGACACCGTGAGGGTGTGTGGGGTGCCGACTCCGCGCGGCTCGATCGTGGACGGTGCCTCGGCCTCGAGCCCGGACTGGTCGAGCCAGTGGACGACGGTCTCGGGACGGAACCCGAGCCGTCGGTGCGAGTGTTCGGTGCGAAGGAACTCGAGCTCGTGCGGGGCGAAGTCGACGATGATCAGCAGGCCCCCCGGAGTGAGCAGGCGGGCGGCCTCGCGGACGGCGCGCCCCGGGTCGTCGAGGAAGTGGAGCACCTGGTGGATGATCACGAGGTCGAACGATTCGGGCTCGAACGGCGGGCTGTAGACGTCGCCCTGGCGCAGATCGGCCCGGCGCACCTCGCCGCGCTCGAGGTTGGCGCGGGCGACGGCGAGCATCGAGTGGCTGTTGTCGAGTCCGACCGCGCGTTCGACGTGACGGCGGTCGGCGAGCAGTTGCAGCATTCGCCCCGTGCCGGTCCCGAGGTCGAGGACGGTCCGATAGGGGTGGTCGCCGACGGCGTCGAGGATGGCCGCTTCGACGTCCTCGTCGGGGGCGTGGAGGATGCGGACCTCGTCCCAGCGGTCCGCGATGCCGGCGAAGTACCGCTGCGCCGCGGACGCTCGCTGAGCGCGCACGACCCCGAGGCGGTCGAGGTCGGCGGCGAAGACGGGGTCGTGGTCGCCGGTGCGGGCCATCACGTCGGCGACCAGTTCCGCGATCGGCCCCTCGGCGTGCAGGTCGAAGAACGCCCACGTGCCCTCGCGATGCTTGTCAACGACGCCCGCGTCGGTGAGCAGCTTCAGGTGGCGGGAGATGCGCGGCTGCGACTGGCCGAGGATGTCGGTCAGGTCGGAGACGGTGAGCTCGCCGTGCTGCAAGAGGGCGCAGATCCGGAGCCGAGTTGGCTCGCCGATCGCCCGCAAGATGGCAAGGAGGACGTCGCTGTGCAGCGCCATCCGACAACAATATAAAGATATCTACATGTTGTCAATCGGGGTAGGTCAGCGGGGCGGCTCAGCCGGGCCGCAACCAGCTGGTGTAGATGTCGGCAAGGCGGACCAGGTCGTCGATCGCGACGCGTTCGGTAGCCAGGTGAGCGTCGTCGAGCGCGCCGGGCCCGAACACGACCAGCTCGTTCGCCAGCTCGGCGTAGCGCAGCGCGTTCGTGCCGAAGGGCGCGACCTTCGGCGCCGTGTCGGCCCACGCCGCGAGGTCACGAACGAGCGGCGTCTCGGCCGATTGGTAGAAGGCGTTCGATCCGATCCGACCGTCCGGGCCGGGCGGCAGGAAGGACTCGACGGTCACGGGTAACGGGCACGCGGCCCTGGCCAGCTCGGTCAGGTCGTCGAACACCGCCTGGGCATCCTCGCCGGGGACGGTTCGCCGGCTCGCCACGATCGAACAGGCCGCCGGGATCACGTTGGCGCCCGAACCACCTTCGATCAGGGTCACCGACAGCGTCCCGGCTCCGAGCTCGGTGGCACCGCCCTCCGCCTGGAGCCGGCGGTGCTCGGCCTCGAACGCCGCCATCACCGGCACCATC
>JBFHJC010000215.1:0-4325 GCA_041596155.1 Ilumatobacter sp. | reverse complement strand
GCGTTGTCGGCTGCGGTGCGGCCCTCGCTGCTGTCGCCGGCGTCGCCGGGCAGCATGTCGTACCGCTTGACCACGTCCAGCTGTGGGTCGCCGATCAGCGGGTAGTTCGGAGCGTGGCCGGTCGCCAGCTCGATGTCCCGCGACCACGCCTCGTGATCGGCGACGCCGTCGACGCTGATCCCGATGACCTTGCAGTTGCGGGCGGCGAACTCGCCCGCAAGCGCGGCGACCGCACCGAGCTCGGTGGTGCAGACCGGCGTGAAGTCCTTGGGATGCGAGAACAGGAGCCCCCATCCGTCCCCGAGCCATTCGTGGAAGCGGATGCGGCCCTCGGTGGTGTCGGCCTCGAAGTCGGGAGCGAGGTCGTTGATGCGGAGTGTCATGGGTCGTGCCTTTCTCGTGAGGTCGGCCGAACCGATCGGATCGCCGGCCGAGCGGTCGTCCTGAAACTCGAACGCCGCTCCCCCGTTGTCGCGTCGCCCGGTTCCGAATCGGTAGATCAGCGGTGGACGTCGAGCGCGTCGTCGGTGACGAGTCGGTGCGCTAGCGCGACGGATTCGCCGAGGCTCATGGTGGCACCGGCTCGGCGCGCCTCGTCGAGCTCGTCGGCGGGCACCAGTTCGGCGAGACGTGCGTGCATGGCGCCGATGCCCGATCGTTCGACCGCCGGGGCCATCGAACCCGTGTCGGCCCGGACGGCGTCGGCGTGGCCGAGCAGGGTGGCGGCCGCCGGCGCACGCTGGGCGTCGACGAGTGCGCCGGCGAGCGCTTCGAGCGCCTCGGCGGCACCGACCCGGTCGCCGAGTGCGTGGCGCCGGTCGAGGCAGCGGAGGTACATGGTCATCGCGGTCCCGGGCTCGTCGGGGCGGGCGAGATCGCCGAGGTTCTTCATGGCCGAGGCGACGCAGCGGCGGTCGCCGATGTCGAGCAGCTCGTCGTAGGCCTCGGTGTACAGCTGCTGGGCGCCGGGCCGGTCACCCGCCAGCCGGGCGATGTCGCCGAGGGTCATGCGGACGTGGGCGATCGCGGACCGGTCGCCGAGCTCGACGAACGCCTCGAGCGCACGCCGGCACCGGGCCCGGGCCTCGTCCCACTGCCCGCGATGGCGGGCGGCCACGCCGAGCAGCCAGAGCGCCTTGGCGGTGATGAACCCCATGCCCCGCTGCTCGCTCCAGGCCAAGACCTCGCCGAACACGTCCTCGGCGCGCTCCTCGTCGCCTTGGGCGAGCAGCAGATGACCGACCGACATGCTCTGGGCCGCCCACCGCGCCGGATCGCCCGTGGCGAACCAGTGCCGTGCCTCGTGCATCCGCTCGATGCCGTCGTCGTACCGGCCGCTGTTCCCGATCGCCCGACCGAGCGCCGCGCGGGCCCGCATCGCACCGAACTCGTCGCCGAGCTGGTCGAAGAGGGCGATCGCCTCGGTCGCTTCGCGTTCGGCGATCGTGGCCTCACCGTGTTCCGTGCGGAGCTCGGCCGCGCAGCACAGCGCCTGGGCACGGGATCGACCGGCGAGATCGCGCTGGGTGAGGAGTCGTTCGACATGGCGCAGGCCCTCGATGACCTGATCGGTGCGGGCCCAGTAGCGGTGGAGCGCGTAGGCCAGCTCGGCTCCCAGCACCGGATCGTCGTCGATCGCGTGCTGCAGCGCGGCCTGGATGTTGTGGTACTCGGCCGTGATGTCGAGGTGCCACCGGTCGTCGCTCGACGCCCGGGCGTCGGCGGCGGAGACGAGCCCGGCGAAGTGTGCGGTGTGGGCGTGCCGAACGGCGACGTCGTCGGCGCGACCCGAGATGAGTTCGCGGCCGTAGGCGCGCAGCGTGTCGAGGAGTCGGTACCGGGAGCGGTCACCGTGGTCGTCGGCGCGCACGACCATCGAGCGTCGCACGAGGCGCGAGAGCAGTCCGGCGACGTCGGAGCGGGTGATCGTGTCGACGGCCCCGACGGCGGCGGCGCCGTCGAGCTCGAACGTGCCGGGGAACACCGACAACCGCTCGAAGAGCAGCCGTTCGTCGGCGTCGAGACGCTGGTGGCTCCAGTCGATGGTCGCTCGCAGGGTCGATTGGCGGCCCCGCTGCTCGCCACCCGAGTCGAGGATGCGGAAGCGATCGTCGAGGCGGCGGTTGATGTCGGCAACGGTGAGCGCCGGGACGTGGGCGGCCGCCAGCTCGAGGGCGAGCGGCATCCCGTCGAGCCGCGTGCAGATGTCGACGACCTCGGGCAGCTCGCGCTCGCCGAGCTCGAACGTCGGATCGGCGTCGCGGGCCCGGGTCGCGAAGAACTCGACCGCCTCGACCTCGTGCGGTTCGGCGTCGACGCCGGGCGCGGGCAGGGTGAGCGGGGGGACCGGGCGCACCTGCTCACCGGGGACGCCCAACGGCTCGCGGCTCGTGGCGAGCACCGTGAGATCGGGGCAGACGGCGAGCAGATCGGTCGTGAGCACGGCGACGGCGCCGCGGACGTGCTCGCAGTTGTCGAGCAGGAGCAGGGTGGTGCGGCTGCCGAGCGCCTCACGGAGCAGGTCCGCGGCGTCGGTGCCCGGTTGATCGGGCAGACCGACGGCGGCGGTGACCGCTGCAGTCACGCGCTCGTCGGCGCCGATCACCGACAGGTCGACGAAGTAGGCGTGCTCGCTCGCCGGGTCGCCGCGCTGCACCGTCTCGATCGCGACCCTGGTCTTGCCCGACCCGCCCGGCCCGGTCAGGGTCACGAGTCGGCCGCCGGCCAGGGCCTGGCGAACACGGTCGAGCAGGTCGACCCGGCCGACGAACGAGCTGATCGGGATCGGCACCCGGCGCGCACCGCGGCGCGTGGGTGCGATCGGTTCGTTCATTGGGCCGGTGGTAGAGATACGTGCGGGCGTGTCGTCGGCGTCGACGAGGATCCGTTGTTCGATCTCGCGCAGGCGTGACGACGGGTCGATGCCGAGTTCGTCGGCCAGGTGCCGGCGGATCCGCTGGTACGCCGCCAGTGCATCGGCGCGCCGGCCCGAGGCGGCGCGGGCCAGCATCAGTTGGGCGTGGAGCTCCTCGCGCAGGGGATGTTCGACGGCGAGCTGTTCGAGCTCGGGCAGCGCGGCGGCGTGCCGGCCGAGGGAGATCATCAGCCCGAGCCGGCGTTCGGATGCGACCAGGCGGAGCTCTTCGAGACGCTGCGCCGTCGGCAGCGCGAACGGGAGGTCGGACGAGCCGTCGAGTGCGGCGCCGCGCCAGAGGGCCTCGGCTCGTGCCAACGCGTCGATGGCGTCGGCGCCGGCCATGGTGGCCGCGTCGGCGACGAGCTGTTCGAACCGGCCGGCGTCGATAGCGGTGGGCGGCAGGTCGGCGACGTAGCCGGCGCCGGCGGTCGCGATCCATCCGTCGACGCCCGACCCGAGGGCGCGGCGGAGCTCGGAGATGTACTTGTGCACGGTCTTCGTGGCCGTCGCCGGGGGCGACTCGCCCCAGAGGTGATCGACGAGGGTGTCGGTGCTGATGCGGCGGCCGACGTGGAGCGCGAGGTCGAGCAACAGCAAGCCGTGGCGGCGCCCCGGCAGCGTCACGGTCGCGCCGTCCCGCCGCACCTCGAGCGGGCCGAGGATCAGGACCTCGATCTGATGCGCTGCCTGGCCTGCTGACTCCTCGTATCGGGGATCTACCACGCGTCTACCGATTCTCTGCGGCGTCGGAACCACGGTACGCGAAAACCGGGGTCGACGACACCGGCCCCCGATCCGAGGTGGCCACGACAGAGAGGAAGCGACATGAACACTCGACAGAACCAGACCGAGCGGCGAGGCGCGACGTTCCGTCGCATCGTGGTGGTGACGACAGGGGTGGTGGCGGTGGTGACGTTCGGAGCAGGCGCCACGCCGGCCGCGGCGTTCGAGCCGCCGGCCGACCCGAACAACAACTTCACCTGCGACGGCGGCCCGGTCGCCGGCCACCCCGGACACCGAGGCCTCGCCAAGGCCATGACCCGCGCCGCATCACCGACCGCCTGGAACGCGGTGGACAACGCCGACCCGATCACCCTCTGCGGGTGACGGCGCGCATCCGGTCCGTCAGCGAATCGAGCCAACGCTGCGCTCGACGCTGTCGGGCGCGGGTCACTCGTAGCGGAGGGCGGCTCCGGGTGACATCCGTAGAATGCGGCGCATCGGGGGTCGGAGGACGAGCAGGGTCATGACGACGGTGACGAGGAGCGCGACGCCGATCGGCCAGAGCGGGAACGTGAAGTCGAACGCCGCCTCGAACCGGCGCTCGAACACCCACAGGATGAACCGCGCCAGCGCGTAGCCGATCGGGATGCCGATCAGCCATCCGAGCACGCCGATGACGAGCCCT
>JBFHJC010000214.1:0-4407 GCA_041596155.1 Ilumatobacter sp. | reverse complement strand
GTCGACCGGCAGCACCAGGACGCGGTCGGCGGCCCCGCTCGACGACTGATCGACGCCGGCGTTGGCACACACGAAGCCGTGCCGCGTCTGGGCGATCAGCACCGGCCCGACCTGGCGGACGATGCGCGTCGATTCGGACAGCACGACCTCGACGACCCGCGGGTCCTTGTCCCACCGCTGCGCCCACTCCGTCGCGAAAGCCGACGGTGTGACGTCGGCGAGGTCGACGAACCGGCCCTCCCACTTCGACACGATCTTCGACGTCACGACGACGACGTCACCGGTCGCCAGCTCGACCGCGTCGGCGATCATCGCGGCGAGGTCGCAGCGGGGTTCGACCTCGGGCAGCCCCTCGACCGGCAGGATCGTGAGCGCGTTCGGCACGCTGGCACGGTAGCGGCCAACATGGGCGCCATGAGCGCTCAGGTCTCGTCGATCTTCGACCCGACCGCGTGGTCCGCGGTCGCCGGCTTCGACTTCACCGACATCACGTACCATCGCGCCGTCGACGCCGGCGTCGTCCGCATCGCGTTCGACCGACCCGAGGTGCGCAACGCGTTCCGCCCCCATACCGTCGACGAGCTGTACACCGCACTCGACCACGCTCGCATGTCGGCCGATGTCGGCTGCGTCCTGCTCACCGGGAACGGTCCGTCGCCGCGCGATGGCGGGTGGGCGTTCTGCTCTGGCGGCGACCAGCGCATCCGGGGCAAGGACGGCTATCGGTACGCGGCCGGCGACACCGCCGAGTCGATCGACCCGGCCCGCGCCGGTCGACTCCACATCCTGGAGTGCCAGCGTCTGATCCGGTTCATGCCGAAGGTCGTCGTCTGCGTGGTGCCGGGCTGGGCGGCCGGCGGCGGCCACAGCCTGCATGTCGTCTGCGACCTGACGCTGGCGTCGGCGGAGCACGCCCGCTTCAAGCAGACCGACGCTGACGTCGCGAGCTTCGACGGCGGCTTCGGGTCCGCCTATCTCGCGCGCTTCGTCGGCCAGAAGTTCGCCCGCGAGATCTTCTTCCTCGGCCGCGACTACACCGCCGAGCAGATGCACGCGATGGGCGGCGTGAACGCGGTCGTCCCCCACGAGGAGCTCGAGGCGACGGCGCTCGAATGGGGTCGGGAGATCTGCGCCAAGAGCCCGACCGCGCAGCGCATGCTGAAGTACGCGTTCAACTTGGCCGACGACGGGCTGGTCGGCCAGCAGCTGTTCGCGGGCGAGGCCACCCGACTGGCCTACGGAACCGACGAGGCTCAGGAGGGCCGGGACTCGTTCCTCGAGAAGCGCCGCGCCGACTGGGCGGCGTTCCCCTACTACTACTGATGTTCTCCTGACTACTACTGATGTTCTCCTGATGTTCGGGACTGGCCTCCGCTCCGCTTTCCCTGCTCCCTCGCGCCGGCTCGTCGCCCGCGCGTCCCTCGCGGGATGCTCCGGCCCGCGTGACCGGCGATGAGCTTCGCGGTCATCGAGCGGGCGGACGATCCCCGGCTCGCGCCGCTGCGGCTCAACGAGCGCGGGCTGGCGAGCCGCGCCCACCGGCGCGACGACGCGGGCGCGGGATGGTTCCTCGCCGAGGGCGACCTCGTCGTGGAACGGGCGCTCGACGCGGGCTGTCGCCCGCACTTGGCGCTGGCGGATGCCGACCGCATGCCGCGGGTCGCCGACCGCGTCGCGTCCGCGGGTGGCGAGGTGTTCGTCGGCGGCGCCGACGTCCGCCGGCTCGTCACCGGACTGGGGATGCCACATGCGATCGTTGCGCTGTTCCACCGGCCCGCGCGCCCGACCGCCGACGAGCTCGCGGCAGGCTGCGGCCGACTCGTCGTCGTCGAGGGCGTCGACAACCCAGCGAACATCGGCGCGATCGTGCGCAACGCGGCGGCGCTCGGTTGGGACGGCTTGGTGCTCGACCACACGAGCGCTGACCCGCTCTCGCGTCGAGCCCTGCGCGTCGCGATGGGCACGGCGTTCTCGCTGCCGCACGCCCGCACCCGCGACCTCGGCGGACTCGTCGGGTCGCTCAGCGGCGTGGAGTGCTACGCGCTGACACCCTGCCCGGACGCGGCTGATCTGCACTCGCTCCGCCCGGCCGGACGGCGGGCGCTCCTGATCGGATCGGAACGCACGGGTTTGAGCCCCGGACTACTCGCCACCGGCATCCCGGTGCGCATCCCGATGAGCGGGGACGTCGACTCGCTCAACGTCGCCGCCGCAACGGCGATCGCCTGCTACGCGCTGGCCTGATCGGCTCGCCGGCGGCGCCGGCGACGCGCCCGGGTGGCCGGCTCCCACGTGAACGTGCGCAGCGCGAGCACGACGCCGGCCGCGCCCCACGCGGCGACGAACAGCAGCCGGCCCCAGCTGAAACCGGGGGCGTCGACGAACGGATTCAGGGTGTCCTGGAACGAGTTGGCGAACGGTTTGAGCGGGAACACGTCGCCCACGAGGTCGAGCCAACGGGGTGGGTCCTCGAGCGGGATGAAGATGTCCGAGACGAACGCCAGCGGCAGGATCGTCGCATTGGCGACGGCCGGCGCCGCGTCGGCGTTCGGGACGATGCCGGCGACGGCGAGCCCGAGGGCGGCGAACGCCGCGACGCCGACGACGAATGTGACGACCATCGCCGGCACCTTCGACATCTCGATGGTGAGGTCGTAGGCCACCACGCCGAGCAGCAGCTGCAGCACGACACCGAGGATCGCGATCGACAACGCCGCCAACACCCAGCCGGCCAGGTAGGCCGACGGCCGGACCGGCGTCGACCGCCACCGCTTGAGGATGCCGTCGTCGCGCCGGATCGGAACCATGTTGACCAGGTTGGTGTACGTGGCCGACACGGCGGTGAACGCGGCGAGCCCGCCGGTGTAGAACTGCTGCACCGACCACGACCCGGCCGCCGTGTCGACGGTGCCGTCGCCGAACAGCGCATTGAACAGCACGAGCATGGTGATCGGAAGACCGAGCGTGAAGAACATGCCGACCGGACTGCGCACGAACGTGAGCACCTGGTAGCGGGTCTGTGCCGCCACCAACGTCGACCAGCTCGGCCAGCTCACGACCCTGCCTCACCACCATCGCCGAGCGCGAGGAAGACATCCTCGAGCGACGGACGGCGCACCGTGAGACCGGCGAGCTCGAGGCCGCGTACCGACGCCGAACCGGTGATCTCCGACAGGACCCGGGTCGGCCGTTGCGTCTCGATGGTGACCGTCATCCCGCGATAGACGGCGTCGCCGGGGATCAGGAGCGCATCGGGGTCGACGCCGTCGGGGAGCTCGAACGAGATCGTCGTCGCCGGCGAGGCCGCCATCAGCTCGGCAGGGCTGCCCTCGGCGACCAGCCGGCCGGCGGCGAGCACGCCGACCCGGTCGGCCAGGTGCTCGGCCTCGTCGAGGTAGTGCGTGGTCAGGAGCACCGTGGTGCCGCCGGCGCAGAGCCGCTCGACGAGCTCCCACGACTGACGGCGGGCCACCGGGTCGAATCCGGTGGTCGGCTCGTCGAGGAACAGCACCTCCGGGCAGCCGACGATGCCGAGCGCCAGGTCGAGACGCCGCCGCTGCCCGCCCGAGAGGGTGCCGATGCGCTCGTCGTTCTTGGACGTGAGGCCGACCATCTCGATCACCTCGTCGTGATCCCGCTGCCGGCGGTACACCGAGCCGTAGAAGCGCAGGGCCTCGCGCACGGTCAGCTCCGACTCGACGGCCGACGTCTGCAGCACGACCCCGATGCGGTCGCGCAGCTCTCGGCCCGATGCGGCCGGGTCGAGGCCGAGCACCGACACGTCCCCGCCGTCGGCCCGGCGGTGGCCCTCGAGGATCTCGACGATCGTCGTCTTGCCGGCACCGTTGTGCCCGAGCAGGCCGTACACCTCGCCCTCGGCGATCGAGAACGACACCTGGTCGACCGCCCGCACGTCGCCGTAGTGCTTGGAGAGGCCGTGCGCCTCGATCGCGGGCACTCAGCCCGTCCCGTAGCCGGCTGATGTGATCGGCAACCCGGTGTCGTTGCGGAGGTGCTCGGCGGTCGGCACGAAGTAGCCCATCAGCTCGGCCGAGACCGATGCTCCGTCGTCGAGGTCGGCCGTCGCGGTCTCGACCGCGGCCGCCATGTGGAGCAGCCACCGGTCGCGCTCGGCGGGGCCGATGTGGAACGGCAGGTGCCGCATCCGCAGGCGGGGGTGCCCCCGCTCCTCCATGTACGTGTGCGGGCCACCCCAGTACTGCGCAAGGAAGAGGGCGAGGCGCCGGCGAGCCGGCCCGAAGTCGGGGTAGTCGGGGTAGAGCGGTGCCAACAGCTCGTCGGTGGCGACGCCCCCGTAGAACGCTGCGACGAGCCGCTCGAAGAACGGCATGCCGCCAGCACGCGAGTACAGGCTGGGCGCCGGGGTGTCGACCCCGGCGCCCCGCC
>JBFHJC010000213.1:0-4540 GCA_041596155.1 Ilumatobacter sp. | reverse complement strand
TGGAACGGACTGATGCTCAACGCGTTGGCCGACTCGGCCGCCACGTTCCAGCGCACCGACTGGCGCGACGCCGCGGTCCGCTGTGGCGAGTTCCTGCTCCGCGAGCTCCACGCCGGCAACGGTCGGTGGCACCGCTCGTGGCAGGCCGACGGCGACCCGCCGGCGCGGCACGCCGCGCTCGCGGCCGACCACGCGGCGTTGGTCGAGGCGTTCGTCCGCATGGCCGAGCTCACCGGCGAGGCCCGCTGGATCGACGCCGCACGGGCGACCGCCGACGGCATGCTCGACTGGTTCTGGGACGCCGAGCAGGGTGGCCTCTTCACGACGGCTGAGGACGCCGAGACGCTCGTCGTGCGCCAGAAGGACGTGTTCGACAACGCGACCCCGTCCGCGAACTCGAGCGCGGCGATCGGGCTCCAGCGACTCGCCGCGTTCACCGGTGAGCTCCGGTACCGCAACCACGCCGACCGCATCCTCCAACTGCTCGGAACGGTCGCCGAGCAGACGCCGGGTGCGGTCTCGAACGCGCTCCTCGCGATCGAGCTGCGTCATCGCGGCCTGAGCGAGCTGGCCGTGGTCGGCGACGTGCCCGAACTGGTCCGCCTGGCCCAGGTGCTCTGGCGCCCCGACCTGGTCGTGGCCTGGGGCGAACCGTACGAGTCGCCACTGTGGGAGGGCCGCGCCGACGGGTTCGCCTATCTGTGTCGCGACTATGTGTGCGAGGTGCCGGTCGACTCCGTCCCGGCCCTGTACGAGAAGATCGCCGGGCGGCCGATGCCCGACGGCTTCGCGGACGCCTTCGCCGAGGCGCCGTCGTTCTGACGGAATGCGTGCCGGCACCGGCACGGTTCCCGACGTGATGGGAACGGTCGATCCGTCGCGGGTCATCCCGCCTCCGTTGCGGGCGCGCACGGTCGCGCGATGGGGTGCCGCCGTCACCGCCGGCGTGTTGCTGTTGGCGTTCGGGGTCGCCGCCGTCGACGGCCGGACGCGGCCTCGCCCGCCCGATCCCGATGCGCAGCTCGTCGCGCGGACGGCACTGCTCGACGGTCACGCCGCACGCGGCGACTGCGAAGCGCTGGCGGCCGAGGTGCGGTCGGGCCGGAGCGAGCCGGGGGTACCGGCGACCGAGGAGCACACCCGCACGGCGTTGGCGGTCGAGTACGCGCTGGCGGCGATGCACCGGATCGGCTGCTCGCCCGCCGTCGACGTCAGCGCCCCCGACCCGTCCGGCCCGATGGCGGGCACCAACCGGGTCGCTCGCTTCTGACGCCGCCCCGCCTCACCAGCCGCCGCGCCGGATGATGTCGGCGGGCCCGCGCCGCGGCCGCGTGGCGCTGCGTCCCTTGGTGGTGCGTGCGGTCGGGTCGGTCGGATCGGCGGGATACCCCATCGCGATCGCGCCCAGCAGCTCGAGGTGGGCGGGGATGCCGAGCGCCTGGCGCAGCTCCCGCTCGCCCTTGAACACGCCGAAGAACAGCGCGCCGATACCCTCATCCTCGGCGGCGAGCAGCAGCGTCATCACGGCCATCGACGCGTCGATCGTCCAGTACGGCACCGGCCAAGCGGACATCGACACCCCCAGCCCGGTCGCCGCCTTGTCGGGCTCGGAGTACCGGTCGGTGTAGGCCTTCGGGTCGGCCAACGGCAGCAGGATGGCCGGGGCGTCGAGCAGCCCCTGCCACTTGAACTTGCCGCGCCGCATCGTCGGCAGGGTGATGTCCCAGAACCGCTTGGTGTCGTTCCCTTCGAGTGCGATCACGTGCCAACCCTGGGTCTTCCCAGCGCTCGGGGCGCGGCTCGCGAGGTCGACGAAGTCCTCCAGGAGACCGTCGGGCAGCGGATCGGGACGGAACGAACGCGTCATCCGACGCCGCCGAACCACGTCGGCGAAGCCGGTCATGCACGAAGTGTAGTCGGCGCCGCAAGCCCGGCGCCCGGGACCGGCCGGCGCCGGCTCAGCGCTGACCGAGCTTGACGAGGTCCTCGGCCATCGTCCAGCCGTAGGCCACCATGACGTCGCCGGCGGCGGGGTCGACCACGGAGAACATCTGGACCACGTCGCGGTCGAGCTTCTCGGGCTTGGCGGTGACGAAGTCGAGGAAGCCGGACTGTCCGTTCTTGGCGACGAAGGTCTTGGCGTCGTACTTGCCGTCGACGCCGAACCGCTTCGCCAGCCGGCGCCCCCAGGCTCGCTCCTCGCCGACGGCGCGGCTACCAGGTGACGGGATCACGTCGTCGAGCTTGTCGAAGGCTTCCAGGCCGTCGGCGCTCACGAATCGCGACCCGACCACGACGTCTTCGTCGGGGAACGCCATCAGGGCGCGGTGGTAGGCCTCGCCCATCAGGCCGCGCAGGACGGTGTCGCGTTTGGAATGGCGCCTGACGCTCAGCATGCCGATCAGCACGCACGGCGTCCCGCCGATGCGCTCGAGCGTCGAGAACATGAAGCCGTGGAGCTTGCCGTCGATGCGCGCCGCCGTGGCGAGCACCCAGTCCTCCTTGGCCTTCGAGAGCGCGCCGATGTCGAACTCACCCTCGATCGAGCCCATCTCGTCGAGATCGGCATCGGTGAGCGAAATGGCGTCGTTGGTGACTACTTCGAGCGGCATGTCCCCTCTCCCGGACGATTTCGGACTCCCATTGTGCCAGGGAATCGGGGCGCTTTCACAAACGGACGTTCGAAATCAGCCTTCGGTTTTCGGCGTATCGCCGCGCGGCGTGATGGGGCCGTCAGAGCAGCACGGCGTCGTGGCCGAACGCCATCCGCAACTCGCCGACGGCGCGGTCGACGTCGACGCGGAACTCGTCGGCGAGCCGGAGCAGCTTGCTCTGCCCGAGGTCGATCTGGACGATCGAGTCGCCCGGGTGGTCGCGCAGGATCCGCTTCAGGCGCTGGATGCGGAGCTCGTCGAGGGCGTGGCTCGGGAGCCGGAGCGTCAGCGGCGGGGCCGGACCGTCGCTCAGCCCGGACAGGACCTGGATGTCCTGGGCGATGAGACCGAAGCGGGACTCGTCGCGCTTGTCGAGGCGGGCGTTGACGGCGACGATGATGTCGTCTTCGAGCTTGTGGCCCTGCTCGGCGAGCATGCGCGGGAACACGGTCACCTCGATCGACGACTCGAGGTCTTCGAGCACGAACACCGCCATCTGATCGCCCTTCTTGGTGAACTTGCGGGCGAGGTTCGTGACGACGCCGCCGACCTTGACCTGGGCGCCGTCGTCCATCGTGTCGAGATCGATCAGGGAGTGCTCGACCTTGCGCTTGAGGGCGGCTTCGACGCCGAACAGGGGGTGGTCGGAGACGTACAGGCCGAGCATCTCCTTCTCGTGCTTGAGCTTGTCGCCCTTCTCGAACTCGATGTCGGGGATCGGGAGCCGCTCGTCGAACCCGCCGCCGTCGTCGGCACCGTCGCCGCCGAGCTCGCCGAACAGGCTCATGATGCCCTTGTCGCGCTCGCGACGGCGGGTGATCGTGGTGTCGAGGATCTGCTCGAAGCTGGCGAGCAGGCCGCGCCGCGGGTGGCCCAGGCGATCGAACGCGCCGGCCTTGATGAGCGACTCGACGGTGCGCTTGTTGAGCACCTGTTCGGGGACCCGCTCGGCGAAGTCGTAGAACGACTCGTACGGGCCGTGCTCGTCGCGGTCGGCGAGGAGCAGCTCGACGAGCCCCTCCCCCACGTTGCGCACGGCCGAGAGCCCGAACGTGATCGCGCCGGGGCTGCCGATCGCGAGCGCCACGTCGTCGGGCACCTGTTCGGCGGGCAGCGCCGCGAAGTTCATGACCGACCGGTTGATGTCGGGGGTGAGGACCTTGATGCCCGCCGATCGGCAGTCGGACAAGTAGACCGCCGCCTTGTCGAGGTTGCTCTTGACGCTCGTGAGCAGGCACGCGAAGTACTCGACCGGGTAGTGCGCCTTCAGGTAGGCGGTCTGGTACGTGACGAGCCCGTACCCGAAGCTGTGGCTCTTGGCGAACGCGTAGTCGGCGAACTTCTCGATGATGTCGAACAGCTGCTTGCCGAGGTCCTTGCCGTAGCCGGTGCGTTCGACGCCGGCCTCGAACGAGTCGCGCTCCTTGGCCATCATCTCGCGGATCTTCTTGCCGCACGCCTTGCGGAGGTTGTCGGCCTCGGCGAGCGAGTAGCCGGCGAACTTCTGCGCGACCCGCATCACCGATTCCTGGTAGATCATCAGGCCATAGGTGTCGTCGAGGACGTCCTGGGCGTCGTCGTGGAAGTACTCGACGGGCTTGCGACCGTTCTTGCGGTCGGCGAAGTCGTAGTGCATGTTCGCGCTCATCGGCCCTGGCCGGTACAGGGCGATCAGGGCGGCGACGTCGTTGAACGAGGTCGGCATGAGGGCGCGCAGGAGCTGGCGCATCGGCGGCGACTCGAGCTGGAACACGCCGAGCGTGTCGCCGCGCCCGAGCAGTTCGAACGTGGCCTGGTCGTCGAGTGGGGCCGTGTCGATGTCGAAGTCGGGGTCGCGACTGGCCCGCACCATCTCCTGGGTGTCGGTGATGACGTCGAGGTTGCGC
>JBFHJC010000212.1:0-4587 GCA_041596155.1 Ilumatobacter sp. | reverse complement strand
GCGATCGACCTCGGCACGGCGAACACCCTCGTGTACATGAAGGGTCGCGGCATCGTGCTCAACGAGCCGTCGGTCATCGCGCTCAACCGCCAGACCGGCGAAGTGCTGGCGACCGGACGCGAGGCGTGGCAGATGATCGGTCGTACGCCCGGCTACATCGTGGCAGTCCGTCCCTTGCGTGGCGGTGCGATCACCGACTTCGAGATCACCGAGCGGATGATTCGCCTGCTGCTGCAGCGTGTCGGGGTGAGCCGGTTCACCCGGCCAAAGGTGGTCATCTGCGTGCCGTCGGCGATCACTGAAGTCGAACGGCGCGCCGTCACCGACGCCGCGCGCCGGGCGGGTGCCGCCGACGCCAACCTCATCGAGCAGCCGATGGCGGCCGCGATCGGCGCCGACCTGCCGATCGACGAGCCCGTCGGCAACATGGTGATCGACATCGGCGGCGGCACGAGCGAGACCGCGGTCATCAGCCTCGGCGGCATCGTGGCGCTCGAGGCCGTGCGCGTCGGATCGTTCGACATCGACGCCGCGATCCAGAACTACATCCGTCGCGAGCACGGGATCGCCGTCGGCGAACGAACCGCCGAGGAGATCAAGATGGCGATCGGTTCGGCCGACCCGACCCCGCAGGAATCGCAGGCCGAGGTGCGCGGGCGGGACCTGATGACCGGGCTCCCGAAGACGGTGATCCTCACGCCCGAGGAGGTCCGCTACGCGATCGAAGACGTGGTGTCGTCGATCGTGTCGTCGGTGATCCGCTGCCTCTCGAAGGCGCCGCCTGAGCTGTCGCAGGACTTCCTCGTGCGCGGCATGTACCTCGTCGGCGGTGGCGGCCTGCTGCGTGGACTCGCGCAGCGCATCGAACGCGAGACCGAGGTGCCGGTGCGGATGTCGAACGTTCCGCTCGAGGCCGTCGTACTCGGTGCCGGCCACGTCATCGAGCATTACGACGCGCTCAAGGGCATGTTCATGGGCGCTCGCCGCTGAGGGCAGGCTCATGTCGCACGATCGCGGCGCTTCCCGCGCCTGACGCTCGCGCGACCTGCGCCCGCCTCAGCGTGCCGACGCCCCGTCGTCGCGGTCGTCGTCGGGCGACGCGGTGCGGCGGCCCTCGGCCTAGTGTCCAAGGGGTGAGGGCGGAGATGACGACGTGAGGGTGCGCGGCGGCGCCGAGCCGATCATGACGGCGGGCCTCGACCGGATCCGAGCCGAGTTGGGCATCCCGTCGGGTTTCCCGGCCGCCGTCTACGACGCCGCCGACGGGGCGGCGGCCCGCTCACCCGGCAGCTCGCACGTCGACCGGTCCGGGCTCCGCTTCGTCACGCTCGATCCGGCGACGTCGGTCGACCTCGACCAGGCGTTCTCGATCGAGCTGGCGGGCGACGACATCATCATCCACTACGCGATCGCCGACGTCGGCTGGTTCGTACGGCCCGGTGACGTGCTCGACGTCGCAGCCTTCGAGCGGGCGGTCACCGTGTACCTGCCCGACCAGCGATCGACGCTCTACCCGCCCGTGCTGTCGGAGGGCGCAGCGAGCCTGCTGCCCGATGTCGATCGACCGGCGGTGGTCTTCACCGTTCGGGTCGCATCCGACGGCGCCTCCCGGCTCGACGGCGTCGAACGTGCGGTCATCCGCAACCATGCCAAGCTCGCCTACGACACCGTGTCACCCGACGACCTGCCGCCCGGCTTCGACGAGCTGTTTCGCCGCATCCGGGCGGCCGAGGCAGCTCGCGGTGCGCCACGGGTGGAGTTCCCGGAGCAAGAGGTCGACCGCCTCGACGACGGTCGATACGTGCTGAGCTTCCGGCCACGGCTCGAGTCCGAGGAGCAGAACGCCGCGCTGTCGCTCGCGACCAACCTCGCCGTCGCCGATGCGCTGTACGAGGCCGAGACGGGCTTGTTCCGGGTGATGCCCGAGGTCGACGATCGTCGCATCCGGCGTCTCCGCCACTCGGCCAGGGCGTTCGGACTCGATTGGCCCGAGCAGGTACCACTCGATGCGTTCGAGCGATCGCTGCCGCACGACGATCCCCGCACGTCGGCGTTCCTCATCGCCGTGCGTCGCGCCGCCGGCGGTGCGGGTTACGCCACGTTCGACGCTTCCGAACGCCCGTGGCACGCCGCGATCGCGGCCACGTACGCCCAGGCGACCGCCCCGCTGCGCCGTCTGCAGGATCGCTACGTGATCGAGGCGGCGCTGGCCGTCGCGAACGGACGCGCCGTCCCCGACGAGATCGCCGCCGCGTTCCCCGACCTGCCCCAGGCGATGGCGCAGGGTGAGCAACGTGCCAATCGAGCCGAGCGCGCAGCGCTCGACCTCGCGGAGGCAGTCGTCCTGTCGGGGCGTGAGGGAGAGATCTTCGAGGGCGTGGTCATCGACGAGGGCGACTGGGGGGTCGAGATCCAGCTCGGCGATCCGGCCGTCATCGCCCGTCTCCCGGCGCGTCGGGTCGATCCGGGCGACGACATGCGCGTCCGTCTGGTGAGCGTCGACGTCGACGATCGTCGGGTCGAGTTCGAACGCGTCAGCTGAGCGCCCGGCGCCAGTTCCAGTCGCCGGGATCGTCGACGCCGTTCCACTCGTCGATCTGGTCGAGCGCCCACTGCGCCCACGCCGACGCCGCCTGATGTTGGTCGAGCTGGAACCGGAGCCCCAGCGCGTTGATCGGCAGGCGGGCCCGGAAGTCGTATTCGTCGTCGTCGAGCGCCGTGATCATCGAGCGGAGCACCTCGAGCCGCCCCTCGGCCTGCAGGTGGAACCCTTGCAGCGTTGCCCGGAGTTGCTCGAGGTCGCCGCCGTCGGCGAAGAAGACCCGCACCAGTCCCTCCGACTCGAGCTTCATGGGCTGCGAGGGCCTCGCCAACCACTTCGTCAGCTCCCGGCGACCGGCCGGCGTGATCGAGTAGACCGTTCGCCGTCGCTTGCCGACCGGTTCCGAGGAGGCGGTCGCCAGACCAGCGGTGACGAGCCGCTTGGCCTCGTCGTAGATCTTCCGTTCGGTGCGCGGCCAGAACCACCCCAGGCTGCGGTCGATCTGCTTGGCCAGCTCGTACGTCGACCAGGAGCGGATCGCGAGGAGGCCCAGGAGGGCGTAGGTCGTCGTCGTCGGCCGCACCCACCGAGGTTGACATACTGCCAATGGCAGTGTCTACTTGTGCCCGTGTTCGAGGCCGAGCGTTGACGTCCGACCGGGTGGGGTTCGCCGAGCGGCTCCTCGTCGTGGTGGCGCATCCCGACGACGAGACCTTCGGCACCGGTTCGTTGCTCGCGCATGCGGCGCGGTGCGGGGCGGACGCCGTCGTGGCGTGCGCCACGAGGGGCGAGGCGGGTGAACCCGTGCCCGGCAGCGTGCCGCCCGGCGTGGCGCTCGCCGACGTGCGCGAGCGCGAGCTGCGCGACGCTGCCGCTCACCTCGGGGTGGGTCGGGTCGTCGTGTTCGATTGGGCCGACTCGGGCATGGACGGCGAGGCAGCGCCAGGTTCGCTCGTCGCCGCTCCGATCGACGGCGTCGCCGAGCCGATCATCGCGCTCATCGAAGAATTCCGGCCCACGATCGTCGTCACGCTCGACGGCAGCGACGGGCACCGCGATCATCTTCACGTCCGCGACGCGACGTTGGTCGCCGTCGAGCGCGCGACCTGGGACGTCGGCCGCTTCTATCTGCACTGCCTGCCGCAACGTCTCATGCGGCGGTGGGTCGCGGCGCTCGAGGCCCGCCGACCGGACGCGGCGCATCTGGCGATGGGTGAACTCGGAACGCCCGAGGCCGAGGTCACCACCGTGCTCGACACCTCGGCCGTCAGGAACATCCGGGACGAGGCGATGGCGATCCATGCATCGCAGACGCCGCCGTACGCCGTGATGCCGCCCGAACTCAGGGATGCCTTCTTGAACAGCGACTCGCTACGGCGCGTCCGACCGCCATGGCCGGGAGGGGAGCGCGAGCGAGCGATCTTCGCCGCGGACCCGTCGGCGATCTGAGTCGTCGGTGCCGGCCTGAGTCGTCGTCGCCGACCGGACGCGGCGTGGCGGCCCGAGTCGTCGGTGCCGGTCAGCCCGGAACGAGGCGGGCCACCGGCCCGCCGCGCTGGAGCACGTACAACTCGCCGTCGGGCCCGGCCCGGACGGCGGTGACCTCGCGGAAGCCGGTCAGCAGGGTGAGGTTGCGGCCGCCCGGGAGATCGAGCGCCCAGATGATGCCCGAGCAGTAGTCGCTGTACACATAGGCGGGCTCGAGCCCGGCGATCGCGGTGCCGCGGTAGGGCACGCCGCCCGACACCGAGCAACCGTCGTCGCCATGGCGGTAGGTGAGGACGGGGAAGGTGGTGCGGCCGCCGTCGTCGACGTCGCGGTTGAATCGTTCGGTCCCCTCGTAGGCACTCCAGCCGAAGTCGACCCCGCGCCCGGCGGGGGCGCCGTCGCTCGGCTCGACGACGTTCACCTCCTCGAACTCGTTCTGGCCGACGTCGGCGATCCAGAGCGCGCCGGACACGGGGTCGAAAGCGATCTTCCACGGGTTGCGCAGCCCCCAGGCCCACACCTCCGGCGCGCCGGCCAAGCCGTCGAACGTGCCGTCG
>JBFHJC010000211.1:0-4730 GCA_041596155.1 Ilumatobacter sp. | reverse complement strand
CTTGGCCAGGCTGCGCTGACGCCGGCCGAAGCCGATCAGCCGCTCGGGGATGACGGTGCCGTACTCGGGTTGGTAGTGACGCAGGTTGGCGTGGACCGTGCGGAGCCAGTCGACGTCGCCCGGCCGAGGACGACGCGACCGGTTCGCCCGGGCGAGCGCTCCGTGGACGGCCACGCGTGTGCGGTCGGTCAGACGTTGCTCGAGCTCGGCGAGCACCCGAGCGACCACGTGACGGGCGGTCGCTCTCGTCTCGTCGGGCAGCAGGTGGTTGAGCTCGACCAGCAGTGTGACGAGATGGATGTCGGGCTCGATCGATTCGAGCAGTTCGGGTTCGAGCAGCAGCTGACGGAGGTCGAGCCGCTCGATCGCGTCGCGCTGCATCACCTGGACGACGGGCTTGGGGAAGTAGGTGCGGATGTCGCCCAGCCACCGAGCGACGCGGGGCGCGCTCCGCCCCAGCCCACCGGCCCGACCGGAGCCGCGCCCGCCGCGACGTTGCTGGCCGCCGTCGTGGTCGTAGACCGCCCCCATCGCGGCGTCGATCCGGAGGTCGTCGCCGGTGAGCTGGGCCTGTGTGCCGTCGGCGTCCCCCCCGCCCAGCACCATCCGCCAGCGCCGCAGCCGCTCGCTCTCCGACACGCGCGCCACACGTTCGGACCGCGTTGTCGGGCTGCTCACGCCGACTCCTCGACCGCGAGACCGAGCATCAGGCGCGCAGTGCGCACGACCGCCGTCACCCGACGCTCGTCGAGATCGGGGCCGAACCCCGAGAAGCGTTCGGGCTCGGCACCGGCGACCAATCGGCCGAGCTGGCGGCGCTCCGCCGATTCGAACGACCCGAATGTTCGCCTCAACAGCGGCACCGTCTCGTCGAACGCCTGCGGCGGCAACGACGACAGCCAGCGATCGACCACGGCACGGAGATCGGCGTCGTGGACGAGCACGGTGCCGCTCCCGGCGAGGAACCCCTCGACGAACGCCGCCCCGACGGCCGGCGGTGTTCCGGCCGACAGCGCGCGACCGAGGCGCTGCTCGACCTGGCGGACACCCCAGTGGCCGCTGTCGTGGAGGATGCGTGTCGCCCGTCCGTGTACCCGCCCGTGACCCGCACCCCGCCGGTCCGGGTCGGCGAGCTGCTGCAGGACGTCGGGGAACGCCCGCCGGCGGGCGGGGTGGTCGACCAGGGCCAACGCGTGCTGCACGGCGCTGAGGCGCTCGACCATGATCGCGGCAGCGTCGTCGTCGAGCGACGCGCACGCCGGGACGACGCCGGCGAGCACCCGCACCACGAGGCCGTCGAAGACGGCGGCGACCGCGGCGATGTCGGTCGACCGGACGTCGCCGTAACGCTGGGCCTGCGCAAGCGGGCCGAGCGCCGCCATCAACTGTCCGACGTCGGGATCGGTGGCCGCCCGCGTCGCGAGCACGTGCACGATCGGATCGACCGCATCGGGGAGGGCCGCCAACAACGCGAGGTCGAGCGCACCGGCGATCTCGACGAGGCCGGTCGCATCGCTCGCACGGTCGATCAACCGGTTGGTGGCCGCCTGCTCGACGGTCGTGCCGTGGCCCGCGAACTCGACCATCCGGACCGACCATTCGGGCCGCCACGAGAGGCGCCAGGTCTCGCGGAAGGTGCCGCTGCTCCCCCGACCCTCCTCCAGCGAGCCCCACGGGACACCGATCGCGACGAGCTGGTGGAGCAGGTGCGAACGCCGCAATCCGTTCGCCGTGCGCAGGTCGAGCTCGATCGTCCGATCGTCGGCGTCGGGCTGGAGACGCGCCGAGCGTTGCCGTCGGGCCAGATCGCGCGCCAGCGGGACCTGTGGTGCGCCCTCGGGGACCGACCCGATCGCGGTGCCGACGACGAGCTGACGCCGGACGAGCGGCAGACCGCCCATCACCGTGTCGGCGGCGTCGAGCACTTCGTCGAGCCCCGGCCGCGGTCGGCCCCGCATCGTGGCCAGCGTGTCGGCCATGCGCGTCGCGGCGATGAGGTGATCGGGCGAGGCCGGCATGTCGACGCGCCGCAGCACCCGGGCGGCGTCGACGAAGAAGCGGGCGACGCCGTCGGGGCCCGGGTTCCGGAACACGTGGTCGTACCAGCCCGGGCTCCGCACGCCAGCGCCGTAGCCGCTCGCCGATGCGAGCCGTTCGTGCGTCCACGGCACCCAGCTCACGGCCACCTTGACCTTCGACAGGCCGCGCAGGGTGGCGGCGTCGGTGGTGGCCGTGGTCGAGCCCGGCGCGGTCACGTCGAGCGCGGGGACGTGCCACGCACCGCACACGACGGCCACCGTGTCGTGCCCACCGTTGACCGCCGCCCGGATCCGCTTGCGCATGTGCGCCTCGCGCCGCTCCTCCATCGGCGAGGGCACCGTGCCGGATCGCACCGCCGCCATCGCCTCGGCCACCCCGGCGAAGGCCGGGACGCCGTCGCCGCGGTGCTCGATCACGTCGTCCCACCAACGTTCGGCGTCGGACTCTCCGGCAGCCGCCGCCAGCAGGCCGAGGGGGTCGATCGGGGACGCCATCAACGAATCGTCGTCGCGAGCGGCGAGCGTGACGGCGAGCGGGAGGTCGATCGCCTCGACGGGGACCGCCTGCTCGTTCGCCCAGCAGATCGCCTGCCACTCGGGACTGAACGACGCGAGCGGCGCGAACACGGCGCGGCGCGGGTCGTCGACCACATGGCCCAGCAGGGCGACCGGCGGCCGAAGCGGGTCGTCGGACGACGCGTGTGCACCGCCGCCGACCCATGCGAACGCCGACGTCGTCTCGGCCGGGGACTCGACCAGCACGATCGAGGGCTGCAGCTCGTCGAGCGCTCGGATCACCGAGCGCGCCGACCCCGGGCCGTGATGTCGGATGCCGAGCAGGTGGACGGTCACGGGTTCTCGGGCCGGGTCAGTCGAGTGCCCGACACGCCTCGTAGAAGTCGCCCCAGCCGTCACGGTTCGCGACCACGGCTTCGAGGTACTCGCGCCAGGCGACGCCGTCGTGGACCGGGTCGCGCACGACCGCGCCGACCACCCCGGCCGCGATGTCGTCGGGCGAGAGCGCGCCGTCGCCGAAGTGCGCCGCAAGTGACAAACCGTTGGTGACGACCGAGATCGCCTCGGCGGTCGAGAGCGTGCCCGACGGCACCTTGAGGCTGGTGTCGCCCTCGGTCGTCACGCCGTCGCGCAGCTCGCGGAAGATGGTGACGACGCGCCGGATCTCGCCGGCGGCGGGCGAGATCGGTGGGAGCTCCAGTGCCGCGCCGAGCTCGTTCACCCGCTGGGCCACGATCGCGATCTCTTCGTCGGCCGTCTCGGGGAGCGGCAGCACGACCGTGTTGAACCGACGTCGCAACGCCGACGACAGGTCGTTGACGCCGCGATCGCGGTCGTTGGCGGTGGCGATGACGTTGAAGCCGCGCGCGGCGGCGACCTCGGAATCGAGTTCGGGGATCGGCATCGACTTCTCGGACAGGGCGGTGACGAGTGCGTCCTGCACGTCGGACGGCATGCGGGTCAGTTCCTCGACGCGCGCGATCGAACCGAGCTGCATCGCCCGATAGACCGGACTCGGCACGAGCGCCGCCTCACTCGGACCCTCGGCGAGCAGACGGGCGTAGTTCCACCCGTAGCGCAGCGTCTCCTCGGTGGTGCCGGCGGTGCCCTGCACGAGCAGCGTCGAGTCGCCCGAGATCGCGGCCGCAAGGTGCTCGCTGACCCAGGTCTTGGCGGTGCCGGGCACGCCCAGCAGCAGGAGCGCTCGGTCGGTGGCCAGAGTGGCGACCGCGATCTCCATCAGCCGGCGCCGGCCGACGTACTTGGGCACGATCACCGTGCCGTCGGCCAGCTCGCCGCCGATCAGGTAGGTGACGACCGCCCAGGGCGACAGGCGCCAGTTGGGCGGCCGCTCCCGGTCGTCGGTGGCCGCGAGCGCCGCCAGCTCGGCCGCGTACTGCACCTCGGCGTGCGGCCGCAGGATGTCGCGCTCGGAGGTTGCACCCACCCGTCAGACGTTACCCACGGGCTGTGGCACTGTCGGTTTCGCGATCAGGGCCGACCATCGGTCACCCAGCCCGCGACCTCCTCGGCGAGTGGGACCCATAGCTCCGCACATGATCCGGTGAGCGCGATGCCCTTGTCGACGACGACACTGCCCGGCTCGTACCCGGAGGGATCGCAGACCGCCTCGAACTCGGCCGGGTGGTGGGCCCGCAGGTAGTCAGCGTACGCCTGGTTCACCTGTCCGAAGTCGCCGCCTCGCCACGGGAGCCAGACGACCGTCTCGTCATCGAACACGCGGACGGGCGCAACGAGCTCGGCGACACCGAGCGCAGCGAACACCGGGTCGGTCACGACCACGTCGCAGCCGACCTCGACGTACGAATCGTTCATCGAGAGCACTTCGCAGCGCTCGACCGTCTGGAATGCTCCGTAGTGCTCGGCCAACGCGGCGTTCATCTCCCACATCTGGCGGGACGCAGCCAGGTCGACGAATTCCGAATTCGACATCGCGACGACCTGGTCGACATCGCCCGCGTTGAGCGCGCCGAAGTACTCCTCGGCCGTCGTGAGCGCGCGGGCGTCGCGCCCCGGCGGGCTGGCGATGGGATCGCCTGCCGTCACGACCGGGGTGCTCGGCTCGATCGGCGACGCGTCGTTGCGCACGACTGCGACGGCGACTGCGGCGGCGACGATCAACAGGATGGCAGCCGCGGCCGCCAGCCGGCTCCG
>JBFHJC010000210.1:0-4773 GCA_041596155.1 Ilumatobacter sp. | reverse complement strand
GATCTCGGCGCCGAACACCGTCGGGAGGCCGACCGACCGCGCCGCCTCGGCGAAGCGCACCACCCCGTAGAACCCGTTGTGGTCGGTGAGGGCGAGCGCCTCGAGCCCGAGCCGGGCGGCCTCGGTGGCGAGCTCCTCGGGGTGCGAAGCGCCGACGAGGAACGAGTAGTTCGAGTGGCTGTGCAGCTCTGCGTACGGGACGGTGCCCGGCACCCTGGTGAGCGGCGCCTCGAACGCCTGCCGCTTGCGCCCCCAGGCGGGCGAGTCACCGCCGGCGTTCCAGGACGGACTGCCGGGCGCGCGACCATCCCTCCCACGGCGCCCCGAGAGCGTCGCCTCCAGCTCGCTCCAGGTCCACGACGGATTGTTGAATCCCAAGAGACCCAGTATCGAACACGTGTTCGGGCTTGCGCAAGGTCGTCGACCAGGGTCGAACCGATCGCCTCGCTGCCGTCGTCCTGTCGCCGCACCGGGCGACGAGGAGCGACACCGATCCGGTGGAACCTGCCGGCCGGCTGGCGTGTCGATTCAGGCATGGGGCATACGCCGAGTCCGGTTGGAGTTCGCGACAGGACGATGATGTGATGATCGATCAGCCGCGCGTGGACGTGGGGCCGTCGACCGGGTTCGACGACTTCTATGCAGAGCGATGGGCGCACGCGTTCCGGCTCGCCACGCTCATGACCCGCGACGCCGAGGCTGGCGCCGACATCGCCCAGGACGTGTTCGCCAAGATGTCACGGCGCTGGGCGACGATCGAACGGCCCGACGCCTACCTCCAGCGAGCCCTGACCAACGCCAGTTCGAACTGGCGGCGCAACGGACGGACCGCCGCTCGCAAGCGACACCTGTTGGCGGTGCGCGACGACGCCGAGATGCCGCCCCTCGACGGACTGGGAGATGCGGTGGCCAGGCTGCCGTTCCGCCAGCGGGCCGTCGTCGTGCTGCGGTACTACGCCGACCTGAGCGAAGTGGACATCGCGCGAGCGCTCGACTGCAAGCCGGGCACCGTCAAGTCGCTGAGCGCCCGAGCGCTGGCGACACTCGCCAAGGAGGTGGAGCGATGACGACGCTCGAGGACGACCTCCGCGTCGCCCTTCGCGACCGGGCGCAGCGACTGCGCGTCCCGGAACGGCCGACACTCGACGGCGATGCCGATCAGCTCCGTCGTCGTCCGGGTTCGCGTTGGCTGATCGCGGCGGCATGCCTCGCACTGATCGCAGCGGGCGTCGTCGCGCTCGCCCAGCGGCAGGCCGGAGAGACCGAACCGGCTCGACCGGTCGACTCGGTCGTCCCCGAGACGACGGTGCCCGATCTGCCCGCGAGCTCGGTGGTCCTCGAGACACCCGGTCCGGCCGTGAACGGGTGGGTCGCGCTCGAGACCGGCATCGACGGTGACGGCGACATCTCCCTCGTCCGGCCGGGCCTGGAGGCTCGCCGGCTCGAGGTGGCCGGCTCGGACACGGCCGACGATGCGTGTCCGGCATGGTCGCCGGATGGCACGCAGCTGTCGTTCGGCCGGCTGACCGGTTCGTCGGAGACCGCGATCGGCGCCGCCGAGCTCGTGATCGTCCCGGTCGATCCGGATGGCGTCGCGTCGGCCCCGACCGTCATCGGCCTCGACGGCTGGAACGTGCTCGACGGCTTCGACCCCCACCCGTGCGCGATCTGGGCGCCTGACAACCGTTGGGTCGCCTTCGCGGGCGGCGGCGAGGTGTGGGTGGTCGACACGAGCGGTGGCGAGATCCGCCGCCTGCCCGATCTGCGACCCAGCGATCTCGAGTGGCGCCCGGGCACCGACGAGCTCGCGATCGCCGGCGACATGGGCCGGAATCGGGAGGCCGACACGGCGTACACGCCGGTCGCCGTCTACGCCGTCTCGACCAACGAGCTCCGGTCGCTCGGCGCCGTCGAAGCCGCCCATCTCACCTGGTCGCCGGACGGCTCGACGCTGGCGTACACGCGTGGCGAGAACGGCCCGGCCGAGCTCCGGCTCGTCGACGCCGACGGCGCCGACGATCGGCTGCTCGTCGCCGATACGGGCGCGGCGAACCACGGGATCGGTCCCATCTGGTCCCCGGCCGGCGACCGCATCGCCTACCAACGGATCTGCTGCGGGAGCGCCGAAGGTCACGAGGTCGTGCTCGTGGACGTTGCCGACGGGAGCGAGACGGTCATCGAGCCGCCCGAGACGGACGGGCCGGACGGGCCGATCCGGTGGTACCCGTACTTCGTCACATGGTCACCCGACGGCAGGACGCTGCTCTACGCAGCGTGGCCGCGGAGCGAAGGTGGCCCCGCGAGCCCTGAGCGGTGCTGTCTGGTCGTCGTTCCCGCTGACGAGCCGAGCGAGTCGACCGTCCGCGACAGCAACATGACGAGCGGTATCTACAGCCACCAGTGGGCGGCAACCCAGATGTGGGGCCGACAACCGGGTTGATGCCGAACCCGCTCGGAGCCCGCGAATGGGCCGGTCGCTCCCACCGTCGGCAGGCGCCCGAGGGCGACCCGTGGGTGGGAGCGGCTGGGCGACCGACGGGAACCCGTCAGGCTCGAGCCCGAACCTCACCAGCCTCCCGAGAGGGTCACACCCCCGTGTGCACGGTGGGGGCATGGATCTCGCGTCCGTCGTCTCGCCGGTGGAGCACGTCGCCGGCGTGCGCCGGTGGGTCGGCCCGCGGCGAGCAGCTCGAGTCGGCGCTGCGCCGTGTGCGTCGCCGGAGGGCTACTCATGGAAGTAGATTCTGACTACTCGGACACGTACTCTGGAGCGGTGGACGAGTCGCCGTTCCGGTTCCAGGGGCCGCTGTCGCCCGACGCCGTCCACGGTCGCGACGACCTCGTCGTCGACCTGATCGAGCGGGTCACCACCCGACGCGTGACCGCCGTGCTCGGCCCGCGCCGATTCGGCAAGACCAGCGTCCTGCGGCGGGTCGGCGCCGACCTCGAGGCGGTCGGCACGTCGGTGGTCGACGTCGACCTGTACGAGGTGTCGTCGATGGCCGACCTGGCCGTCCGGCTCGACCGAGCGATGTCGACCGTGCGCGGTCCGGCGCTCGACCGGCTCCACCATCTCATCTCCGGCGGCGAGATCAGCCTCGGCGGCGTCAAGCTGATGTTCACCAGGCGGCCGTCGCAGCAGCCCGACCCGGTCGCCGTCATCCACCACCTGCTCGACGGGCTCGTCGCCGCCGCCCGGCGCGACCCGATGCTGGTCGTGTTCGACGAGTTCGGCGGCATCGACCGCATCGAGGGCGCGGCCGGCCTGCTGCGCACCAAATTGCAACACCACGTCGACGACCTCGGCATCGTCTTCGCCGGGTCGCAGCTCTCGCTGATGCGGGCGATGTTCACCGACGTCGCCCGGCCGTTCTACGGCCAGGCCGACCTCGTCGACGTCGGGCCGCTCACGCCGATCGCGCTGCGCACGATCGTCAACGACGGCTTCCGCTCGACCGACCGCGACCCCGGTGACCTCGCCACCGCGCTCATCGACTTCACCGCCGGCCATCCGCAACGGGCGATGCAGCTCGCCGACGCCGCCTGGCGTCACGCCGAGCCCGGCGAGCCGTACCGCGACGATCTGTGGGGCCTCGCCCTCGACGACGTCCGTCGCCAGACCGACCTCGCCAACGAGACGCTGTTCTCGCGCATCCAGGGCAACGACCAGAAACTCCTCCGCCTCGTCGCCAACGGCGAACCGATCTTCGGTGCCGCGGCCGGCGTGATCGGGCTCCCCCCCGGCTCCGGCCAGTCGAGCCGCGACCGCCTCGTCGACGGCGGCGAGATCATGCGCGCCGGGTCGCAGTGGCGAGTCGTCGACCCGGTCTACGCCGACTGGATCCGCCGTCGGTTCCCGCTCTGATCCCGCCACCGCGCCCCGCTTCGGCGGGTCATTGCGAGGGGATTCGCGGCGCTCGTGCGTCGGAGACGGAGGCGACGAGGTGTTCGAGCACACGCTCCTCGCTGGCGCGCTCGCCGCCGGCCTGATCACGATCGGCGGCGCCACCGCAACTGCGCACGGGCACGGCCCCGGCCACCTCGATGACGGTGGCCGGCCGCTGCGCTCAGGGGCTCCGGCGTCTAGGGCAGCGTCAGGGTGCCGCAGTCGAGGTCGGCCAGCGCGTTGGCCTCGGCGGTCGTGAACGTGCCACCGTCACCGAATCCCGGGGTCAGGACGCTGCCGCTCAGGTTGAACGGCTCGAAGCCGCCCTCCCACTCGTCGCCGCCGACGAACGACGCGAAGAGCCGGTCGAGGTGCCCGACGGGGCCGCACGAGAGCCCCGACACGCTCCCGACGGTGGCACCGATCGGGAAGACCGCCGGCTCGGCGCCCACCGTGATGCGCGTCAGCGCACACCCGGCGACGTCGTACAGACCGACGAGGACGGCCGAGGCACCCGCCCCCACCGTGAGGAAGATCTCGGGCGTGCCATCGCCTTCGACGTCGAACGCACCGATCGGCTGCGACGCCCCGGCCCCGCCGACGCCGGCGACGATCGCGTCGGTCGAGCCGCCGCCGCCCCACTCGACCCGCACGTGCCACTCGGTGGTCGCGGGGATCACATACGTCTGGAGGGAGTCGGGCTGCCCGTCACCGTTGAGGTCGGCCGCGAGACCGGTGAGGCTCGACGCACCGGCCGGCAGCGACGGGCCGACCGGACAGGTGGTCGGCGGCGCGGTCGGCGCCACGGTGGTGGGCGCCACCGTCGTGGTCGTGGTCGTGGTCGTCGTCGACGTCGTCGTCGTGCTGGTGGTGGTCGTCGTCTCGGT
>JBFHJC010000209.1:0-4829 GCA_041596155.1 Ilumatobacter sp. | reverse complement strand
CAGACCGCCGACTGTGACGTCGTTGGCGGCGATGTAGGTGCTCTCCCAGCCCGCCAGCGCCGGTGAACCGCGGTAGGTGTGGCCGTTCCAGACCCAGCCGTCACCGACGCCCGGCGCCGGAGGGGAGCCCCACCCGCTGTCCGCAGGATCGCCGTAGAACGCCATCAGGCAGTCACCGACGTCGCCCGATTCGGCCTGCGCCACGGTGCAGCGCGGCGGCGTGACCGGCAGCCGCCACGGGGCGTCGTCGAGGGCGCTCGCCGGCGGTGGCGCTCCGAGCGAGAGCACGGTACTGCTCACGACGAGGCTGGTGGCGGTCAGCAGGGATCGGATCATGGGTCGGAGCTCCTCGGAGGGTCGCCCACCGAGTCCGTCACGGAATCGTAACATTGGCGTCTCCGGAATTCCCTTCGGCGCCTGCCGGCGGGGGCTTGAGCGACGAACGGTCAAGATCGTCACATCTTCGGCCGACGTCGTACGGTGCGCCCGTGGGAACACCGCACCGGGCGCTCGCCCTCGCCCTGTATGCCGTGGCGTTCGGGACGAACGTGGCGACGCCCCTGTTCCTGATCTACGAGCAACAGCTCGACCTGTCGCGCTGGACCGTGACTGCGCTGTTCGCGATCTACCCGATCGGCCTCGCGCCGGCGCTGGCGTACGCCGGACCGGCGTCCGACGTCTTCGGTCGGCGACCAGTCGCGGTCCCCGGACTCGTGCTCTCGGGCATCGCCTCGGTCGTGATGCTGATGGGCGACGACTCGCTTGCGATGTTGTTCCTCGGACGGTTCCTGCTCGGCGCGGTGTCGGGCATGTTCCTCGTCGTCGCCAGCGCCTGGATGCAGGAGCTGGGAGGGGCCGGGCCGATGTGGACCGCGCGGCTGTTGGGGCTGGTCATGTACGGCGGGTTCGGGTTGGGTCCGTTCGTCGGCGGGGTGCTCGGCCAGTGGTCGGGCCACCCGCTCGTCTGGCCCTACGTCGCGCACCTGGTGTTGGTCGTCGCCGGACTCGTCGTCATCGCGCTCGTGCCCGAGACCGTCGAACGGCATCGTGGACCCGTGCGCCCGAACCTGGGGATCCCGCACGGTGCCGCGGGCGAGTTCTGGCGCGTGGTCGTGCCGACGGCGCTCGGGGTGTTCGGGTTCCCGTCGCTGGCGTTCGGGCTGTTCCCCGTCCTGTTGCGACCGGCGATGTCGGGCGTGGCCGTGTTCGTGACCGGCCTGGTCTTCGTGCTCTCGATGGGGCTGATCGTCCCGGCGCAGGCGTGGGTGGGGCGCGTCGGTGCCTACCGGGCGGCGCCGGTCGGCCTCGTGCTCGGAACCTGCGGAACGGCGATGGGCCTGGTGTCGTTCGCGACCGGGTGGTGGGGCGTGCTGTTCCCGGCGTCGATCGCGATGGGCACGGCGTCGGGCCTGTGCATGACGTCGGGGTTGCACTTCGTCGAGGTGCTCGCCGACCCGCGGCAGCGGGGTGCGCTCACCGGCGCGTTCTACGCGGCGGCCTACGCCGGGATGACGGCTCCGCTGGTGGCGTCGACGATCGCCAGGGTCATCGGCTTCGAAGCGGTGCTCGGCGTGATCACGGCGGTCGGCGCCGCTCTGGCGGCTTGGCTGCTCGTCGCGACCCGATCGCTCCGGGTCGGGCCGGCGTGAACGGCCGATCGGTCGGCACACCCCATCGGTAGGGTCGGTGCCGTGATCAGCTGTGTGTACTGCGGCGGGCAACACGAGCGCCCGGCCGACGTGAAGCGGTGCTGGGCCGATCGACAGGAGCTGCCGCTCGACCTCGAACCCGCGCCGTCCCCGCCGCCCGGTCCGTCTGCCGGTCCGGCGGCCAGCCGGGGCGTGACCGGGGATGTGACCCGGGGTGGCATCCCGGGTGGCAGCCGGGGTGTGGCGATGTCGCTCCGGCCCGGACCGGCGGCCCTCGGCCGGAACGTCGTCGTCGCGCCCGGGCAGGCGAATCCGACGGGTTGGGACGACGTCCCGCGCGTGAGACTCGATGCTGCGGTACTCGCCGATCCGTCGGCCGCGGTCGCGTCGTTGCGCGCCGCCGCGCACGGCGCGTCCGGGCGTGTGATCGAGCTGGCGACCGATTTCGACGTCGCCCCCGACTCGGTCGACCGGCGCCCACCCCACGAGTTGGGGGTCGAGCACGAGTTCGCGCTCGACGAGCTCTTCCACCTCCTCTGGGCCAACGCGATCGATGCCCGCGACCCGGAGGCGCCACGGTGGACGCTGCTCGATCGGGCGGTGGCCCACGGGGCCACACCGATCGACAGCGACGATGGTGGCGGCGACCAGGCGCACGCCGGCGACATCCGCACGCCGGACGGTCGCCCGGTGTGGCTCGACGGTGGTCCGGTCCGGCACTGCGCTCCCATCGCGGGGACGGCGGTGGTGCACGCCGTGCACATCGAACACGGTCGGTTCGACGCGGCCGCACCGAACGAGACCGCTGCCGACCTCGCCCCCGACCAGCTCGCGGCAGTCACCCACGACGGCGGCTCGGCGCGGATCATCGCACCGGCCGGATCCGGCAAGACCAGGGTGCTGACCGAACGTGCCCGGCACCTCGTCGATGTGTGGCGTCTCCCGCCGGGTGCGATCAGCCTCGTGGCGTTCAACAAGCGGGCCCAGGAGGAGATGCGCGAGCGCACCGCCGACCTCCCGGGTCTACAGGTCCGCACGCTCAACTCGATCGCGCTCGCGATCGTGAACGGCACGGCTCCGTTCGAGCCGCAGGCGCGTCGGTGGCAGACCATCGACGAGCCCGACGTCCGTCGCATCCTCCAGCGGTTCGTCACGGTGCCGCGTCGTCGCAACACCGATCCGCTGGCCCCGTGGATCGACGCGCTCGGCCTGGTGCGGCTCGGCCTCGTCGGGCCGGCCGAGGTCGAGCTCCGGTACGGCGGCGACGTCGACGGGCTCGCCGACGTCTACCCCCACTACCTCGACGCGCTCGAGCGCGACGGTGCGGTCGACTTCGACGGGCAGATCCACCGGGCGATCACGGTGCTCCTCACCCAGCCGGCCGCCCGCCGCGCCGCCCAGCGCGCCAGCCGCATCCTGCTCGTCGACGAGTTCCAGGACCTGACGCCCGCGCACCTGCTGCTCGTTCGCCTGCTCGCCGGCGGCGGGGGAGCGGTGTTCGGCGTCGGCGACGACGACCAGACGATCTACGGGTACAACGGCGCCGACCCGGCGTGGCTGATCGACTTCGCCCGATGGTTCCCTGGCGCCGGCGACCACCCGCTCGAGATCAACTATCGCTGTCCGGCCGGCGTGGTCGATGCTGTGGATCGCCTGCTCCGCCACAACCGGCGGCGCGTCGACAAGACGATCCGAGCGGCCTCCGACGAGCCGGGCGGGTGGTCGACCGAGTCGTCGAGCGATCCCGTGGGCGCCACCGTCGCCGCCGTGCGGACGGCGCTCGCCGACGGCGCTCATGCGTCCGAGATCGCCGTCCTCACCCGGGTCAACGCGACGATCGCTCCCGTCCAGGTGGCGCTCGCCGCCGGGGGCATCGCGGTCGCCGGTGGTGTCGGCACGGAGTTCGTCGACCGGACCGCGGTGCGGGCCGTGCTCGCCTGGCTGCGCCTCGCTTCGGGGCGCCCGTTCGCCCCCGACGACGTGGGCGAAGCGCTGCGCCGACCGTCGCGTCCGCTCCATCCGCGCATCGGCGACTGGGTCGGCGAGCAGCGCGACGTCGACGCGCTGCTGCGACTGTCCGACCGTTTGACCAACGAGCGCGACGCGACCCGGGTCGGCGAGTTCGCCGGCGACATCGCGCGGCTGCAGGCGATGCGTGATTCGGGCGCCACCACGGCGCGGTTGGTCGGCGCGCTGATCGACGACATCGGGCTCGGCGGCGCGGTCGCCACGCTCGATCACAGTCGACGCGGCATGAACCGGTCGGCTCAGGGCGACGATCTGCTCGCCGTTCGCCAGCTCGCCCGCCTGCACGACGACGCGACCACCTTCGAACGGTGGTTGCGCGAGCACCTCGCCGTCCGGCGCGACCCACGCGGCGTCGTGTTGGCGACCGTGCACCGCGTGAAGGGTCAGGAGTGGCCGCACGTCGTCGTGCATCTCGCCGACACCGATCAGTTCCCGCACCGGTTGGCCGACGACGTCGAAGAGGAACGCCGGCTGTTCCACGTCGCCATCACCCGGGCGGGCCGGCACGTCAGGATCGTGAGCAGCGAGGATCCCAGCCCGTTCGTGGCGGAGCTGTCGACCGAGCCGCCGGAGCACCCGCCCGAGCCGCCCCCGGTCGGGCGACCGCGCATTCCTCCGGCCGCCGGACGCTCGACGCCCGACCATCCGCTGCTCGACCGGGGCCGGGTGATGGCGGTGCCCGGGCTCGTCCTCGTCGACCAGGGCCACGACTGGGTCATCACCGAGCTCGAACCCGAGTCGGCGATCGCCGAGCGCGACGGCGCGACCAGGCGGTTCCCGATCGGTGCCAAGGTCGAGACCGCCGGGCGTCAACGCGGGCAGCTCGGGCCGCGCCCGGGCGAGGTCGACGAGGCCAGCGTCCGGCTGTTCGATCGCCTCCGCCAGTTCCGCGATCGCGCCCGCGACGGCAAGCCGGCATACACCGTCTTCGACGACAAGACCCTGGCCGCGATCGCATCGGCACTCCCCGACGACCTCGACGCGCTGGCGCGCGTCAAAGGCGTCGGCCCGGCCAAGCTCGAGCAGTACGGCGACGATGTCTTGACGCTGGTCGCCGACGCCACCGATTGACGGCACGGTCTCGTGCGGCGCCCGCGCCGACGGGTCGGTGCCGCGGCCGGGTACGGTTGGCGGGGTGAGAGACGACGTGAT
>JBFHJC010000208.1:0-4863 GCA_041596155.1 Ilumatobacter sp. | reverse complement strand
TGGATCGAGCGGCTCGACGATGCGCCGGATCGCGCCGCCCTTGCCGCCGGCGTCCGAACCCTCCATCACCACGAGCACGCCGGGACCGAGTTGGGACCCTTCGAGCAATCCGGCCGTGCCGAGCCGCAACTCGAGGAGTTTGCGCTGGGCGGCGTGCAGCCGTTCCTCGTACTCCTCGCGCCCGAGTTCGGCACTCAGGTCGAGTTTGTCCAATCGTCCGGTCACGTCCGCAGACCGTAGTTGCCATCGGTCCGTCGCCCCACAACCGCTGGGGCCTCCGCTGCCGGCGCCCACATCGCTCCATCGGAACACGAGCGACGTGCCCTTACGTCGAGTGGCGTTCTGATGGTGCAGCGGGGGTGGGCGCGCCCGACGGTCGCGTGGCAGGCTGGAGGGGTGACATCGCCGTTGATCGTCTTCGCCGCTGCCGAGCACGACGACCACGGCACGCCCGCCTGGCACCCGGAGCACCGCGGACGACTCGACGCCGCATTGGCCGGGATCCACGAGGCCGGGCTCGACGACGCCGCCGAATGGCGCATTCCCGAACTCGTGGCGATCGAAGATCTCGCACTCGTTCACGATCCGTCCTACGTCGAAGCGGTCGAACAGTTCTGCGCCGCCGGCGGTGGACAACTCGACCCCGACACGGTCGCGACGCCGGGGTCGTGGTCGACCGCCCGGCGCAGCGCTGGTGCGGTCCTCGGGGCCATCGACGCGTTGCGGGCGGGCGAGTGCGACGTGGCGTTCGCCGGTGGTCGCCCGCCCGGGCACCACGCCGTCCGCGACCGCGCCATGGGATTCTGCTTGTTCAACAACGCGGCCGTGGGCGCTGCGAAGCTGGCGGCCGCGGGGGAGAAGGTCGCGGTCGTCGACTGGGACGTGCACCACGGCAACGGCACGCAGGACATCTTCTACGACGACCCGAACGTGCTGTACGTCTCGACGCACGAGTCGCCGCTGTACCCCGGCACCGGTCAGCTCCGCGAGACGGGCACCGGTGCGGGCGCCGGCACGAACGTCAACCTGCCGTTCCCGGCGGGCGCGGCCGGCGACACGTACCGAGCGGCCTTCGACGAGGTCGTCATTCCGGTGATCGAGCGGTTCGCTCCCGACTGGTTGATCATCTCAGCCGGATTCGACGGGCACCGCGACGATCCGCTCGCCGGGCTCCGCCTCACGGCCGGCGACTACGCCGACATGGCCAGGCGGCTGCAGTCGCTCGTCGCGCCGAGGCGAGTGCTCGTCGTGCTCGAAGGCGGGTACGACCTGCAGGCGCTGACTCGCAGCGTCGGCGCCACGCTCAGCGCCCTCGTCGGTGGCTCCTATCGCCCGGAAACCGCGTCGACCGGCGAGATCGGACTCCCGACCGTCACCGCCGCCAAGCAACTCTGGGAGCTCTGACGTCGTGAGCCTCGCGTCGTGAGCCGCAGATCCGGTGACGGATTCCTGATGTGCTCCGATGGCCACGTGCGGTGGGGGGTGTACGGCGCCGCCGGGGTCGTGTTCGTCGTCCGATTCCCCGACGGGCCGCGCGTCATGCTGCAGAAGCGTTCGGCGTTCGCCCACGAGGGCGGGACGTGGTCATGTGCCGGTGGCGCGCTCGACGAGGGCGAGGAACCGCTCGCGGGAGCCTTGCGCGAGGCGTCGGAGGAGATCGGCACGATCCCCGAGGGCGCCAGGGTGCTCGGGCACGTCGCGTTCGAACCGGCGTCCGACTGGTCGTACACCACGTTCGTGGTCGAGGTGCCCGGCGAGTTCGGAGCGTCGATCAACTTCGAGACCGATGCGATCGCCTGGGACTCTCCCGACGAGGTCGAGCAGCGACCGCTCCACGCCGGGTTCGCCGCGGCCTGGCCCGAGCTGCGGGGCATCATCGAGTCGACCGGCGAGCCCTCCAGCGCGCCGACGGCCACCGGCTGACGGGAGTCCACGACATGACCGACCGATTCTTCCCCTACCGATTCGACGGGCGCTGGAAGCCGTTGTTCGTCACGTTGCGCGTCGACGAGCGCGACGGCGTCACGTTGACCGATGACGGGATGCTGCGCGCAACCTACGGCCGGGCCAAGGTCGAGACACCACTCGACAACGTCGATCACACGCTCGTCACCGGACCGCACCGCTGGTACACGGCGGTCGGGCTCCGGCTCAGCTTCTCCGACGACGGGATCACGTTCGGGACCAACCATCGGCGCGGGCTCTGCATCGAGTTCGCCGAACCGGTGCGGCGCGTCATCGGGTTGCGGCCGCACTCCGCGTTGTGGGTGAGCGTGGCCGATCCCGAGGGACTCGCCGCCGCGATCGGCCGGTAACGTCGCGGGGATGCGCAAGCCTGACGTGACCGTGCCCGACACCACTCCGCCGACCGAGTTGACGATGTCCGACGACATCGTCGGCGAAGGCGACGAGGCCACCTCGGGCCAGACCGTCACCGTGCACTACGTCGGTGTGTCGTGGTCGACCGGGCAGCAATTCGACGCCTCGTGGGACCGTATGGAGCCGTTCCGGTTCGGTCTCGGTGCGGGCCAGGTCATCAAGGGATGGGACGAGGGCGTGGCGGGGATGAAGGTCGGCGGTCGCCGCACCCTGCACATCCCGCCGGCGATGGGCTACGGCGCTCAGGGCGCCGGCGGCGTCATCGCGCCGAACGAGACCCTGATCTTCGTGGTCGACCTCCTCGGCGTCGACTGACCGCGTCGATCGGTCCTGCGGGCCGGTCATGCGGGTCGGTCACGGCGTCCAGCCGGCGATCAGCTCGCAGGCTTCGACGAGGTCGGGTCCGTGCCCCGCACACGAGAACCGCACGTACTCGTGTCCACGACCGAGATCGAAGTCGATGCCGGGTGTCGCGCACACGCCGATCTCGTCGAGCCAGCGGTGGCACAGAGCGAGCGAGTCGATGCCGAGCTCCGTCGTGAGGTGCGACACGTGGGCGTACACGTAGAACGCCCCGTCGGCGGGAGCGATGTGCCCGATGCCGGCGGCGGCGAGCCCGTCGATCACGAGGTGGCGGTTGACGGCGTACCGAGCCACGTGCGCCTCGAGCTCCTCGGTGGCGTCGAGCGCGGCGAGCGCCGCCACCTGCCCGACGTGGGGGGCGCAGATGAAGAAGTTCTGTTGCAGTCGCTCGACGGTGTCGACGAGGGACTCGGGGACCACGATCCAGCCGACGCGCCATCCGGTCATCGAGAAGTACTTCGAGAAGCTGTTGATGACGAACGCGTCCTGATCGTGGTCGAGGATCTCGGGCGCCGGTTGCTCGACGATGCCGTGGTAGATCTCGTCCGCGACGACCCTGATGTCGTTCGCTTCGCAGTGGGCGGTCAACGTGGCGAGTGCATCGGCGCCGAGCACCGTCCCCGTCGGATTCGACGGTGACGCCAGCACGATCCCGTCGAGGTGGCCGGCCGCCGTGAGGAGCTCCGGGGTCGGGGCCCAACGGGTCTCGTCGCCGACTTCGATCCGCACCGGCGTGAGGCCGAGCGCGATCAACGTGTTGCGATAGCAGGGGTATCCCGGTTCGACGATCCCCACGCGAGCGCCGGGTTCGAACAGCGTCAGGAAGGCCAGGGTGAATCCGGCCGATGCCCCGCCGCAGACCAGGACCCGGCGAGGATCGACGTTGGCGTGATACCGGGCCGCAAGTCGTTCGCGGAGCGGTTGGAGTCCGGCGGCGGTGGTGTATCCCAGCTGGTGCTGCAAGGCATCCTCGACCGCGGCCCGAGCCAACGCCGGCAGCGGCGTCGACGGCTGGCCGACCTCGAGATGGAGGACTCGGTGTCCGTCGGCTTCGCGCTCGGTCGCGTAGCGACTCATCGCCATGGCGTGGAACGGTGGGACGGCGGCGGCTCGGGCGGCGGCTTCGATCACGATCCCAGTCTCGCGCCACCGGGTCGGCTCGGGTCGGGTCCGCTCGTCCGGCGCTCGGCGCGAGGTGCGAGACTGCGATCGAAAGGGGCGTTCAGGCATGGCGACGATCGAGCAGGTGCAGCGCGAGGCGAGGGACAGCGTCGATCTGGCGGGTGGGGTGTCGGCGACGACGCACCTCCACCGGATCCTGACGACGGTCTGCAACTCGTTCCCCGACGTGTTCGGCGAGGTCGCCATCGGTGAGACCGACGGCGCCTTCAAGCGCAGCTACCCGGAGGTCCTGCCGCGCTTCGAAGCGGCACGAGCGGCGTCCGACGTCCGAATCGAGATCGCAGGGGCCCTCCTCGAGGCCGCTCGCGCGGCGATCGTGTGGAACGACGGCTCCAGCGAGCTGCCGGTCGGCGCGCATGTCACCAGTGCGGCCGAGCCGTTCCCGCTGACGTCGAAGCGTTGGTCGGGAACGACGCGGCTCGATCCGGCCGTGCCCTTCGACGGCGTCGACCTCCGGGGATCGGCGTTGACCGCGGCTGTGCACGAACTGGTCGCCCGCGGATCGGCCTCGCCACCGGTCGGCGACAGCATCGACTGGATCGTCGACCGGGCCGGTGCCGACGGTCTCGATCTGAGCGGCCGCCGGATCGCGATGTTCGGGGCGGGGGCCGAGCTCGCGCCGACGCGGATGTGGCTCGAGGGAGGCGCCGACGTGCTCTGGCTCGACGTCGCCGACCCGCCTCCTCAGCTGCTCGATGCCGAGGAGCTGTCGGGGTCGCTGCACTGGGTCGCGGGCGGTGCCGACCTGCTCGCCGATCCCGCCCGGATCCGAGCCACGGTGGCGTCTTTCGCCGCAGGCGAGGCGATCGACCTCGGCCTCTACGGCTATGCCGCCGGACGCGCCCGAGAGTGGCGGTTGACCGCGGTGATGAACGCGATCGTCGACGCCATACCGCGCGAGCTGGTGCGCGGTGTGGCGATGCTGTTGTCCCCGACCAC
>JBFHJC010000207.1:0-4897 GCA_041596155.1 Ilumatobacter sp. | reverse complement strand
GGTAGCGCAGCGGCACGCCCGACTTGCGCAGCTTGGCGTAGATCCGGCTGGCCTCGCGCACCGCCGTCTTGACCTTGCGGATCTCGGTGATCTGGCTGCCGACGTGGAAGTGCAGGAGGGCGACGTTGGCGGCCAGTCCCGCCCGGTCGAGATGGCAGAGGAGATCGGTCTCCCACGCGAGATCCTCGTCACTCCGGTCACCGAGACGAGCGACGGCGAGCCGCTCACCCAGCCGAACACTCCACACCTCGTTGGCGACCCCGCCGGCGAGCGGCTCGACGCGGACGACGTCGTCCCCCCATTGTTCGAGCACCTCCCACCCCACCGGCCACATCATCGCGGGTTCCGGGTTCCGCATCGACTGGGTTGCGACGACAACCGCGTTTTGATCAGGCTCCGCGGGCCGACCACCAAGACCGTGCGACGCGAAACCCTGTGACACCCCGATGCGCATGATGGCGGCATGAGCAACGCACCCGTTTCCGCCGTGGCGGCAGTCGACGCGACCGATCCGTCGGTCGCCGACGCTGCCACGTGCGAGCGGATGATCGGCGAGCTGAACCGGGTGATCGGCTGGGCCCAGTCGAGCTTGGCCCGCTACACGTCCCGGTTGGTCGTGCTGCACGACACCGTCGGTGGGGCGCCGCCCGCCGATGTCCACACCCGCTGCGGGGGCGTCTCGGCGGCGGAGGGCAAGCGCCGTGAGCGGTGGTCGAAGACGATCGACGAGGCACCCGCATTCGGCGAGGCGCTCGCCACCGGAGCGATCGGTGCCGACCACGTCGATGCGCTGGCCAACGCCACCGACAAGCTCGACGACGACGTTCGCGAGGCCGTGTTCGGCCACTCCGACGATCTGCTCGCCGACGCCGGCCGCATGACACCAGAGCAGTTCGGGCGATCCGTTCGCGACCTCGCCCGACTGCTCGAACGCGACCACGGCCTCGAACGCAACCGCCGGCAACGACGCGACACCTACGTGTCACGCAAACTCAACCCTGCCACCGGGATGATCGAAGGCCGGTTCGCCCTCCACCCCGAGCTCGGCAACCAGATCTTCGGTGCCATCGACCGCGAAGTGGCAGCGCTGATCACCGCCGGCGAACGACGCGGCGACACCGACTTCATCCAACGCCGCTACGACCGCAACCGCCTCGCCGCCGAAGCGCTCGGCAACCTGGTCACCGGCGGCCACCAGCAGACCCGCCCGACCGAAGCCGACATCACGGTCATCGTCGACGCCCGCACCGGCCTCACCGGCGAACTCCACGACCACTCGATCTGCGAAACCAGCGATGGCGCACCACTCTCACCAGCCAGCATCCGCCGACTGCTCTGCGAGGGCCGGGTCACGCCGGTCGTCGTCGACACCAACGGCGTCACCCTCCACGCCGGGCGGACGATCCGCCAGGCCAATCGCCACCAACGCCGGGCGCTCCGGGCGATGTACCGCTGCTGCGCCTTCGGTGGCTGCGACGTCGCCTTCGACCGCTGCGAGATCCACCACATCGTCCCCTGGGAGCTCGGCGGGCCGACCGACCTGGCCAACCTCGTCCCGTTGTGCTCACGACATCACCACGTGGTGCACGAAGGCGGATGGCGACTCGACCTGGCCGACGACCGCACCCTCACGATCACCCAACCCGACGGCCGGGTGTTCGGCCGATGTCGACCCGACATCGCCGAGCAACGCACCCCGACCCGACCATCCAAACGACGAACCGCAGCGTGATGCGCGCCGCCGACCCGACCCCGACCCAGGCCCTGCCTACGATCGCCCCCGTGACCGCGCGCTGCACCGCCGTTCGTGCCAACGAGGCGCTCCCGGCGTTGGCCCGCGCCATCGCGCGCACCAAGGGCGATTCGCCGCTGGCGCCCGTCACGGTGGTCGTGCCGACCAACGCCGTCGCCGTCACGGCACGTCGGTGGCTCGGGCTGCACGGCGGCGTGGCGGCGATCGACCTCGTCACGCCGGCCCGCCTGGCCGAGCGCCTCGTCGGCGCCGAGCTGGCCGAGCGCGGGCGGCGTCCGGTGTCGACGCCCGTCATCGACATCACCGTCCGGGGCGTCCTCCGCGACGTTCCCGGGGTCTACTCGGCGGTGGCCGACCACCCCTCGACCGTCTCGGCGATGCGCGACCTGTACCGAGAGGTGCGCCTCGCCGGCCCGGGCGCGGTCGAGCGCCTGCACGAGTCGTCACCGCGGGGGCGCGAGGCGGCTCGCGTGATCTCCGAGACCGCGGCTCGCTTGGCCGGCTCGTGGTACGACGAGGCCGACCTGTTCGCACTCGCACTGACCAAGCTGGCGGGCCACCCGTTGACCGATCCGACGATCGCGTTCTTGCCCCGCCTCGAGACTGGTGCCGCGACCGATCTGCTGGGCGGGCTCGCTACCACCGGCTCATTGGAGTTGCTGGTCGAGACGACAGGCGTGCTCGCGGTCGACGCCGGGGCACACGGCCTCGCGGCTGCAGTCGGCACCGTGCTGAGCGTCGACGATCGTCCTCCGGCGACACGGAGCGACGCCTCGATCCTGTCGACCACCGACGCCGACGAGGAGGTCCGCCACGCCGTCCGTGCGCTCGTCGACGCCGCCCGAGCCGACACGCCGTTCGCTCGGATGGTGGTGCTGTGGCCCACGGATCGACCGTACGCCCGGCTGGTCGAGCACCACCTCGACGCCGCCGGGATCCCCTGGAACGGCCGGCCCGGCACCCTCGTGACCGAGCGGCTGGTCCCCCGGTTCCTGCTCGACCTGCTCCACATCGACCGTCGCGGCCTGCGCCGCAACGACCTGTTCGAGGTGCTCGCCGACCTCCCTCTGCTCGACCCGGCCGGCGGACGCATCTCGGTCGGCCGCTGGGAGCGCCTCGCCCGCGCCGCAGGTGTCAGCCGAGGCGAGCACTGGCAGCCCCGGCTCCACGCGCTCGCCGCCCGCTACCGGGCCCGCACGGACGACGATCGCGGGGCTGAGGCCGAGCGTGCCGAACAGCTCGCCGCGTTCGTCGCCGATCTGCGCCGCGACCTCGGCCCGGTCGGCCGCACGCGCACCTGGGCGCAGTGGGCCGAGTGGTGCGAACGCCAGGTGCTGCGGCGGTTGGGGTCCGGACTGCTCGACCAGCTCGACGAGGCCGAGCGGCTCGCGTCCGACCACGCCGGCGTCGTCCTCGACCGGCTCCGCCATCTCGACGCCGTCGGCCCGCCGGTCACGCGCCGCGAGTTCCGCGCCGCGTTCGCCGCCGAGTTCGAGGCCGCGCCGGGCCGGCTCGGCCGCTTGGGCGACGGCGTCACGATCGGGTCGTTGGCCGGCACGGCCGGGCTCGACGCCGATGTCACGATCGTGCTCGGCGCCGCCGACGGCCTGCTGCCACCGCCGCCGCCCGCTGATCCGCTGATCGGCGACGACGATCGGGCCCATGCGGGTCTGGCGTCGTCCGACGCTCGCGCCCACCGCATCCACCGCGCCTTCCTCGGTCACCTCGCCTCGTCCGAGCGGCTGATCGTCAGCGTGCCCCGCGGCGACCTGCGCGCCACCACCGAGCGCCTGCCGTCGCGCTGGATCGCCGCCCACCTGCCCGAGGCGCCGGTCAGCACCGTCGGGAGCCACCACGCCGGGCTGGTGACGGTCGAGTTCCCCGCGTCGGCGGCCGAGCTGCGCCTTCGGTCGCGGGCCATCGTCGCGGCAGCCGGTTCCGTCGACGCGCTCGAGCTCGCCTGCCAGCACGACTGGGTCGCGGCCCGCGGCCTGCGGCTCCGGGCCGCCCGTCGTTCCGACGTGGTCACCGAGTTCGACGGCGACCTCACGGCACTCGACATCGACCACCTCGCGCGCCCGATGTCGGCGTCCCAGATCGAAGCATGGCCAGCCTGCCCGCACGCGTACTTCGTGCGCCACCTGCTCGGTGTCCGCCCGCTCGACGACCCGACCGACGAGGTCGCCCTCTCGCCCATCGAGCGCGGCAACGTCGTCCACACCACCCTCGACCGGTTCCACCAGCTCGTCGTCGCCGGTGAGCTCGACCAGCCGGGGCCCGACGGCTGGACGTCCGATCACGTGCGGGTGCTCGTGCAGCTGTTCGACGAGGTGGCCGACGAGTTCGAGCGCACCGGCCGCACGGGCCGCCCGGCCCACTGGTTCCTCGACCGACGGGCGGTCCGCACCGACCTGCTCAACTGGTTCACCCTCGACGGCGAGACGGCGGCCGCCCGTGGTGCCCGCGTCGTGCACTCCGAGCTGCGATTCGGCTGGGACTCGCCGGTCGTCCTGCCGCTGCCCGACGGCCGGCGGCTCGCCGTCGCCGGCTTCGTCGACCGCATCGACGAGCAGGCGAATGGCGACCTCGTCGTCATGGACCACAAGAGCGGCAACGCCACCAAGTACGCGCGCATCGAGGCCGCCGATCCGACGGAGGGCGGCACCCGCTTCCAGCTCCCGATCTACGCCGCCGCAGCCCTCGGCCTGCGCGGCGAGACGCCCGGCCGTTCGTCCACGCGCGTGCGCGCCGAGTACGACTTCTTCGGGCGCGGCGACTACGCGCGCCACGGCTACACGTTCGACACCGCGGTCTGGAGCACCGTCGAACACGACCTCGGCGAGGTCGTCGCCGGCATCGAGTCGGGCCTGTACCCGGCCGTCACCGAACCACCGAAGTACCAGCACCACATCGACTGCCACTACTGCCAGCCCGACGGACTGGGGGTCGACGAACGCTACGGCGAGTGGGTCCGCAAGCGCCACGATCCGAGACTCGCGCGGTGGTTCGGCGACGAGTCCGCCGGCGACGACCATGACGGAGCGACCGCATGACGAGCGTCGAGCTGCCGTTCGACCAGCCGCTCGACCAGCCGGCGCGCGACCGGATCGCGAGCGACCTGACGTCGAACCTGTTCGTCGAGGC
>JBFHJC010000206.1:0-4932 GCA_041596155.1 Ilumatobacter sp. | reverse complement strand
GGGGTCGCTCGACGATCTCACCGTGATGCCGACCATTGTCGCCGACCACCTCGACGACGATGCAGAGGCGGAGATCGACCTGTCGTTCGAACGGTACGACGGCAGCGTGATTCCCGTCAGCCTGAGCAACGGGAGCGTGTCGCTGGGCGCGCTCGAGGTGCTCACCGAGCTCACGCGCGGGACCGACGTCGAGTTCGACGTGTCCGACTACGAGTTCGAGCGGGGTTTCGACGCGCCGCCCATCGGTGAGCAGGTCGCCGAGCAGGCCGTCCCGGACGCCCGCGACTGGTTCGCCGCGAACGAAGACGCGATCGCTGCAGCCGCCGTCGGCGAGTGACCCATCAGGCGCTCAGGACGACGATCGAGCGAGGGCCGACCCTGACGGTGGATCCCAAGCGACCCGGATCCCGGACGAAGCCGGCCTCGAGCGTCGTGTCGATCGAACGTCGCCACGGACCCGGCGCCTGGATCTCGAAGTCGAGCGGCTCCCACCACATGTTCGCCATCGCATACAGCCCGTCGAGGTGCCATGCGATCGAACGCGAATCGCCACCGAGGTCGGGGGGCCCATGGGCTCCGAACCACTCGACGTCGGCGCCCCACCACCCCGGTTGGGTGAAGATCGCCCGCCGGCCACGCCAGGCCAGCAACCGCTCGACGAAGGTCTCGAGGGCCAGCCAGTCGACGCGCCGGTCCCAGTCGAGCCACGACGTCTCGTCGTCGAGCCGGTAGGCGTTGTTGTTGCCGAGTTGGGTGCGGGCGAACTCGTCGCCGGCGACGAACATCGGCGTCCCGTGGCTGAGGGCGAGCAGGGTCCAGGCGTTGCGCAGTTGGCGCCGGCGCAGTGCCATGACGTGGTCGGGGACACCTCGGTCGCCTTCCCATCCGCAGTTCCACGACCGGTTCTCGTCGGGTCCGTCGGCGCCGCCCCAGCCGTTGGCGCCGTTGTGTTTGCGGTCGTACGCCACCAGGTCGTACATCGTGAAGCCGTCGTGCGCCGTGAGGAAGTTCACGGTCGTCTCCGGCGAGTCGAACAGGTCGGGGCTCCCCTGCAGGCGCCGCACGACGGCCGGGACGAGACCGGGCTCACCACGCAGGAACCCACGCATGTCGTCGCGGAAGCGGTCGTTCCACTGCATCCAGCGGCGATCGGGCCAGCTGCGCCCGACGAGGTAGCGCACCACGTCCCACGGCTCCGCGATCAGGCGCACGCCGCGCCGGGCACCCCAGTCGCCGATCGAGCGGACGAACTCGGGATCGCGGGCGATGACCGAGGCCAGGTCGAAGCGGTAGCCGTCGATCCCGAGGTCGGCGAAGCGGTCGAGCGCCGACATGATGAGTCGCTGCGCGTCGGGTGACGTCGCGTCGATCGTGTTGCCGGTTCCGGCTTCGTCGGCGAAGGTGCCGTCGGCGTCGAGGACGTAGTGGCGGTGGCCGCCGTCGGCGCGCCGGCCGAGCTCCCGCAGATGATGGAGGGGGCCGTTCTCGTCTTCTTCCGACGTGTGGTTGACGACCACGTCGATCCAGACCTCGATGTCGTGCTCGTGCGCCGCCGCCACCAACGCGGCGAGCTCCTCCGGCGCACGGGCGGGATCGGTCGCGTACTGCTGGTGGACCGCGCCGAACACGACCGGCATGTACCCCCAGTAGTTGTCCTCCGCCGGATCGAACTGGTGCACCGGCAGCAGCTCGATCACCGACACCCCGAGCGCGGCGAGGCGTTCGAGCTCGCCGATCAGCGCGGGGAACGTGCCCGCGTCGGGGCGGTCGCGGCGCATCGTCATCCCGCGGGCGTGGCCCTCGCACACCACGAGCGGGCGGCTCGTGCGGCGCTGCGGTTGCGGCTCGGGCCACGTGTACCCGTCGACCGACCAGATGTCGGGACGCCGCCGTTCGTGGTCAGGCCCGAACCACAACTGCACCGCCTCGGGATCGACGAGAGGGCCGATGGAGCCTCTGCCATCGTGCGAGCTGCGTGGGCGCAACCACCACCGGCTCCGACCGTCGCGCCCTTCGATCACGAGTCGCTGGCTGATCTCGGCGTCCACCGCCGCAGTCTGCCCACATTCGACGCGGTGGGGGTGGACGGGTGCGCAGACGGGTCGACGGCGCCCAACCCCAGGGTCGACACCGTGCACGTGCGACTGTGGTTCGGCGTCGCCGCACCGACGCCGCTTCGAGCCGGACCTGACCCCGGCCAGTCGGCTCCGATAGCGTCGGACGCCGTGACCCCGGACGATGTCAGCACCGCCCTGTCGGGCCAGGGCTACCTCCCCGACGAGGGCATCTCGACCGCGGTCTTCCTGGCGATGACCCTGAAACGCCCGCTCCTGCTCGAGGGCGAGGCCGGCGTCGGCAAGACCGAGCTCGCCAAGGCCCTGGCCGCGGCCACGGGCGGCGAACTCATCCGGCTGCAATGCTACGAGGGCATCGACGTGTCACAGGCGGTCTACGACTGGGACTACGCCCGCCAACTCCTGCACCTCCGCGCCGCCGAGGCCACGGGCGAATCGCGGTCGATGACCTCCGACCAGCTCGAAGGCGAGCTGTACGGCGAGCGGTTCATGATCAAGCGCGCACTGCTCCGGGCCATCGAACCGGTCGAGGGGCCACCGCCGGTGCTGCTGATCGACGAGGTCGACCGGGCCGACGACGAGTTCGAGGCGTACCTGCTCGAGGTGCTCTCCGACTTCCAGGTCACGGTACCCGAGGTCGGTGTGTTCAGCGCGGCGGCACGCCCGCCGCTGGTCGTCCTCACCTCGAACCGGACCCGCGACGTCCACGACGCTCTCAAGCGCCGGTGCCTGTACCACTGGGTCGAGCATCCCGACTTCGAACGCGAGGTCGACATCGTCAAGCTCCGCGTCCCCGGCGTCGACGACGGCCTGGCGCGCCAGGTCGCCGCCGCCGTGGAGGCGCTGCGTCGACTCAACCTGTACAAGCCGCCGGGTGTGGCCGAGACCATCGACTGGGCGAACGCGCTCGGCCGCCTCGGCGCCACCCAGCTCGACGAACGGTTGGTCGCCAACACGCTGGGCGCGGTGCTGAAGTACCGGGAAGACCATCAGCGCGTCGAGCAGCACGGTGTGGCCGCGGTGGTGAAGGAAGCGTTCGAGAAGGGCCTCCTCCACGGCTGAGCACGCCGGGGGCCTCGGAGACACGGTGGACGACACGGTGACGGTCACGCAGCGCTCCGATCCGGCGCAGATCGCGGTGGCGTTCACGCGGGTGCTGCGCGGCGCCGGGCTCAAGGTCCCGACGAGCTGCACCCACACCTTCGCCGAGGCGCTGTGCGCGGTCGGCCTCGGCGACCGGTCGGGCGCCTACTGGGCCGGACGGGCGACGCTCGCCCGACGCCCGGAGGACATCGACGTCTACGACCGCGCTTTCGCCGTGTTCTTCGATCGTCGGGTCGTCGACGAGTCCGGCGACGACGACGAGGAGCCGCTGTCGATCACGATCGCCGTCGACTCCGACGACGACACGGGCGACGACGCCGGCGAGTCGGGCGACGCGAGCGACGAGCCGATGATCGAGCTGCGGTTCTCGGCGACCGAGGTGCTGCGCCACAAGGACTTCGCCCAGTACAGCGACGACGAACTCCACCACGCCCAGGAACTGATGGCACGGCTGCGCCTGGTCGGATCGCCTCGCTCGTCGCTGCGATTGGGGCCGAGCCGGCAGGCGACCCCGCGTCCCGACATCCGCCGCACGATGCAGGCGGCGATCCGCGCCGGCGGCGAGCCGATCGAGCGTCACTTCCGCCAGCCCAGCCAGCGACTTCGCCGCCTCGTGCTGCTGCTCGACGTGAGCGGGTCGATGGAGCCCTACGCCCGGGCGCTGCTGCGCTTCGTGCACGCGGCGGTCGCCGGCCGGCAGAAGGTCGAGGCGTTCGCGCTCGGTACCCGGCTCACCCGGATCACACGCGAACTCGCGAGCCGCGACCCCGACATCGCCCTCGCAGCCGCGGCGCACCGCGTCACCGACTGGAGCGGCGGGACGCGTCTCGGCGACGGGCTCCGCGAGTTCAACGACCAGTGGGGCGTGCGCGGCCTGGCACGCAATTCGATCGTGGTCGTCCTCTCCGACGGGTGGGATCGCGGCGACCCCGACGAACTGGCAGCCCAGATGGAGCGCCTGCACCGGGTGACCCACCGCCTGATCTGGGTCAACCCGTTGAAGGTGACGCCCGGCTACGCACCGCTCGCACGCGGCATGGCCGCGGCGATTCCCCACGTCGACCACTTCGTCGAGGGGCACTCGATCGCGGCGATGGAAGAACTGACCGCCGTCATCTCGCGCCCGTGACCCGGGCCAATACGATGCACCCATGAAGGATCTGCTGGCCGACATCGAGCGGTGGCGGGCGAACGGCGAGCGGATCGCCGTGGCCCGCGTCGTCGACATCGAGGGCTCGGGACCCCGTCAACCCGGCGCAGCGATGGCGGTGACCGGATCGGGTGAGGTCGCCGGCAGCGTCAGCGGCGGCTGCGTCGAGGGCGCGGTCGTCGGCGAGGCGCTGGCGATCCTCGACGGCACCAGCGAGCCGCGGGTGGTCACGTTCGGTTACTCCGACGACGAGGCGTTCGCCGTGGGGCTCACCTGCGGCGGCACGATCCACCTGTTCATCGAGGAGCTCGCCTGGTGAGCGCCGCCATGCCGGTCTTCGACCGCTACGCCGAGTTGCTGCGCGCCGAGGAGCCGGTGGCGCTGGCGACTGTGATCGACGGACCGCACGTCGGTGCGAAGCTGCTCGTCACGACCGACGGAGCCGATCCGCTCGGCACGCTCGGCCACCCCGAACTCGACCGGGTGGTCGGCCGCGACGCACTCGCCGAACTCGAAGCCGCGAGGTCCGGGGTGCGCAGCTACGGCCCGGAGGGTCAGACCACGCCCGAGGATCTCGTCGACCAGCCAACGGTCCGCGTGTTC
>JBFHJC010000205.1:0-4942 GCA_041596155.1 Ilumatobacter sp. | reverse complement strand
GGGATCATCGGCGTCGTTCAGCTCGTGCAGGGCCAGGTCCTGCTCGGCATCGTGCTGATCGTGGCCGCGTTCCTCGTCGGCCCCGGCGGCTACAGCATCTTCAAGTCACGAACCGCCTGACCTCCCACACCCCCACGCATCGTCGAGCCGTCGCCCCCCGAACGCTCGACGATCACCCGAACCGTCCACCGGCGGCGTCCCCTTCCACCAGCCGCCGGTGGGCGGTTCGTCGCGTTCATGGCGGTCACCGGGGTCCTGCCACCTCGCAGACGACACGCGCGGGGCTTCAGCGGCCGGGTCGGCGAGCGACGATCGTGGCGCCGACGATCCGCCCGCCGACGACGAGGTCCTCGAGACGGCGCTGATCGGCGTCCCACTCGTCGAACCCGCGACGACCTCGGCACCGGGCGCGCATCGCCTCGATCATGCACCGCTGCCCGCGAGCCCAGTCGCCGGCGCCGGCCGTCGCGCACGCCATCTCCAACACCTCGAGGCAGCGGAGCGACAGGGCGGCAGCCAACTGCTCGGCCGACCAGAACATGTTCGGCCCGTCGGCCAGCCCGCTCGCCGAACGCGACGTGACGTCGGCGACGACGATCAGCCCGCCGGGTGCCGTGACGCGCACGAGCTCCGCCACGGCGGGCCGGAGCTCGTCGACGAGCGACAACACCCCGTTGGCGATCGTGACCGCGGCCGAGCCATCCGGGCACGGGAGCGACGTCACGTCGGCACAGATCGCTGGAACGGCGAAGAGCCGACCGGCGATGGCACAGCTCGTCGGGGATGCGTCGACGAGCGCGACCGATCGGCCGGTCCGTTCCCGCACCCATGAGGCGACCGGCCCGAGGCCGCCGCCGACGTCGAGCACGGACCCCGGCGGCGCGGTCGACGTCCGACGCTCGAGTGGGCGGAGCAACTGCGGCAGCGCGGCGCCGGTCGACGCCGCCGCCCGGCGCTCGTCGCCGACCAGGCCGCTCGCTTCGATGATCTCCGCCCGCCAGCTCGACGGCTCGTCGAACAGTCCGGTACAGCGGGTCGAGCTCACACCACGACGATGCCCCGTCGCCGCCGAAGCGAACCGTGGCCGTCGTCAGCGGAACTCGACGCCCTCGAAGTCGCCGGACTCACGCCACCGCTTGAGGTAGGCGAAGTAGGCCATGGCCCCGTGCGGGTAACCGCGAAGGAAGCGGGCCGTCGTCGCGTTGGGCTGGCCCTCGTTGTTGTAGTAGCCGGGCGTGCAGTCGGGGTTGTTGAACATCGTCGGCGGGCCGCTCAACAGCAGGTCGACCCAGTCGTCCTGCGCCTGCTCGGTGACCTCGATCTCGGTCGCTCCGGTGTCGAGCGCGTGGCGCACCATCGTCGCGATCGTGACGCCGGCCTCGGTGAGGTTGTGCGGCACGTTCGAGATCAGGTTGGCGCCCTGCGTGGGCTGGACGATGAACAGGTTCGGGAAGCCGTGCACGTGGATGCCGTGCTTGGTGCGCATCCCCTCGGCCCAGGCCTCCGACAGTTTGACGCCGTCGCGGCCCTTCGGGTCGTAGCCCATGCGCCGGGTGTGCTCGGTACCGACCTCGAAACCGGACGCGTAGATGATGCAGTCGACCTCGTACTCGACGCCGTTGGCCACGACGCCGCGCTCGCTGATGCGCTCGACACCCTTGCCGTCCGTGTCGACGAGGGTGACGCCGGGCTCGTTGTAGGCCTGCAGGTACTCGTCGTGGAAGCACGGCCGCTTGCAGAGCTGCCGGTACCACGCCTTGAGCGCCTCGGCGGTCGACGGGTCGTCGACGATCTCGTCGGCGCGCGCGCGGATCTCCTCCATCTTCTCGAAGTCGGATTCCTCGAACGCGGCCATCATCGACTGCGGCGTCCGTTCCTCCGGCGGGATCGCCATGATGCGGGCGCGAATGCGCCGGGCCAGGTCGGTCCAGCCGTCCTGCACGAGGTCGTCCTCGGCGATGCCCGCCTGGTTGGCGGTGAAGTTCTCGAGCCAGCGCTGCTGCCAGCCGGGCGTGGCGATCTCCGCGAACCACTCGGGGTCGATCGGGTGATTGCCGCGCGCGTCGACCGACGACGGGGTGCGTTGGAACACGTACAGCTCCTGGCACGCCCGGGCGAGGTGGGGCACGCACTGCACGGCGGTCGCCCCGGTGCCGATGATCGCCACGCGCTTGTCGGCGAGGCGGTCCATCGGCGTGGTCGGGTCGCCGCCGGTGTACTCGTAGTCCCACCGGCTCGTGTGGAACGAGTGACCGCAGAAGTCCTCGATGCCGTCGAGGCCGGGCAGCTTCGGAACGTGCAGCGGCCCGGTGCCCATGCCCAGGAACCGCGCCGTGAACTCGTCGCCGCGGTTCGTCCGCACGATCCAGCGCGACCGTTCGGCGTCCCACTCGAGATCGGTGACCTCGGTGTGGAACAGGGCGTGGTCATACAGGCGGTACTGCTTGCCGATCCGCTGGCAGTGCTCGAGGATCTCGGGCGCGTGGGTGTACTTCTCGGTCGGCATGTGACCGGTCTCCTCGAGGAGTGGCATGTACACCATCGCCGCCGTGTCGCACTGGGCACCCGGGTAGCGGTTCCAGTACCAGGTGCCACCGAAGTCGCCGCCCTTCTCGATGATGCGGACGTCGTCGACGCCCTGTTCGACGAGCCGGGCGCCGGTGACGAGACCGGCGAACCCACCGCCGATGAACGCGACGGTCACGTGATCGGTGCGCGGCTCGCGCCGCGTCACGGGCGTGTACGGATCGTCGAGGTAGTGACCCAGCTGGTCGGCGATGCGGATGTACTGGTCGTTGCCGTCCGGGCGGAGCCGCTTGTCGCGTTCGACCCGGTACTTCTCCTTGAGGACTTCCGTGTCGATCGCCGCGGTCATGTCGCTCCCTGCTCGCCGGTTACCACACGGTAATGGCGGGTCGGCGGCGGGGTGCGAACCGGGGCGGTTCGGTCAGCCGATCGCGAGGACGCGGCTGGGCCCGCCCGAGCCGTCCTGCCACGGCACCGCGCCGACGATCACCGTCGCGCCCCTGGCCGGAACCTCGTCGAGCCCCGCCAGGTTCTCGACGCCGTAGCGGTTGGTCGGCAGGAAGCCGAAGTGAACGGCGAAGCTGCTCGAGTTCCCCGGGTCGAGGCTCAACGTGTCGACGCCGATGCCCACGATGTCGCGCTCGTCCGCGAGCCACATCGCGGCGTCGAGCGAGAAGCCGGGGAAATTGAGATCCGGGAAGCCGGCGCCACCGCGGTACGCGTCGTTGCCGAGGGCGCGCTTGGCCGCCCAGCCCGAGTTCATCGCCACGAACGCCCGCTGCGGGATCCGCCCGTGACGGCGTTCGTACCGGCGCAGGTCGTCGACGTCGACCGTGACGTTCGGGTCCGCCGCCACCTTGTCCTTGATGTCGACGACGACGAGCGGGGCCACGAAGTTCTCGGCCGGCACCTCATCGACCTTCCAGGCGTTCGGGCCGAAGTGTCCGGGGGCGTCCAAGTGGGTTCCCCACTGCTCCTGGAAGCTCCACTGCTGGATGTAGAAGCCGTCGCTCGCGAAATCGAACAGCGTCGACCTCGAGCCCCCGGCGTCGTCGCCGAAGAACGTCGGGAAGTCGGTCGTCAGCCGGTACGTCAGATCGTGGACACGGGGTCGCCGACGCCGAGCCGACGACGCCCCGACCGAGGCTGCCGAGGACGCCGCCATCGCTCCACCGAGTGCGGCGCTGGCACCGATCTGCAGCATCCTTCGCCGGCTGACCGGCGGCGCGGTCACCCCCCGTCGCTCGAGCTCGGCCTTGATCCGCGGACCGCACATGTGAGACCTCCGTCGCCAGCCCGCCTCGTCACCCACGCTACGCCCCAGGTCAAGGGGGGCCGGGCCGGCCCGCCACCCGCTCCGAGCCGCCCGGTAGGGTCACGGCATGGTCGAACCCGACTTCTTCCGCTTCGACACGCTCTCGCTGCACGCCGGCCAGCGACCCGACCCGACGACCGGAGCGCGGGCGGTGCCGATCTACTTCACGACGTCGTACTCGTTCCCCGACACCGACGAAGCCGCGGCGCTGTTCAACCTCGAGGCGCCCGGCCACATCTACTCCCGCATCTCCAACCCGACCGTCGCCGTGCTCGAGGAGCGGATGGCGGCGCTCGAGGGGGCTGTGGGCGCGGTGGCGACGGCGAGCGGCACGGCGGCCCTGCACCTGGCGGTGGCGACCCTGATGAGCGCCGGCGACCACATCGTGTCGTCGAAGAACCTGTACGGCGGGTCGTACAACGCGATGGCGCTGACGTTCCCCCGCTTCGGCATCACGACGACGTTCGTCGACCCGCGCGACCCCGACGCCTACGCCGCCGCGATCCAGCCGAACACGAAGCTGCTGTACGGCGAGACGCTCGGTAACCCCGGCATCGAGGTGATGGACGTCCAGGCGATCGCCGACGTCGCCCACGCCCACGGCCTGCCGCTGATGGTCGACTCGACGTTCTCGACGCCGTACCTGCTCCGCCCGATCGAGCACGGCGCGGACATCGTGTCGCACTCGGTCACGAAGTTCCTCGGCGGGCACGGAGTGGCCCTCGGCGGGGTGATCGTCGACGGCGGCCGCTTCGACTGGATGGCCAGCGACAAGTTCCCCACCCTCACCGAGCCGTACGCCGGATATCACGGCATCGTGTTCGCCGAGGAGTTCGGCCCGTCGGCGCTGGGGATGCGGGCGCGTGCCGAGGGGCTGCGCGACTTCGGCGCGTGCATGAGCCCGCACAACGCGTTCGCCCTGCTGCAGGGCATCGAGACGCTGCCGCTGCGGATGGCTCGCCACGTGTCGAACACCGATCGGGTCCTCGAGGCGCTGCAGGCGAACGACGCCGTGACCTGGGTGAAGCACCCGCGGCTGCCGTCGCACCCCGACTACGAGCTCGCACAGCGGCTGTACCCGAAGGGCGCCGGGGCGATCCT
>JBFHJC010000204.1:0-4948 GCA_041596155.1 Ilumatobacter sp. | reverse complement strand
GCCAGCCTCCCACGACGGGTCCATCCGTGTCGCAACGTGCCTGGCACCTTTCGACACGCCGTAGCCTGGACCGGTCATGTCGCAGCGCTTCTACGTCGAGACGCTCGGCTGCCCGAAGAACCAGGTCGACTCCGACAAGCTCATCGGCACCCTGCTCGCCGACGGGATGGAGCCGACCCACGACGCCGGCGCAGCCGATCTGGTCGTCGTCAACACGTGCGCGTTCATCGACGAGGCCCGCCGTGAGTCGATCGACACGATCCTCGCCCTGAGCGACCGACGCCGCGACGGCGCCCGCCTCGTCGTCACCGGCTGCATGGCCGAGCGCTACGGCGACGAGCTCGCCGCCGAGCTGCCCGAGGTCGACCAGGTCGCCGGCTTCGGCGTACCCGTCCACACGCCCGCCCGCAACGGCAAGCGGCTCATCCCGGTCGCGGCGGCGCCGCTGCCCGAGCTCGACCTGCTCAACCTGCCTCGCCCGAAGTCGACCGCACCGTGGGCCTACGTCAAGATCGCCGAAGGGTGCGATCGGTCGTGCGGGTTCTGCGCGATCCCGAGCTTCCGCGGCCCGCAGCGCAGCCGCGACATCGACCAGATCCTCGCCGAGGTCGACGAGCTCCAGGCGCGCGAGATCGTGCTCGTCGCCCAGGACCTCGCGTCGTACGGCAAGGACCGCCCCGACGAGCTCGGCGCCGGCTCGATCGTCTCGCTGGTCGACGCCGTCGCCGCCCGCACCGACTGGGTGCGGCTGCTGTACCTGTACCCGAGCGATCTCACCGACGCCCTGATCGACGCGATCTGCGCCACCGGCGTCCCGTACTTCGACCTGTCGCTCCAGCACGTCAGCAAGCCGCTGCTGCGCCGGATGCGGCGGTGGGGCGACGGCGACCGATTCCTCCGTCGCATCGCCGAGATTCGCGACCGCGAGCCCGAGGCCGCGTTCCGCTCGAACTTCATCGTCGGCTACCCCGGCGAGACCGAAGCCGACCACGACGAGCTCCTGCGCTTCGTCGAGGACGCCCAGCTCGACTGGTGCGGCTTCTTCGCCTACTCGGCTGAGGAAGGCACCCACGCTGCCGGCCTCGACGGTGCGATCGACCCGGCGCTGATGCACCTGCGTCTGGCCGAGCTGCGCGAGCTCCAGGACGACATCACCGCCGCCCGCCGCGACGATCAGATCGGGCGTACCCACCGCGTCCTCGTCGACGCGCCGGGCATCGCTCGCAGCGCGCGCGAGGCACCGGAGATCGACGGGGTGATCCACGTCGGGCAAGATGTGGCCGTGGGGGAGTTCACGGAGGTGGCGATCGTCGACGCGCTCGGCCCCGACCTCGTCGCGGCTGGCGGTAGCGCCTACGACGAGGCGGAGCACGGCTGATGGTCGACCCCAACGCCGTCGCCACCTGGGCCAACCTGATCACCGTCGGCCGGCTCGCCGCGTCCCCGGTGATGTTCCTCGTGATCCCCGACCACAACCGCGGCTCGTGGATCGCGTTCACGCTCTGGTTCGTGCTGTGCGTGAGCGACGGCATCGACGGCTACATCGCCCGCCGGCACGGCACGACCGCCTCCGGTGCGTTCCTCGACCCGCTCGCCGACAAGGTGCTCGTACTGGGTGCGATGTTCACCCTCGTGACCCGCGAGGTGTTCTGGATCCTGCCCGTCGCGATCATCGCCGGCCGCGAGTTCGTGATCAGCGTGTACCGCACGTTCGTCGCGTCGAAGGGGGTCAGCATCCCGGCCAGCCAGCTCGCCAAGTGGAAGACGGTGTTCCAGCAGCTCGCCGTCGGCTTCGCGCTGTGGCCGTGGTTCGCGGTCGACTACAAGTGGTGGTGGGTCACGTTGCTGTGGGTCGCCGTCGGACTGTCGGTGGTGAGCGCGATCCAGTACCTCTGGTACTCGCGGATCACCGAGAAGGCGCTCGCCGAGTCGGCGGTCGGCTGAGGCGGAACGGGCGAGCCGGCGTGCGTTGCGACGTCCTGGCGGTGGGCACCGAGCTCCTGCTCGGCCAGATCATCGACACCAATTCGGCATGGCTCGGTGAGCAGCTGGCCGCCCACGGCGTCGACTCGCTGGTTCAGGTGAAGGTCGGCGACAACGTCGAGCGCATCGTCACCCAGCTGCGCCGGCTGCTCGCCGACGCCGACGCGGTGGTCGTGTGCGGCGGGCTCGGCCCGACCCACGACGACCTGACGCGCGACGCGATCGCGCGCGTGATGGGCGTTGAGCTGCGGCCCGACGAGGCGGTCGCCGACGTCATCCGCGAGCTGTTCGCCAGCCGCGGCCGCAGGATGCCCGACAACAACCTCCGTCAGGCGCTCGTGCCCGCCGGCGCGACCGTCATCCCGCAGACCCGCGGGACGGCCCCGGGCCTCATCTGCCCCGTTTCGATCGACGGTGCCGACAAGGTCGTCTTCGCCGTACCCGGCGTGCCGCACGAGCTGTACGACATGTTCGAGCGCGGCATCCTCCCCGAGCTGCAACGCCGCTCCGGTGACCGCTCGGTGATCGTGAGCCGGGTGATGCGCACGTGGGGCGAGAGCGAGAGCGGCCTGAACGAGCGCCTCGACGACGTCATCGCCGAGCTCGACGCCGCCGGCAGCCCGACCCTCGCGTTCCTCGCCAGCGGGTGGGAAGGGCTCAAGGTTCGCCTGACCGCCAAGGCGCCGAGCGCCCGCGAGTCCTCGGCGCTGATCGAGCCGTGGGAGGCCCGCGTCCGTGCCGAGCTCGGCGACCTCGTGTTCGGCGTCGACGACGACACGATGGAGTCCGTCGTGCTCGACCTCCTCGGCGCGCGCGGTTGGACGCTCGGTCTCGCCGAGTCGGTCACGGGCGGCCTCGTCGGCGCCCGCCTCACCGGTGTGCCCGGCGCGAGCAAGGTCTTCCGCGGCGCCGTCGTGTCCTACGCCACCGAGGTCAAGCAGGACCTCCTCGGTGTCGCCCCCGGTCCGGTCGTCAACGAGGTCGCCGCGCTCGAGATGGCGCACGGAGCCCGCCGGGTGCTCGGCGCCGACGTCGGCCTCGCGCTCACGGGCGTGGCCGGCCCGGACGACCAGGACGGCATGCCGCCCGGCACCCTCTGCGTCGGCGCGGTGTGGCCCGACGGCGAGCTCACGCGCACGCTGCGCCTCCCCGGCCGGCGCGAGCAGATGCGACAGTTCTCGGTGATCTCGTCGCTCGACCTGCTCCGCCGGGCGATCGCGGCGTCCTGAAGGTCCCCGGTGGCGTCGCCGGTCGACCGCTACCGTGACCGGGGTGACCGACGACGGTGGGCCACCCGATGACGTCCCGCCCGACGGCGATCGCGGCACGCCGCCTCCCTCCCTCCCGACCAGCGGCCGGACCACGCCGCTGCAGCCGAAGTTCCTGATCGCGCTCGGATCGGTCGCCGCGATCGTGCTGATCGCCGGGATCGCGGTGCTGCTGACGACCGGGGGTGACGGCGACCGGGCCGTCGAGGACGCATCGACGACCACCGCGGACGCAGCGCCGGCGCTGACCACCACACCGGTCCCGTTGCCGAGCACGACCACGACCTCGGCCACGACGACGTCGACGTCGACGACGACCTCCACGACGTCCACCACGTTGACGACGACGCCGCCGCTCCCAGCGGTCGCGAACGCCGGCGACGACCGCTCGGTCGACGCCGGCGCCGACGTCACGCTGTCGGCGCTCGATCTCAGCGAGCCGAACCAGTCGGTCGTCTGGCGCCAGGTCGCCGGCCCCGACGTGCTCGGTGGCGTCGTGCGGTTCGTCGGGCGCGAGCTGACGTTCACCGCCCCCGACCGGCCCGCGACCCTGCGATTCGACATGGCGGTCACGGGGCGCGGCGGTGACGTGGTCCGCGACGACGTTCGGGTCGACGTGTTCGAGGAAGCGAGTCGGGCGATCTTCGTCGACGGCGCGATCGGCGCCGACGACGGCGACGGCTCGCGCGATCGCCCGTTCCGGTCGCTGGCGCGGGCGATCGCAGCGACCGGTGGAACGAGCGCCGACATCTATCTCCGGTCGCTGTCGGCCGGCACGTACGAGGGCTCGGCCGAGGTGTTCGGTGGCGGCACCAGCATCTACGGCGGCTACGACGAGCAGTGGGTCCGCGACGCGAGCAAGCTCGCCAACGTGACCGGGGTGCCGAACGGTCTCACGGTCGCCGGAGGTCGAACGGTCGTCTCGGCGCTCAACGTGCTCGCTCCCGACGGCGAGGCCGACACGTTCGCGATCGTGGCGACCGACGTCGACGAGCTGATCATCGAGCTCTCGATCGCGACGGGCGGAACCAGTCGTGGCATCGGCGGCGCGATCAACGTGCAGCGTGCCGGGCGACTCACGATCGCCGACAGCATCGTGCGAGCGGGATCGTCGGGCGACGGTGCCGCCGGCGAGGCCGGAAGCGAAGCGGGTTCGGCGGGTGCCCAGGGCGGTGCGGCGGCCGGCCGTGTCGGCGGTGCCAGCACCACGGGCAAGGGTGGCGACGGTGGCGCCGGGACGGCCGCCGATCTCGCCGGGACGCCGGGCGCCGGATCGGGCAACGGAGGCGCCGGCGGTGCGGCCGGCGGGGGTGCCGGACAGCCGGGCGGAGCCGGCCTCGGCGGGCCTGGTGGTGTCGGCGGACCCGGCGGTGCCGGTCCGGCGGACGCTGCCCGCTACCAGGGCCAGGGTGCCAACGGTCGACCCGGTGCATCCGCAGGCCCCGCGGTCGGTGGTGGCGGTGGTGGCGGTGGCGGCGCGCTCGTACTCCTCGACGGTGGCGGCGGTGGTGGCGGCGGACTCGGTGGCGCCGGCGGCGCCGGCGGTGCGGGTGGCTCGGGTGGCCGTGACTCGGTCGCCGTGCTCGCGCTCGACGTCCGCGAAGTCGTCGTCCTGCGCTCGTCGATCGAAGGCGGCGCGGCGGGCGACGGCGGGACGGGCGGCGAGGGCGCACGAGGCGGTCGAGGTGGCAATGGCG
>JBFHJC010000203.1:0-4974 GCA_041596155.1 Ilumatobacter sp. | reverse complement strand
GTCGATCCGCTCGACGGGTCGACGAACGCCTCCCGTGGCGTGCCCTGGTTCGGCTCGGCGCTGTGCCTCGTCGACGACGACGGTCCGGCGGCGGCGGTGGTCGTCAACCACGCGACGGGCGAGCGGTTCGACGCGGTCCGGGGCGGCGGCGCCCGGCGCCAGGGCGGTCCATGTCGGCCGAGCGGTGCGACCGAGCTGGCGTCGTCGATCCTCGGGGTGTCCGGGTTGCCCACCCATCACTACGGGTGGGCGCAGTTCCGTGCCCTCGGCGCGTCTGCGCCCGACATCTGCGCCGTCGCCTGCGGCCTCACCGACGCCTGGTGCGACATGGTCGACGGCGGTCACGGTGTGTGGGACTACCTGGCGCCGGTCCTGATCCTCGAGGAGGCCGGGGGAGTGGCGGCCGAGGTGTACGACCGTGACCTGTGCGTCCTCGACCACACCGCCCGCCGTTCGCCGGTGGCCGCCGCCACGCCCGAGCTGCTCGCGGCGGTGCTCGCCGAGCGCCGCCTCACGGGGTGAGGCGGCCGCCCGTCACGGCGATCGTCTCGCCGGTGATGTAGCGGGCGTCGTCGCTCGCGAGGTGCACGAACGTCGGGGCGACCTCGGCCGGCTGCCCGGCGCGCCCGAGCGGGGTGTCGGTACCGAAGTCGGCGACCTTGTCGGGCGGCATCGTCGCCGGGATGAGCGGCGTCCAGATCGGTCCCGGCGCAACCGAGTTCACCCGGATGCCGCGCTCAGCGAGCTCGCGCGCCAGGGACTTCGTCAGGTTCACCAGCGCCGCCTTGGTCGACGCGTAGTCGGCGATGTGCGGGCTGGGCTCGTACGCCTGGATCGACGTCGTGAAGATGATCGATCCGCCCGGCCCCATGTGCGGCAGCGCCGCCTGCACCAGCCAGAACGCCGCGAAGACGTTCGTCTCGTACGTCCGGCGCAGCTGTTCGGTCGTCAAGGAGCCGATGCCGTCGGGGAGCGACATCTGGTACGCCGCGTTGTGCACCAGCACGTCGAGCGCGCCGAACCGCTCCACGCACCGCTCGACGATCTCGTGGCAGTGGCGCTCCTCGCGGACGTCGCCGGCGATGAGGAGTGCGCTGCGGCCCGCCTGCCTGACCAGTTCGGCGGTCGCTTCGGCGTCGTCCTGCTCCTCGGCGAGGTAGGACAGCACGACGTCGCAGCCCTCCCGCGCGAACGCGATCGCGACCGCACGGCCGATGCCGGAATCGCCTCCGGTGATGATCGCCGTGCGGCCGCTCAGGCGGTACGACCCCACGTACGAGGCCTCGCCATGGTCGGGGGTGGGGACCAGCTCGTCGGTGTCGCCCGGATGGTCGACCTGCTGGGCAGGGATGTCGGGGGTGCCGTCGCGGGGATCGCTCATGGCGCGATCGATACCCGGCGCGAGCCCCCGACTCACCTCGAGTTCGAGTCGCGTCGGCGGGTCAGCGCGGGCGCTCGCCGTAGTCGCCGAACGGGCGGTCGCGCTCGCGCACCGCCTCGCGGAAGCCGACCACCTGGGCCCGGGCCACGAAGTCGAGGCCCTCCTGGGTATGGCGGGCGACCCCGTCGAGGAACGTGCCGAGTCGCCGCGACGAGCGCGGGTCGTACATCTCGTCGGCGACCGCGTTCAGAGCGGTGGTGACCATCTCGAGCTGGTTGCCCGGTACGAGCGCGATCCGCTGCGCGAGCGCCATCGCCCGGTCGGCGAGATCGTCGTCGGGGACCACCTCGAGCACGACCCCGAGCTCGAGGGCCGTGCGGGCGTCGAGCTCGTCGCCGGTGAGCATGTAGCGGCGAGCCTGCTGGAGGCCCATGCGGGCGACCCAGTTCCACGGCGCCTCGGGGATGCCCCACACCCGCGTCGGCGGGTACCCGAACCGGGCCGACTCGGAGGCGACGATCAGGTGGGCGTTGAACACGATGTTCGTGCCGCCGGCGATGCACCACCCCTGCACGGCGGCGATCGTCGGTTTGGAGCAGTCGTGCAGCTTCGCCCACGTCGCCGCGAACGAGCCGATCATGTGCTGATCGCGCACCGAGTCCCAGACCCGCTCGTCTCGCGCCTGCTCGTCGGCCTGGGCGTCGGTCGACCAGTCGAGGTCGTATCCGGCGCAGAAGGCGCGCCCGTCGGCGTCGAGCAACACGACTCGCACGTCGGGGTCGCGCTCGGCGGCGTCGAGCGCCGCGCCGAGCTCGTCGCGGAGCTGTGGCGTGATCGTGTTGTAGCGGTCGGGCCGGCACAGCGTGAGCCGGCGGACGTGGCCATCGGTGCTCACCCGGACGGCGTCGGAGGAGGCAGTGCTCATCGGCCCATCGTGACCGACGGGCGTGCGCTCAGCCGAGCCGTCGGGCGAGCTCCACGATGACCTCGGCGGCCCGTTCGCCGTCGGCGGTCGTCGTCTTCCACGACGACACGCTCACCCGCATCGCCGTTTCCCCGCGCCAGGTGGTCGGACCACACCAGATCCGGCCGTCGGCCTGGATCGCCGCGAGCAAGCGCTCGGTCGTCGGCCCGTCGACGAGCCGCACGAGCACCTGGTTGAGCACGACGTCGTTGAGGACCTCGAAGCCAGCGGCGCCGAGACGATCGGCGATCACGCGGGCTGCGTCGCAGCTCTGCCGGATCAGCTCGGCGACGCCGGAGCGGCCGAGCGTGCGCAGGACCGCCCACACCTCGACCTGGCGGGCTCGTTGCGACGACTGGGGCGTGTGGTGCATCGGCTCGAACACGTCGTCGGGCGGCAGGTAGCCGGCGGTGGCCGCGAACGTCCGACGGAGCGCGCCCGGACGCCGGACGAAGGCGATGCCGCAGTCGTAGGTGACGTTGAGCCACTTGTGGGCGTCGGTGGCCAGCGAGTCGGCGCGCGCGAGACCGCTCGTGAGGCTGTTGCAGTTCGGGTCCGCGAGCGCCCACAGCCCGAACGCACCGTCGACGTGCAGCCAGCCGTTGCGCCCGGCGGTCCACTCCGCGATGGCCTCGAACGGGTCGAACGCCCCGGTGTTCACCTCGCCGGCCTGGGCGCACACGAGCGTGGGCCTGCCGGTCGTGCCGGTCGGCAGACGGTCGGCGAGGAGCCGGCCCTGGTCGTCGGCCGGCACCACCGTCAGCCGCTCGCGCCCGAGGCCCACGAGTCCGAGCGACTTGCGCAGCGTCGAATGGGCCGACTCGCCGACGACCACCTCGATCGGAGGCGCACCGAACAGGCCGTCGCGCTGGACGTCCCAGTCGTGCTCGGCCAGCAGCGCATCCCTCGCGGCCGCGAGGCACGTGGCGTTGGCGACGGTCGCACCCGTCACGTACACGACCTCGGTGTCGGTCGGCAGTCCCAGCAGATCGACGAGCCAGCCGCACGTGACCTGGTGGAGGCGGGAGGCCACCGGCGACATCACCGGCAGCGCGGCGTTCTGGTCCCACGCAGCGGCGAGCATCGAGGCCGCGACGGCGGCCGGGTGCGCCGCGCCCGTGACGAACCCGTAGTAGTCCGAACCGGTCGAGGCGACGGTCGCAGGAGAGCCCACCCGATCGAGCATCGCCAGCGTGGCGGCGGCATCGGTCGGCCCGTCGGGCAGCGCCTCGTCGAAGGCTTCCAGTCCGGCGACCGCCGACTGGGGAGGCCACGCCGGCCGGCGGTCGACGGCGGCCGCGTACGCGAGCGCGGCCTCGGCGGCGGCGCGGAGGACGTCGTCGGTCGACGAGCTGGGTGGCACGGCGACATCGTCGCCCATCGACCGGGCGCGCGCCAGAGGCGCGGGGGAGTACGACCGTGCCAGCCGCCAACACGTCGGGCGGGAACCTCGATGTGGGCGGCTGGCGGGCCGCCCCGAGGGGCGACCGGGCGCAGCTCCGGCGGAAGAGCCGCGCCACCCCCAACCTTCGCGCATCCCGGCGGCAATGTGAACAGGAAATTGCGAGGTCGGCGGAGATTTCGGGTGTACAAACCCGCGCGATGGCGCGACAATGTCGCTACGGCGCTTTCCGGGGCGGAATCGGGGGACGCACGAGACACTGCCCGCTGGCGGAGCGGGCAGTTTCGCTTTTTCGGGCCGGATCGGACGCAGCAGCGGCGTCCTCCCCACGGCTCCCGAATCCTCGTCCGGCGGTAGGCTCGAGCCCTTCTCGGGCGCATAGCTCAGTTGGCTAGAGCACTGCCCTTACAAGGCAGGAGTCGGGGGTTCGAGTCCCTCTGCGCCCACTCGTTGTGGAAATCACAACGTGCTCGCAGGTCCCGTCACGGCTTTCTGCAGGCGGTGTCGGACGATTCGCTTCGGCTCCATGGCGACAGTTGCACGAGCTTTGGTCCCGGCCCTCGGGGCGAGCTGAGCCGTGGCATCCGGGCGTGATGTGTCAGCCGCCTCGCTGGGCCATGAGCGTGATCGGCGCGGCTTCCACCAGACGGAGTCGCATCTGCGCGGTGGCGTCTTGGAAGGTGAATTCGAAGGTGCCGCGAACACCGGTCCCGTCGAGCAGGTGGAACTCGACCTCGAACGTGTCATCGGAGGTCCACTGTCCCCGCCACGCCGTCGGCAGTCCGTAGAAGTCGTCGACCACGAAGCGACCGGTGAGGCCGACCTCACTCTCGACCGGGCCGTCGAGCTCCGTCCATCCTCTGATCTCGAAGTCCCACTCGTCGGGCTCCGGCCCGAGCCCCTCGAGCGGGAGGAGAGCGGAGTCGTCATCGAAGTCGAGGGTGAAGCCGCCGCCCGGGAGCTCGTCCTCGGCGAACTCCCAGCGGACACCCTCGATCGTCTTCGCGATCGCAGGGATCGTGACCGGGGATGGCTCCGGTCCGTCGACGGCTGCGGTGACCGCCGCCGCGAGGCGAGCCTCCCCGTCGGGATCGGGTGACGGGGGCTCCGACTCGATGGCCATGACCACGCTGCCATACAGCCGGCGCGTCACCGTCAACTCTCGGTACTCGCCCAGCCCAGCCGTGACGACGACGACCAGATCGAGCGATGGCACCACGTGGATCG
>JBFHJC010000202.1:0-4981 GCA_041596155.1 Ilumatobacter sp. | reverse complement strand
GTCGCGCCGGAACCAGTTGACGAAGAAGATCTTCGGCAGCTTCGAACGGTCGGTGCGATCGGTCATCGAGAGCCAGTGCGCGAAGTAGTCGGCGTAGTTGTACCCGCAGAAGGGGAGCATCGCCATCGGGTCGAAGCGCAGCTCGCCCATCGTGCCCTCGGCGGCCGCCGTCTTCTCCGAGGCCATGATCGAGCCGAGGAAAACCCCGTGCTCCCAGTCGTTGGCCTCGGTGACGAGCGGGACCGTCGTGCGGCGACGCCCGCCGAAGAGGATCGCCGAGATCGGCACGCCGGCCGGATCCTCCCACTCGGGGGCGATCGACGGGCACTGTGACGCCGGCGCGGTGAACCGGGCGTTCGGGTGGGCCGCGGGCGAATCGACACCGGGATGCCACGGGTTGCCCCGCCAGTCGGTGGCCCGGGCCGGCGGCGCGTCGGTCATGTCCTCCCACCAGACGTCGCCGGTGTCGGTGAGCGCCGTGTTGGTGAAGATGCAGTTGCCCCACAGCGTCTCCATGGCGTTGTGGTTGGTCCGGTGGCTGGTGCCGGGGGCGACACCGAAGAAGCCCGCCTCGGGATTGATCGCGTAGAGCTGACCGTCGGCGCCGATCTTCATCCAGCAGATGTCGTCACCGATCGTCTCGGCCTTCCAGCCCGGGATCGTCGGCACGAGCATCGCCAGGTTGGTCTTGCCACACGCTGACGGGAAGGCGCCGGCGATGTACTTCGACTCACCCTCCGGGTTGGTCAGCTTGAGGATCAGCATGTGCTCGGCCAGCCAGCCGTCGTCGCGGGCCATCACCGAGGCGATGCGCAGCGCGAAGCACTTCTTGCCGAGGAGGGCGTTGCCGCCGTAGCCCGACCCGTACGACCAGATCTCGCGGGTCTCCGGGAAGTGAACGATGTACTTGTTGTCGGGGTTGCACGGCCATGGCACGTCGGCCTCGCCGGCGGCCAGCGGGGCGCCGATCGAATGCACGCACGGCACCCAGTCGCCGGTGGGCCCGAGGACGTCGAGCGCTCCCTGGCCCATGCGGGTCATGATCCGCATCGAGACCGCGACGTAGGCGGAGTCGGTGAGCTGCACGCCGATGTGGGCGATGGGGGAGCCCAGTGGCCCCATCGAGAACGGCACGACGTACATGGTTCGGCCGGCCATGGCGCCCTCGTACAGCCGTCGCATCTCGGCGCGCATCTCGTCGGGGTCGCGCCAGTTGTTGTTGGGGCCGGCGGCGTCCTGCGTCGCCGAACAGATGAACGTGCGGTCCTCGACCCGCGCGACGTCGGCGGGGTCGGAGTGGGCCCAGTAGCTGTTCGGTCGTTTGGCTTCGTCGAGGCGTGTGAACGTGCCCGCCGCCACCAGTTCGGCGGCCAAGCGGTCGTACTCGTCGGCGGAGCCGTCGCACCAGTGGACGCTGTCCGGATGGAGCAGGTCGGCCCAGTCGGCCACCCAGCGCTCGAGTCGATCGTTCGACGTGGTCGCTGCCATCGTCGTGGGCCCCTCCTCGTAGGTCGGTTCTCGTGGATCGTCGTCGGTCGCAGGACGCGCTCGGTGACGAGGCGCCCCTGCCCGGACAGCATGGTCGATCGCCGGGCGCGGGCGCACCCTCCGCGCGGGTGATCACCAGGGAGTTTGTGCAGATGTGAACATCGCGAAAAGCGATCAGCGCAGGTCAGCTAGCTCCGAAAGCGTTTACAGCGACTCGTGCGAGCCGGGGGTGCCCATGTCGACCTCGGAGCCCAGACGCAGGTGCGTCGCGCGCTGGGCGGCGTCGAGGTCGAACACGACCCGCTGGCCGGGTCGCAGCATCCGGAAGACCGAACCCTCGAGGGCGTCGGCGGCCAGGTCGTAGTCGGCGAGGTCGGTGTCGCACATCACGACGCCCAGCTTGGTGACCGGGTCGTAGGCCTTGATGACGCCCTGCATGGTGCGGAGGCTACCCGGCGTGGCGCGCCCGGCGCGAACGAGCCGGGCGGAGCCGCGAGCGCTCAGCCGGCCTTGGTGACCTTGCCGGCCTTGATGCAGCTCGTGCAGACGTTGATCCGCTTCGGCGCGCCCTTGACGAGGGCGCGCACGCGCTGGATGTTCGGGTTCCACCGCCGCTTCGTGCGACGGTGCGAGTGCGACACCGACATGCCCCACGACGGGCCCTTGCCACACACTTCGCACACCGATGCCATCTGACTGCTTCTCCTGCGACTCGACGGACGGGCGACCCGTCCACACGGCCAGAGCATGCTACCGGACGATCGCGCGTCTCCCTCGTGGCGCGGGCGGCCGAAATGCGGGCTCGCCGATCGGCGGGCATGGGCACGACATCGGCGTCTCCGGCGGGACGCGCGGCCCGCCGGCGCCCGCCGCTGCCAAGATGGGACATGGCGCCCGGGCGGCGATCGATCGCGTTGACCGTGCTCGCGGTCGCGGCCTGCGGTGGGCCCGGCGAGGCGGAGCCCTCGGTCGGGTCGGCTGCCTCCTCGGCGCCGGCCCCCGCGGCGGCGACCACGACGGTCGCCGGGGTGACGTCGACGTCGACGCCGCGCCGCGTCGCGACGATGAGCGTCGTCTCGCAGAACGTGCTGCACGGACGTTCCTGCCCACCCGAGACCGACCGGTGCCGACTGTCCCAGAGGATCGACCTCTTCGCGCAGCAGTTGCACGACGCGGCGTGCCCGGAGATCGTGCTGTTGCAGGAGTTCGACGACGAGGTCGCGTCCCTGCTCGCGCCCCGCCTCGCCGACTGCGGCTACGACCTGGTCTGGGACGCCGACGCCGGTCTGGATCGCGAGGCCCTGCTGACCACCGAACGCGCGGTCGATTCCTCCCGGATCGGGCTCCCCGGCAACTTCCGCACCGCGTTGTTCGTGCACCTCGAGACCGAGGTCGGCGCGGTCGTCGTCGTCGTGACGCACTTGGCGTCATCGGCGGATGATCGCTCGTGCGCCCCCAGCGCTTGTCCGGAACCGTGCGATCCCGAGGGCTCGTTCCGGGAGTGTCAGGCGCGCGTACTGGTGTCCGAGGTGCTCGGGTTGGGGCTCGGCGGCGACGTCCTTGTCGTGGTGGGCGGGGATCTCAACACGACGACGGACGAGTCGACCTACTCGGTGTTCGCGGAGCACTTCGTCGACGTCTTCGCCGACCGGCTGTCGTGTGGCCCGGACCGGCCGCGCGACTGCACGGCGGGTCGCGCGTCGACGTCGATGACCGACTTGACCGACCCGAGCAGCGTCCAGCGCGAGCGCGTGGACCACCTGTTCATGTTGCCGAACGACGGGTGCACGGTGTTGCCGACGTCGGGGGTGTTCTCGCCGGAGCCGTCCGACGGTCCGGTCGCTTTCGTCTCCGATCACTCCGGGCTGCTGCTCCGGCTGTCGTGTGCGGAACTATCGGGCGCGGCCTCCGTGCCACCGCTGCCGCGCGGCGACCGTGCGTCGGCGCCGGCGCCCGCGGGAGCGCCGGCCGACGACGATGTCGCGGTGTCGGTCCGCCGCGCCTTCGAAGCGCTCTTCGACGGCCGCGAGACGGACATCGATCGCCGGTTGTGGCACCTCGAGGGCGGCGAGGCTCGCCGTGAGCAGTTCGTGCGCCTCGTCGAAGCGGCCGGCGACGTCGCGTCCACGACGTCGGTCGAGGTCGAGACGGTCACGACGGCACCGGACGGGTCGGTGGACGTCCTGTTCGACGTGCTCGTGGACGGTGCGGTCGTGTTCGACGATCGGCCGGGCCGCGCCGTGCTCCACGAGGGCCGTTGGACCGTCGCCGCCGCGACGTTCTGCGAGCTCGCATCGCTCCTGGCGCCCGATGGCGACGGATGCTGACCGCACCGGGAGCCGTTCGCGGACCGTCGATGACCCGCCGTTAGCCTGTCGGCGTGCCCACCCTCGAACGGCTCGACGTCCACGCGCTGCGTGACGTCCTGTCGACCTATCGCGATGCGGTTCGGGCACACGCCGGCCGGCTCAACCGACTGAACGTGTACCCGGTTCCCGACGGCGACACCGGCACCAACATGTCGCGCACCCTCGATGCCGTCGTCGACGAGATGGCGGGCGCCGACGCGGACGATCTCGACCAGACGTGCGATGCGATCAGCCACGGCTCGCTGATGGGCGCCCGCGGGAACAGCGGGGTGATCCTCAGCCAGATCCTTCGCGGCCTCGCCTCGACGTTGAAGGGGCAGGCGACCGCCACCGGACACCAGGTCGCCGAGGCGCTGACGGCGGCCTCGTCGGGTGCTTACCAGGCCGTGCTCAAGCCGATCGAGGGCACGATCCTCACCGTCGTGCGCGAGAGCGCCGAGGCCGCCAAGTCGGCGTCGGGCGACGGCGCCTCGCTCGTCGACGTGCTGCGCGCGGCGCGCGACGCGGGTCGCTGCGCCCTCGACAACACGCCGGAGCTGCTGCCCGTGCTGAAGGATGCCGGTGTGGTCGACGCCGGCGGCGCCGGCTACCTGCTCCTGCTCGACGCCGCCCTGCACGTCATCGACGGCGAGCCGCTGCCCGAACCGCCCGCCGACGAGAGCGAGGGCCCCACCGCCGAGCAGCTCGAGGCGATCGCCCACCGTCATTCGGCGGTCGAGGGCGAGCTCGACGTCAGCGAGCAGCGGTACGAGGTGATGTACTTCCTCGACCTCGCCGACGACCAGATCGATTCGTTCAAGTCGGGTTGGGGCGAGATCGGCGACTCGATCGTCGTCGTCGGCGGCGACGGCGTGTGGAACTGCCACGTGCACACGAACGACATCGGAGCGTCGATCGAGGTGGCCCTCGGGCTCGGCGGTCGGCCGAAGCAGATCCGGGTGACCGATCTCTTCGAGGAGGTCGCCGAGGAGCACGCCCACCGCGAGGCCGCGATGGTCGGCGTGCCGACCCGCGCCGGCGCCGGACTGCCGCGCCTCACCACCGCCGTCGTGGCGGTGTGCAGCGGCGACGGGCTCGCCGAGCTGTTCGAGAACCTGCGGGTCCAGGGCATCGTGACCGGCGGG
>JBFHJC010000201.1:0-5049 GCA_041596155.1 Ilumatobacter sp. | reverse complement strand
GCGCGACATGAACGAAGGACGGCGGATCCTCAAGGTTCGGTCAATCAGGCGATCCGCGTCATAGAGAACGGCGGCTCGAACGTCGATAACACCAATGATGTACGCAACAGCCGACAGCGGGAGTCGGTCCGAACCGCGCCACCTGCAGGCGGTGCCCAGCGCGTGGGCGCCCCCGACCGGGCCGCTCGAATCGGAACCGCTCGACCACGCCACCGTCGAGCTCGGCCGCGACGAGGTCGCGTCCAAGGTCGTCGATCTCTACGAGCAGGCCTACGTGTCCGTGGCCCGGCTCGCCTACCTGCTCGTCGCCGACCGCCACCTCGCCGAGGACCTCGCCCACGACGCGTTCACGACGCTCTACGAGCGCTGGGCCGACCTCGACGACGAGTCCAAGGCGGGCGCCTACCTGCGAGCGACCGTGACCAACCTCGCCATGTCGTCACATCGACGCAAGGCGACCGCACGGCGACACCTCGCCGCCGTGCACGACGAGCGGGCGACGGCTGCGTCGGCCGAGGCCGAGGCGATGGGGCGGTCGTGCCGGCCCGACGTCGTCGCCGCCCTGCAATCGCTGTCGGCCAAGCAGCGCGGCGCCGTCGTGCTGCGCTACTGGCTGCGCTACACCGAGAGCGAGATCGCCGAGGCCCTCGGGTGCTCGGTCGGCTCGGTCCGGACCCACCTCCATCGCGGTCACGCCGCGCTCGCCCAGCAACTCGGAGGAGACCGATGAACGAGCACGATCTGCGTCGGCTGCTGAACACGGCCGCCGAGGACTTCACCCCGGTCCCCAGCCGCGGCCGGATGATGGTGCTGCTCGCCTCCCCCCGCGCGGCCGCCCGTCGCCTGCCGTTCATCCTCGGCATCGCGGCGGGCGTCGCTGCGGTGGCCGGCGGTGCGGCGGCACTGACGATCGACGAGAACGCGATCTGGGCCCCGTCGGACCGCAGCGTCGAGATCGTCGTCCCCGACCGGCTCCCGTTCGACGAGGAGCCGCCGCCCGACGAGACGCCGACGCCGGGAACGGTCGCCTACGACGACGACGCCGAGACCCGCGAGCGGATGCGAGCGGCCGAGCAGGCGCGCCGCGAAGCGGAGGAGCTGAAGGCGACGATCACGATCCATCTCGGGACCGTTGCGCCGCGCGATCACGCCAAGGAGTTCGAGCGCGAGCTCGAGGCGGCCACCGAGCAAGCTGCCGAGAAGGAAGCCGCCCGCAAGGCCGCGGAGGAGGACGCCGCGAAGAAGGCCGCCGAAGAGGCCGCCGCACGCGAAGCGGCCGAGAAGGCGGCTCGCGAGAAGGCGGCTCGCGAGAAGGCGACGACGACGACGATCAAGAAGGACGAGCCACCGCCCCCCACGACGACGGTGAAGAAGGAGGAGCCACCGCCGACGACCGTCAAGGAGATCGCCTTCTCGGCCAACCAGAAGTACGGCAGCTGCGCCGAGAACCCGCCGTACGACGTGTTCTTCGGCCGGGCGATGCCGGGCACGAAGATCTGGATCGAGTCGGCGTTCGGTGGGGCGGTGACCGAGGCGAACGGCGACGGGTACTGGGAGAAGAAGGTGTACTTCGAGACGGCACCGGTCAACGAGGGTTTCAAGGTGGTCGTCGAGTCGTCGGCGGGTCACCGCAAGGAGTTCTGGTTCACCCGCACCGGCTGAGCCTGAGTACCGGCGCCGGCGGGAATCCCGCGTCGGGGCGGGAGGCCGAGGTCAGTGATCGCTGCGGCCGAGCGCCGCCAGGAGCCGTTCCGACGGCGCCTGCGGCAGCGACGCCGGAGCGGCCTTGAACGCCCCGCTGGCGGCGAACATCTCGAGCTGAGGTTCGATCTCGGTCCAGCACGCGTCGACCAGCTCGGGGTCGAGCTCGGTCGGCTGGTCGGTCGCCGCCGCGAGATCCCAACCGTGGACGAACACGTCGATGAAGCGATGCCCTGCGTAGACCCGGCCGGGAACCGGACCGTACGACACCGCGCACGGCGCCGACATCGCGCCCGGTTCCTCGAACGCCGAAGCCGCTGCCTCCGCAGACCGGTCGTACGCCCCGAGCGCATCGTCGCCCAGCAGATCGCCGTCGAACCGGTCACCGACCTCGTCGATCGTGCGACCCCGGGCGAGCTCGGCGGCCCACCAGTTGCCCGCGACGATGTGGTTGAGCAGTGCCGCGACGTCCCAGTCCGCGCACGGCGTCGGCCGCGACCAGTCGTCGGGCCCGATCGCCGCGACCCTGCGCCTCGTCTCCTCGAGCGCCCGCCGGTGGAGCTTCGTGATGTCCATCGTGCCCATCGTGTCGTCGGTCATCGTCGTCTCCGGGAGGTCAGCGGGCGTAGTCCGAGATGCCGGCCCAGTCGACGACGACGACCGGCTCGTCGCCGACGACCCACGCGTCGTGGCCGCTGGGGAGCGAGGTCACATCGCCGGGGCCGGCGACGAACTCGGTCCCGTCGTCCATCAGCACGGCGAGTCGACCGCTGACGTGGTACTGGAAGTGCGGAGCCAGGCAGCTCTCGGTGCCGGCGATCGGCTTGACGTCGGTCGACCACTTCCACCCCGGCTGGAGCACCAGTCGTCCGATCTCGCCGCCGGCCATCTTGACCACGTCGGCTCTGCCGTTCGGGAACTCGCGTCGCTCGTCGGGATCGTCGAGACGACGATGTTCGGTCTCCTGCATGGCGCCACCCCCGGGTGCTCACGGAGCCCCTCGGCTCCGGCTAGCATCTTACTTACCAGTAGGTAAGTCGACAAGGGGGTTCGGTGTGGCGCCACGACGCAAGCCCGACGACGGCACCGCGACGCGCATCCTCGACGTCGCGGAGCGCCTCGTGCAGACGCGGGGGTTCAACGGGTTCAGCTACGCCGACATCGCACGCGAGCTCGACGTCACGAAGGCGGCGCTGCACTACCACTTCCGCACCAAGACCGACCTCGGCTTGGCACTCGTCGAGCGATACCACCGCCAATTCGCGGCCGCGCTCGACGCGGTCACCCACGCCGAACCCGAGCCGCGCATCGCCCTCCATCGGTACGTCGACGTGTACCGCGACGTGCTGCGCAGGGACCGCATCTGCCTCTGCGGGATGCTCGCGGCCGAGTCCGAGACGCTGCCCACGCCGATGCGCAGAGCTGTCGCCGACTTCTTCGACCTGAACGTCGCGTGGCTGACCTCGACGCTCGACAGGGGCCGCCGACGGGGCAACCTGCGGTTCGGTGCCGATCCGGCGGCGGAGGCGACCTCGCTCCTGGGTGCACTCGAAGGCGCGATGCTGATCGCCCGGCTCCGCCACGATCGTCACGGCTTCGACGCCGCAGCCGATCGTCTGCTCGCGTCGTACGAGATCGGTGCCTGACGATCCGCGCGCTGCGAGCGTCGCGCTCGCCCGGCCGGTCACCGCCCCAGGCGAGCCTTTTGCACCTTCCCCATGGCGTTGCGTGGGAGGGAGTCGACGAAGCGCACCTCCCGCGGGCGCTTGTGCACGGACAGGCCGGTGGCGACATGCTCGATGAGCGTGTCGGCATCGACGCCGCCGGCGACCACGTAGGCGACGATCCGCTCCCCGAGGTCGTCGTCGGGCACGCCGACGACCGCCGCCTCCGCGACCGCCGGATGTCCGAGCAGCGCCGACTCGACCTCGCCAGCGCCGACCTTGTAGCCGCCGGTCTTGATGATGTCGGTCGAGGCGCGCCCGACGATCCGATGGAAGCCGTCGGGCGCGATCGTCACGGCATCACCCGTCACGAACCACCCGTCGTCGGTCATCGCCTCCTCGGTGGCGTCGGGGAGGTTGAGGTAGCCGTCGAACAACGTCGTGCCTCGCACCTGGAGGCCGCCGATCGACTCGCCGTCGTGGGGAGCCTCGTTCCCGTCGTCGTCGCACAGCCGGGTCTCGACGCCTGCGATCGGAACGCCGACGTGGCCCGGCCGGCGCTCGCCGTCGTGGCGGGTCGACAACGTGATGAGCGTCTCGGTCATGCCGTAGCGCTCGATCGGCTCGTGACCCGTGAGCTCGCGCAGGCGGTCGAACACCGGGCGCGGCAGCGCCGCGCTCCCCGACACGAGCAGGCGCGCCGCTCGGAGCGCCGCCGCGTCGACCGATGAGTCGGCGACCCGGCCCCACACGGTCGGCACGCCGAAGTACATCGACCCCCCGGCCGCCGCATACCGGTCGGGGGTCGGTCGCCCGGTGTGGGTGAGGCGCGAACCGACGCGCAGCGGCCCGAGCACGCCGAGGATCAGACCATGGACGTGGAAGAGCGGCAACCCGTGCACGAGGTGATCCTCGGGCGTCCATCCCCACGCGTCCGCCAGCCCGTCGAGCCCGGCTGCGATCGCACGGTGCGAGATCACGACCCCCTTCGGCGGCCCGGTCGTGCCGGAGGTGTACATGATCAACGCCGTCGCGTCCGGCGCGACCGGACCCGGCGACGCCGCCGACCCGCTGCCGCGATCGGGCACGGCCACACGCGACAGACCGACGTCGGGCCAGTCCGGGTCGCCGACGAGCAGCTCGACGGCGGAGTCGCGAAGGATGTGGGCGCGCTCGAGCGGACCGGCGTCGGCCGGCACCGGCACGACCGCGACGCCAGCGCGCAGCCCGGCCACCACCGCGACGACGGTGTCGAGGGTCGGCGCGCCCGGCACGGCAACGGCCGACGCGCCCGCGATCCGTGACGCCAGCTCGTCGGCGCGCCGGCGCAGCGCACCCCACGAGTGAGACCGCCCGTCGACCGTGACCGCGTCGGGTCGATCGTCGCCTGCGGGCGCGTCCAACACGGCGAGCAGGGGTGTCGTCACCTCGCCATCGTCGCAGTCGCGCCGTTCCGGCGGGCGAGCCGGGGACAACGGCTGCCGATCCGTGACGGACGAGGCGGAATGACACGAAAAAATCACTGGACAGAGCGGTTCGTGTATCATAGACTTCCCGCATGGCCGAACCGACCAGCGCCGAGCAGGCGCGCTTCGACGCCCTCATCGACGCCGACGACCGCATCGAACCCCGCGACTGGATGCCCGACGACTACCGCAAGACGCTCGTCCGCCAGATCGCCCAG
>JBFHJC010000200.1:0-5116 GCA_041596155.1 Ilumatobacter sp. | reverse complement strand
TCGCCGTCGGAGCGCGGCGCGAGCCCGCGTCCGACTCCCTCGATCGAGACCACCTCGACCGTGTCCGACGTCGTCACGACGACCCGCTCGTTGTCGGCGAGGTTGCGCGCCTTGCGGGCCGACGGCGCGCATGAGCAGCAGAACCGGTGCTCGTCCGGGTCCCAGACGCCCCACACCGGCATCGCATGCAGACGGCCGTCGCCGGACACCGTGACGAGCCAGAAGTTGCGACTCGTGGCCAATCGTTCGGCGGCCCACGACCAGGGCAGCGCCTCCCAGCCGTCCGTGTCGACGCCATAGGCCTGCATGAGCGGGCGATCGCCGACCGGATTCGCCATGGAGGGACCGTACCCGCAGCGCTCAGGCCCGTCGATGGTCGGCCCGCGTCGAGGAGCGGGCTCGTGACGGGTTGACAACTCCGGTTGTCGGATCGGGCCTGGTGAGTGCGGCGTTGACAACCCAGGTTGTCAAGTCCGCGACGAGGCCCCGTGGGTCGGCGCAAGTGAGCGTCGGCGGGGTCAGGAGAGCTCGAACCGGCCGCCGGCGAGGTGTGCCGGCCGCTCGCAGCAGTCGCCGGCGAGCAGCTCGGCCATGAGGCCCGCGCCGTCAGAGGTGGCCCAGTGGCGGCACCCTTCGCGGTCGAGTAGGGCGGCGATCGCCTGCACCGGCTCGCCGTCGCGGTCGTACCGGACGGTGTACGTCTCGAGCGTGACGTCGGTCGCAGGGTGCTCGGGCGTCGGACGGGAGGGCAGCGCGTCGACCTCGCCCTGCACGGTGTCGCTCGCATAGCCGCTCGGCGACGGCTCGCCGCCGAGCACGACCGCGCTGTGCTTCGTGAACCAGCCGCCGTTGCCCGTGAGGAACGCCCGCTGCGACGGATCGGCGCGCAGCAGCCGTACTGCCCGGGTGAGCGGCAGGATGCAGTAGCAGTTGAGCGGGCCGGCCGCGAACGTCAGCCCCCCGGTGAGGGTGAACGGGCGGTCCGCGCGGATGCCCATCTCGCGCTGGGCGACCTGGACCGCGGCCGGGAAGCATGAGTACAGGTCGAGCAGCTCGACGTCGTCGAGGTCGAGCCCGGCGAGGCTCAGCGCGCGCACACCGACGAGCCGCATCGCGGGCGATTCGTCGAACGCCCACCGGTGCGTCGTGTACCAGTGGTCGGCGGCACCGGTGCCCGACCATGGGAACACCCACCGGTCACGTGGCACGCCGGCGCCTTCCGCTGCCTCGGCCGAGCAGACGATGACTGCGCCGCCCTGGTCGACGTTGAGGTTCGAGGTCAGCAGCTTCGCGTACGGCGACGCGACCATCCGGTTCGACGGCGAGACCGTCGCGATGTCCTCGGCGGTGACGGCGTCGCGGGTCCAGGCGTCGGGGTTGGCGGCGGCGACCTCGCTCGCCGATGCCCAGAGCCGGGCGATCCGCATCAGGTGCTCGTCGATCGACTCGCCGGTGCGGTGGCGGATCGCGGTCTCCGCCATCGCGTAGAAGTTGACCGCGACGCCCATGCCGGCGGCCTCTTCGGCGGGTAGCGACATCGGTGTGTCGTCGCCGAGCAGCTCGTCGGGGGCGGCACCTTCGGGCTCGGGGTGGTACTGCGTGCGGCGACCCTCGCGGTGGTCGTGGCGACGAGTGCGCATTGCCTCCGCAGCCGTGACGACGACGACGTCGAGCTCGCCGGCCACGATGCGGGCGCAGCTGTCGTTCAGCAGGTCGTAGACCTGGTTACCGCCGACCGGTGTCATCGTCGTGCGCGCGGCGGGCGAGCCGATGCGCGCTGCGACGAGGCGGCCAGGATCGCGGTACGGCCAGACGCCCCACACGACCCGCACGGCGTCGACGCGCGACCGGAGGTGATCGGCCGCGCCGCTGTCGGCCAGTGCGTCCTCTGTCGAGCCGGTCATGATGTCGAGCGGGTCGGTGCCGTACTCGCGCTCGTTGCGCTGACCGGCGCCGACGACGACCGGTGTGCGCGGATCGATCATCCGGACGTGGCGTCCTTGGCGAACTCACGGTGCGCCGTCGACGCCTCGCTGTGCTCGCCGATCGTGCGCTTGCGACGCTCCTCACCCCGCAACGCGGCGAGCGGGTCCTGCTGGTCGCCGACGTACCCGAGCGCGAACGCGCCCTCCTGGTAGCCCATCATCCGGAGCAGGTCGTCGTCGAGGGTTCGGGCGATCTCGGGTGGGCAGGCGAGGTATTGGTTCTCCTCCTGGCGAACCCAGCCGACCGCGTACGTGATGTTGACCCCCTGGCGCGGGCTGTCGCTGCGGTTGGCGCCGCCGCCGTGGAGCACCTTGCCCTCGTAGAACAGCACGCTGCCGCGCCGCATCTCGACCTGCGCCGCCGGCATCGTCGCGGCCTCCGCGTCGCTCACGGCCGACGACCCGGGCACCAGGTGGGTGCCGCCGTTCTCGGCGGTGAAGTCGGTCAGTGCCCACATCGTGTTGCACTGCACGTGGTAGTCGGGCGGGAACGGGAACAGGTCGAACGCCATCTGGTCGCGATGCAGCTTCTGCTGGGTCTCACCCGGCTCGATCGAGATGATCTGGGTCAGGTGCAGCTGCACCGATGAGGCGTGCCCCAAGAAGTCGGACACGGCCCCCACGACCGTCGGGTGCATCACGAGCTGGCGCGAGGTCGGACAGCGGGCGATCAGCGCGCCGGTTCGTCGCGTGTGCCGACCGTCGTACTCGTCCTGACCGTGACCGGACGCGGCGACGAACGGCGCGACCTCGGACGCCAGCCGGTCCAACAGATCCGGCCCGGCGACATCGTCGACGATCGCGTAGCCCCAGGCGCGCAGATGGTCGGCGATCGCCCGCGGCTCGACGGTGGGAGGGAGGTGCGTGAGCTCCACGGCAGCGATCGTACGACCCGCTTCCGGTCGGCGCCGTGCCGGGGTACGGTGCGCCCGTGACGCGATTCGTCATCCACGCCGACGACGTCGGCTTCTCGTACGGATCCAACGTGGCGTTCATGGAGCTCGCCGCGCTCGGCACCATCACCGCTGGTTCCGCAATGGTGCCGTGCCCGTGGTTCCACGACCTCGCCCGCCGGGTCGCCGAGGCCGATCGGCCCGTCGACCTCGGCGTCCACCTCACGCTCAACTCCGAGCACACGGGCTTCCGGTGGGCGCCGATGACGGCCCGGTCACCGGCGAGCGGACTGGTCGATGGCGACGGGTACATGTGGTCGCGCGTCGCCGACGTCCGCGACCACGCGGACCCGGACGCGGTCGAGGCCGAGTGGCGGGCCCAGGTCGATCGGGCGCTGGCGGCGGGCATCGACGTCACCCATCTCGACGCCCACATGGGCGCCGCGTTGGCGCCCGAGTGGTGCGAGCGGTACGTGGCGCTCGGGGTCGACTACGGGGTGCCGGTCCTCATGCCGCGCGACCTGGCCGCCTACGGCCCGAGCAACCACCTGTCCGGCGCCGGCGAGGAAGCCTTCTCCGAGTTCGTGCACCAGGCCCGCGGCGCCGGGATGCCGGTGTTCGACGAGGTGCTCGAGACCGACTTCCGCCGACCGCGCGGCGCTCCGGTCGACTACGCGACCATGCTGCGCGGTGCCGACGAGAACACCGGCGCCGACCTCGTGTACTGCGCGTTCCACCCGTGTGCACCCGGCGAGGTCGAGGTCATCGACGACGAGTGGTGGCACGTGCGGGTCGACGAGTACGAGCTGTTCCGCACCGCCGACTGGCGCCGCTGGCTCGACGAGCAGCCGTTCGACACCGTCGGAATGGGCGAGCTGCGCGCCGAGTGGCGGGCGGCTCGGGCCGGCGCGACGGTCTGACTGCACGCCCGCGATCGGGGCGCAGCCGATCCGGCTCGTCCGGTCGGCGGAGCGCGACCGGTCACCGACCGCGTCGCGCCGGCGGAGCCCGATCAACAGATGACCGGGAACCGCTCGTCGTCGAGGGCGTCGCCGGGCGCCAGTCCGTTCGCCGCGAACGGTGGTGACACCTGCCACGGGCGCTCCGCCCACACCGCGTCGTCGCCGACCCAGCGCAGGCTGACGGCGCGCCGCCTCCGGGCACCCTCGTTGGCCGGCGCATCGTGCAGGGTGCGGAAGTGGAAGGCGATGACGTCGCCGGGGTCGCACCGGAAGCTCACCGTGGGGTTGGCGTCCGGGTCGGCGGCGATCATCGCGTCGACGTCGGGGAGCAACTCGTACCGCCCGCTCTCGGCGGCGTAGGGCGTGTGGTCGACGAACTTGCGGGGGATGAACCACCGGTCCCAGCGGTGCGAACCGACGAGGAAGCGAGGCGACCGCTTCGCAGCCACGCGGTCGAGCGCGATCCACATGCTCACGCTCTGGTCGCCGTCGACGCAGTAGTAGGGCTGGTCGTGGTGCCACGGCGTCCGCTCGGCGGCGCCCGGCTCCTTGACGAGGACGTGTTCGTGGAAGAACCGCGCCGTCGCCGACCCCATCAGCCGAGCGGCGACGTTGGCGAGACCGCTCTCGCGGACGACCCGTTCGTACTCGGGCACGTCACGCCAGGTCACATAGTCGCTCCAGAAGCCGACCGACCGGTCGGGGTTGGTGTACCAGTGCGACCAGGCGCTCGGGTGACGCCGGTTGCGTTCGACGCCGGCGCGCAGCAGCCGGATCCACTCGGGCGCCAGCAACTGGGGCAGGAACGCCACGCCGTCGCGCCGGAAGTCGTCGACCTCGCCGTCGGTGATCACGGCGTGGACGCGATCGACGGCGAGGTCGGCGCGGACCGCGTCAGCCATGTCCGCCTCGCTTCACGCCGCCGTACTTCATGCGGGTGTCGTTCATCGAGGCCGGGCGGGCGTCGTCGTTCGCGATCGACGCGTCGACCACCTCGCCCACGAACAGGGTGTGGGTGCCGAGGTCGTGGGCGTCGCGCACCTCGCAGTCGATCCACGCGATCGCCTCGTCGAAGATCGGCGCGCCGGTCGTCGCAGCGCGCACCCGCCGGTCGTTCAGGGTCGCCCCGTCGTCGCCCTCCACGTACGTGGCCGGCTTGGAGAACTTGACGAAGACCCGCGTGTCTTCGGCGTCCCACAGGTTGACCGTGAACGATCCGCCGTCGCGGATCAGGCGGTGCGTGACCGCCGAGTTGTCGACCCCGACGCCGATCAGC
>JBFHJC010000199.1:0-5144 GCA_041596155.1 Ilumatobacter sp. | reverse complement strand
TCGCGGCGCCGAGGCCGAGGCCGAACACTGCGAGCGCGAGCGCGAGGACGACCGGGTCGACCGAGCGACCGGCGAGGGCCAGCGCGACGGTCGCCGCCGCCGCGACCGCGACACCGATCGCCGAGGGTGCCCGGCGGCCGACGGCGTCGCCCAACCGACCGCCGATCGGGCCGGTGACGATCATGCCGATGGTGAGCGCCGCGAGCACGAGCCCGATCGGGCCGGGTTCCCACCCGCGGGCGTCGAGCACGATCGGTGTCAGGAGCAGGAGGGCGTACTGCGCCTGCGTGGTGAGGGCCTGTGAGGCGAAGCCCGCCACGAAGACACGGTTCGCGATCCGCCCGTGCGAATGGCTCCTGATGCCAGTCCGGCTTGGCCCGCGCTCCAACGACACGTTCGTCGCGGCCACGGCGAGCGCGGCCAGCAACGCGATGGGGACGTTGACCACGAAGATGCCTCTCCACCCGAAGAGCGCCACGAGCAGGCCGCCGACCACCGGTCCGAGCGCTGCTCCGGCGCCCATCGTCGAGCCGAAGATGCCGAACACGCGACCCTGTTCGCGTGACGGCGCGGCGGCGCGGAGCAACGACTGGGTGCCTGGGCCGAGCGCCGTCGCGCAGACCGCTTGGAGGGTGCGCCCCGCGAGCAGGACCGCGAACGACGTGGCAACGGCGGCGAGGACCGAGAACGCGGCGAGGCCGAGCAATGCACCCTGCACCGCGCGGCGGCTGCCGATCGCGTCGGCGAGGCGTCCGGCGACGGGTTGGCCGACGAGCATCACGACGAGATAGAGCGTGACGAGCACGCTGACTCGCGCGGTCGACACCGAGAAGTCGTCAGAGATCGCCGGGAGGGCGACGGCGATCATCGTCGAGTTGAGCGGTACCAGCGCCGCCGCGACCGAGAGGCCGAGGATGCCGCCGAGCGGAGTGGCCGGCGCGCCGCCGGGCCCGCTGTTGGCACCACCCGCCGTCACAGGAGCACGATCTCACCTTTCGCGCCGTCGACGCGAACTCGGGCGCCGTCGGGGATGCGCTGCGTGGCGTTCGTCGTACCGACGACGGCCGGGAAGCCCATCTCGCGAGCGACGATCGCCGCGTGACACGCGTGGCTGCCATGGTCGGTGACGATCGCGCCGACCAGGTGGAGCACCGCGTTGAACGCCTCCCCGGTCGCGCGGGTCACGATGACATCGCCCGGTTCGAGGTCGACGAGATCGTCGATCTCCTTGATCAGGCGCGCCCGTCCCTCGGCCACGTGGTCGGTGACGCCGATGCCGCCGATCACGCCGTCGCTTCCGGCCGGCTGCTCGAGCTGGCCGAGGATCGCGTCGATCATGAAGCCGACGGCGCCCATCATGCGTCCCATCGCGGGCGGCAGCTCGTCGACCGGAGGCGGAGGCGGAGGGGGCGGTCCGAGGTGCCGTGGCGCACCCTCGGTGGTCAGCCGCCGGCGCTCCTCGCCTCTCGCCGCGAGGACCGAGTCCGCCGGTCCGTCCCCGCTCAGCAGGGCCCTGGCCTCGGCGACGGTCGCGTCGACCGCGTGCTGGGCATCGGTGAGGTGACCGCGGTCGACCGCACGCCGACCAATCTCCAGCAGCGCCCGTCGCATCAGCCCGATCGCGGTGATCTCGCTGTAGATCCCACGCTCGTCGCGCAACCGGTAGACCCGGCGGGCCTCGGCGACGAGCTCGTCGAACTCGTCCCGGTGTTCCGCAGGCACGAGCTCTCGGAGCTCGGCGGCGAGCGCGTCGGCGCGGATGCGCGCCGCGTCGGGGTCGGCGTCGAGCGCGGTGGCGAGCTTGCCGAGGATCAGCTCGGGGCGCTCGCGCAGCGTCGGGCTCGTGACGTCGAAGCCGTCGATCGGTCGGTCCTGCACGAGACGGACGTACTCGTCGACGGCGTGCACGGTCGCGCGCAGCTCGGCGAGCCGCTTGGCCGGGTCGCCCCCGCTGGTGCACAGCGCGTGGGCGTGATCGTCGGCGCGGATCGCACCCAGCGCGGCGGTCATCTCGCTGGACGCCAGCGCCGAGATCGGCGAGTAGCCCTCGACCAGCCCCAGCGCCTCGGTCGGTGGTCGCTGGGTCCACCCGGCGACGTGGAGGGCCATGTCGCCCACCGGCAGGATCGCCGCCATGTTGAAGCGGTGATGCTGGTACACCATCTCGGTGAGTTGCGCGGCCACCGCGTCGAGATGCCGGGCGAGCTCGGCGTCGTCGAGCGCTTCGAGGTCGGTGTCGCCGAGCTCCCGGTGGCGGGCGATCGATGCGGGCTTGGCGGTGGTCTCCCACATGTCGAGGTCGGCGCGCCAGCGCTTGGTGGCGAACGTCTCCTCCGCGAGGCCGACGCGGCGGCCGAACTCGGCACCGATCTCCTCGGGCGACTTCGGACCGTCCGGGCCCGGCATGTCGAACGGCTGCGGCTGGTGGTAGGTGAACCCGTTGACCTGGGCCATCGCCAGCCGGTCGAGCAGCACGCCGTAGCGGCCGAACGTCTCCGTGAAGCCTCGGTTGAATCCCTCCGGGTAGAGCTCGCGCATGATCAAGGTCTGCGCCTTCGGCGTGTGTGCAGCGTCCTGCTGCCACGGCCCCGGCGCGGGTGGTGTCCAGTCCGTCATGAGATGACCCCCATGTCATCGGTCAATTCCGCCAACGAATCGGACACTACTCCTGGTGGTCAAGAGGCTGAACCGGCCGACCTTCGGTGGCCGAACGAGCGCTCCAGCTTCTCGCCTACGCTCCGGAGATGACCGGATCGGACGGATCGAGGTGGCTGGGCCTCGGCGAGCTGGCGGAGCTGCTCGCACGCCGGGATGTGTCGCCGGTGGAGCTCGCGACCGCGACCCTCGACCGGATCGAGGAGCTCGACGGCGATCTGCATGCGTTCGTCGCGGTCACCCGTGAGCGGGCGATGGCGGAGTCGTCCGCCGCCGAGCGCGAGCTGGCGGCGGGTTCGGGCCGGGGGCCGTTGCACGGCGTCCCGTACGCGGTGAAGGACCTGTTCGACGTCGAGGGCGAGGTGACCGGCGCCGGATGTCGGCTGCTGTCGGGCAACGTCGCCGCGGCGGACGCGACCGTCGTGCGGCGGCTGCGCGACGCCGGCATGGTGCTCGTCGGAAAGACCCACACCGTGCAGTTCGCGTTCGGCGGCGTCGGCATCAACCACGACACCGGTACGCCGCGCAACCCGTGGCGCGCCGACGAGCCGTTCGTGCCCGGCGGTTCGTCGAGCGGGTCGGCGGTGGCGGTCGCCGCCGGGGTGGTGCCGGTGGCGCTCGGCAGTGACACGAGCGGATCGGTGCGCGTGCCGGCGTCGTTGTGCGGGGTCAGCGGGCTGAAGACGACCGTCGGGCGGGTGAGCCGGGCGGGCGTGTATCCGCTCAGCCCGACGCTCGATTCGGTCGGACAGTTGGCACGGTCGGCCGCTGACTGCGCGCTGCTCGACGAGGTGATCGCCGGGTTCGATCCCGCCGACCAGGCGACGGCCGACGGACCCGGGCCGGCAGCCGCCTCGGCGCTCGAGGACGGTGTGGCCGGGCTGCGGTTGGCGATCATCGAGAACTTCTTCTTCGACGGTGTCGACGCGGAGGTCGATGCCGCCGTGCGGGCGGCTGCCGATTCGCTCGCCGGGCTCGGCGCCGAGGTGATCTCGATCGAGGCGCCCGAGATCGACGAGGTGATCGGGGGCAGAGACGCTCCGTTCCGCGCCCAGACGGTTGCTGCCGAAGCCTGTGTGATCAACCGGCGCTTCCTCGAGGAAACGTTCGACGAGCTCGACCCGGTCGTCGCGACCCGGATGCGTCGGGGCTTCGAGCTGTCCGCGGTCGAGCTGCTCGAGACGTTCGAATCATGGCCGCGCCTGCGGGCCGCGTTCGCCGAGCGGACGGTGGGCATCGACGCGTTCTTGTCCCCGGCGACCCTGCAGCCGGCCCGATCGGTCGCCGAAGTCGACGCGACGGCGGAGAGCTACGCCCGCTTCAACGCCATGTATCTGCGCAACACGTCGATCGGAAACCGGATGGCGTGGTGCGGATTGTCGGTGCCGTGCGGCTTCACCTCCGACGGGCTGCCGATCGGCCTGATGGTCCAGGCTCCCGGCATGCACGAGCACGTCGCCGCCCGGATCGGCCACGCCTACCAACAGTCGACCGACTGGCACCTGCGCCGCCCTCCCACCTGACCGCGAGTTGTGTCACGAGGGCGAACTCGCGGTCGGCGGATCTAGCATCCGCCGTCGTGGCCGACGCGGTGACGTTCTACGACGACATCGAGGCGTACTGCGGGCGGCTGAGCTACCGGCCCGGCGAGCAGGTCGAGCTGCATGTCTCGACGCGCGCCGAGTCGTACGAAATCGTCGTCGAACGATGGGGCGCGCAGCGCGAGGAGGTGTGGCGAACCCTCGAGTCGGTCTTCGGAGAGTTCCACCCTCCGCCGGCCGACGCCGACGCCCACGGCTGCGGGTGGCCGGTCGGGCTCACCATCGACGTCGACCCGTCGTGGCGAAGCGGTTTCTACCTGGTGACCTTGACGGCTGCCGGTGCCGGACCGGGGCGCGACACCGCCCACGCGGGATTCGTCGTGCGACCGACTTCCCCGACCGGGGCACCGCTGCTCGTGCTGGCGACCAACACGTGGAACGCGTACAACAACTGGGGCGGGTGCTCGCTGTACACCGGCGGGAAGCAAGTGTCGTTCCGGCGGCCGTTCGCCCGCGGCATGCTCTGCCGACCCGAGGTGGACCGCGACGACCGCAAGGCCCGTCCGGTGCGTTGGGACGAGGAGCCCGACGCCGACGGCGCGATCTTCCAGGCGTACCGGCTCGAGCGCGGTTACCCGCCCGCCATCGGGTCGTCGGGCTGGTTCACCTACGAGCGCCGGTTCGTCGAGTGGGCAGAGGCCGCCGGCTACCGGTTCGACTACGCCGTGTCGTCCGACCTCGACGCCGAGCCGACGGCGCTCGACGGGTACGAGCTGATGGTCTCCGTCGGCCACGACGAGTACTGGTCGGCCCCCCAACGCGCCACGCTCGAAGCGCACCTACGGCGGCGCGGCGGGCTCGCGTCGTTCTCCGGCAACACGATGTTCTGGCAGGTCCGCATCGAGAACGACGGGGCGACGATGATCGGCCACAAGTACTCGGCACATG
>JBFHJC010000198.1:0-5205 GCA_041596155.1 Ilumatobacter sp. | reverse complement strand
GCTCACCGGTGAGCGCTGCAACGAGCTCAACCTGCCGCTGATGGTGCCCCCGGCCGACAACAGCGAAGTGCACGGCACCGCGTTCACCGTGAGCGTCGACCTGCGGGCGGGCACCACCACCGGCATCTCGGCCGCCGACCGGGCCGTGACCCTGCGGGCCCTGGCCGACGGGTCGGTGCCCGCGTCGGCGTTCAACCGACCCGGCCACATCTTCCCGCTGCGGGCGCGCCCCGGCGGCGTGCTGCGACGCGCCGGCCACACCGAGGCGGCTGTCGACCTGGCCCGCCTCGCCGGCCGCGCGCCGGCCGGATTCCTCTGCGAGATCGTGCGCGACGACGGCGAGATGGCCCGCGGCGACGACCTGCGCCGGTTCGCCGACGAGCACGGTCTGGTCCTGGTGTCGATCGCCGAGCTGATCCGCTACCGGCGCTCCACCGAGAAGCTCGTCGAGCGCACGGCAGCGGCGCGCCTGCCGACCGAATGGGGCGACTTCCGGTGCCACTCGTTCCAGAGCGTGCTCGATGGGGAGACGCACCTCGCCTTCTCGATGGGTGACGTCTCCGATGACGAGCCGGTACTCGTGCGGGTCCACAGCGAGTGCATCACGGGCGATGTGTTCGCCAGCGTCAAGTGCGACTGCGGGCCCCAGCTCCGTGAATCGATGCGACGCGTCGCCGAGGAGGGGCGCGGCGTCGTCGTGTACCTGCGCGGGCACGAGGGCCGCGGCATCGGCATCAGCCACAAGCTGCGGGCCTACGAACTCCAGGACACCGGCCTCGACACGGTCGACGCCAACGTCGAGCTGGGCCTGCCGGTCGACCGACGCGAGTACGGCATCGGCGCCCAGATCCTCGCCGATCTCGGCGTCCGGCGGATGCGCCTGCTCACCAACAACCCGGCGAAGTACGGCGGCCTCGAGGGCTTCGGTCTCTCGATCGCCGAGCGCATCCCACTCCAACTCCCGGTCCATCCCGAGGCCCACGGCTACCTGAGCGCGAAGCGCGACCGGATGGGACACCTCTTGCCCGACACCATCCCGCTGGTCGGCGACGACGTCGCCATCGAGGGACCGGCGGCGCCGTCATGAGCACCAACCTGCGGGCCGCCGACGCGTCCGACGAGCTGCCCGACGGCGCGGACCGGCGGGTCGCGATCGTGTGCGCCAGGTTCAACGACGCGATCGTCGAACGACTCGAACGCGGGGCGCGCGCCGCGCTCGCTGCGTGCGGTGTCGCCGACGGGGCCATCGTCACCGTCTGGGTGCCGGGCGCGCTCGAGGTGCCGCAGGTCGCGGCGGCAGCCGCGAGGTCGGGCCGTTTCGACGCGGTGGTCGGGCTCGGAGCGATCATTCGGGGCGACACCTACCACTTCGAGGTCGTGGCCGACACCAGCGCTCGCGGCCTACAGCAGGTAGCGCTCGACACCGGAGTGGCGGTGACCAACGGGGTCCTCACCGTCGACGACGTCGACCAGGCGGAGGCCCGCTCGGTCGACGGCATCGACGGCAACAAGGGTGCGGAGGCCGCCATTGCCGCGCTGGTCACCGCCGACGCGCTCGAAGTCCTCAGCCGACCGGCAGCCGGCGCCGACTCGCCCCGCTGAGCGCCCGCCCTGGCCGCGTCGGCGCGACGAGGCACGAGGTCAGGTGCACGACGGTGCCGGGCGGGGCTGCACCGGCGGCGCCGAGGATGACGGTCGCAGGCTCGCTGACCGCGATCTCGATCGCGTGGCCTCCGGCGGGGCCGGTCAGGTCGAGCGCCTCGGTGTCGGCGGGCGCGAGCTGCATGCCCGCCACGTTCGACCGTCTCAGCATGAGTGTCTCTGCCAGCGCGACGTGATCGTGCACGACCAGGCCGGCCGGCACGATGACGAGCCAGCGCCGGGACAGCCGGTGCCAGCGCGGCCACGCCCAGATCGAGAGCGCGACGGTGAGCGCGACGGCGGCCGCGCCCGCGAGCCACCGTCCCGAACCGAGCAGGAGCGGCGCCGCGACCGTGGCGGCCGCCCACAGCACCCAGGCGATCGCCGCCGCCAGGAGGTACGCGGCGGGCGGTCGGAGCAGATGGCGCTCCTCGTCGCCGTAGGCCGAGGCCTGGACGAACGTGGCGCCGACCTCGGCCGACGCCGAGAGCAGCGCGGCGACGACGGCGAGCGCCACGCCGGCTGCCCCCCACGCTGATCCGGCACCCGCCACCCAGGCGATCACCGACACCGGCACGCCGAGCGGGACGATGACCCGCACGGCGGTCAGGGATGCGACGGCGGGCACGGCGAGCGCCACCATGGCGACCGCCCACGCGGCGAACGCCGCCCACCGAGCGGAAGCGGCCGCGACCGTCGATCCGTCGGTGACGGCCCGGTCGATGGCGCTGCCCGCCACGAACAGCAGGCTGAGCCAGGTGACCCGCAGCACCCAGGCGACGTAGCGCTCGGTGACGCGGCGAACGACCATCCCGACAGTCTGCCGGGGCTCGCCCGCGCTCGGCCGAAATCGTCGTGCCGCTCGAAGGCCTGCCACGATGGCGGCGTGGTGGCCACCGGCGTGACAGGGGAGCGGGACGTGAGCGGGAGCTCGATTTCGCCCGCGCGGCGCGCCCTCGACGACGTGCAACCCGGCGCCACGACGGGCATCGGCAGCCTTCCGCACCGCAACGCCCACCAGGCTGCGGTCTTCGCCCTCGAGGCGTACGACGTGCCAGCGATCCCGAGCCTGCCCCGACGCTCTCCCGCCGAGGGTCCGATCGCCCAGGCCCTCAACGGCGTCGTCGGCGTCACGTTCGGCCAGTACGGCACAGTCGCGGTCGACCCTGCCCGCCTCGACCCGGATGCCGACGTCCGCCCGGTGCTCGACGCCGACGGCTTCCTCGGACTGCGCACGTTCCTCGGCGAGGCCGCACGACGAGGGTATGCCGGGCCCGTCAAGTGGCAGTTCGTCGGCCCGATCAGCGTCGGCATCGCCCTGCGCCGCGCCGGCACCGCACCCGCTGTCGCGTTCGCCGTCGCGGCGCGCACGGTGCGCGCCCACGTCCACGCCATCGCCGACGCGGTCGAGGCCGCGCTCCCCGGCGTGCCGCAGATCGTGATCGTCGACGAGCCGTTCGCGCCCGACGTCATGCGCCGCGACTTCCCGATCGCGCCCGACGAGGCGATCGACCTGCTCTCGTCGGCGATGGCCGCGGTCGAGACCCGGGCCACCGTCGGGGTGCACTGCTGCGGCGACGCCGACCTCGTGACGCTGCTCGACGCGGGCCCTCGCATCGTGTCGCTGCCGGCGGCGCGATCGCTCGTCGCGCACGCCGGCTACCTCGACCGGTTCCTGGCCAACGGTGGCTGGGTCGCCTGGGGAGTGGTGGCGACCGCCGGTCCCGTCGGCGTGACGTCGACGCGATCGTGGCACCAGCTGGCCTCGGTCTGGTGCGAGCTGGTGCAGCGCGGGTGCGACCCCGACCGACTGCGCGCCCAGAGCCTGCTCACACCGGAGTGCGGGCTCGGCACCCACAGCGTCGAGGTCGCCGAAAGGGTGTGCCGAACCGTCGGCGACGTGTCGCGCACGCTGCGCCGCGAGGGCGCAGACGCCAAGTTCGTGCTCGGCGCGTAGACCGAGCCGAAGGTCGGTACCGCCTGCGCTCCCTACACTCGGCGCGGTGACGCCGGAGGATCGGATCGAGGAGCTGCGGGCCCAGGTCGCTCGCCACAACCGCCTCTACCACGAGCTCGACGAACCCGAGATCCCCGACGCCGACTATGACGCCCTTGTCCGCGAGCTGCGCCGGCTCGAGGACGAGCATCCGGAGCTGGTCACCGGTGACTCTCCCTCGCAGGCGATCGGCGGTGCCGCGAGCGCGACGTTCGCCCCGGTCCGTCACGCGGTCCCGATGACCAGCCTCGACAACGCGATGAGTCGCGACGAGCTGATGGCGTGGGGCGAGCGGGTGCTGCGTGGCCTCGACGGCGAGGTGCCCTCGTTCGTCGCCGAGCTCAAGTTCGACGGGCTGGCGATGAGCCTCCGCTACGAGCGTGGACGGCTCGTGCAGGCGGCAACCCGCGGCGACGGCCGGTTCGGCGAGGACGTCACGGCGAACGTCCGCACGATCGACGACGTCCCCGACCGGTTGCGCGGCGAGACGCCCCACGTCGTCGAGGTGCGCGGCGAGGTCTACATGTCGACCGCCGTGTTCGAAGCGCTCAACGCCGAGTACGAAGCGGCGGGCGAGCGCCCGTTGGTGAACCCCCGCAACGCCGCTGCCGGCAGCCTGCGACAGAAGGACCCGGCGATGACCGCCCGCCGCCGCCTGTCGTTCTGGGCGTATGGCGTCGGCGAGGTGGTCGGCGGACCGGAGTTGACGTCGCATCGCCAGACGCTCGAGCTGATCGCGTCGCTCGGCCTTCCGGTGAACCCCCACGTCACGGTGTTCGACTCGCTCGAGGCCGTCGCCGACCACTGCACCGAGCGCGAGCAGCACCGCCACGATCTCGGCTACGAGATCGACGGCGTCGTCGTCAAGGTCGACGACCTCACCCAGCGCGAGCGGCTGGGGTTCACGTCTCGCGCCCCCCGCTGGGCGATCGCCTACAAGTTCCCGCCGGAGGAGCGCACCACGCTGTTGCGCGACATCCAGGTGTCGGTGGGTCGCACCGGTCGAGCCACCCCGTTCGCCGTGCTGGAGCCGGTGTTCGTCGGCGGCTCGACGGTCTCGATGGCGACGCTCCACAACGAGGACCAGGTGGCGGCGAAGGACGTGCGGGTCGGCGACACCGTCGTCGTGCGCAAGGCCGGCGACGTGATCCCCGAGGTCGTCGGCCCGGTGCTGTCGGTGCGCCCGGCGGGGGCTGAACCGTGGGTGTTCCCCGCCGACTGCCCGGCGTGCGGCAACCCGTTCGTGCGCCCCGAGGGCGAGGCCGACACCCGCTGCGTCGCCCCGGACTGCCCAGCCCAGCGCGACCAGAAGATCGCCTACTGGGCCAGCCGTGGCGCGATGGACATCGAAGGGCTCGGGGAGCAGATGGTCGAGAAGCTCACCACCGCCGGGCTCGTCACCGACCCGGCGGACCTCTACGGGCTCACCGTCGAGCAGCTGGTCGAGCTAGATCGGGTGGGTGCCACGAGCGCGGGCAATCTCGTCGCCGAGATCGCCCGGTCGAAGGAGCAGCCGCTGCCGCGCCTGCTCACCGCGCTCGGCGTGCGTCACCTGGGCCCGGCGGCGT
>JBFHJC010000197.1:0-5319 GCA_041596155.1 Ilumatobacter sp. | reverse complement strand
GGTGATGATGCACGCCTGGTTGGCCGCGGCGTAGACCTCGGCCGCCGCGAGCCTCGTCGCGTCCCAGCCGAGCGGCGACGAGGCGTTGATCAGGCTGGTCATCACCGTGCGGTCGGCGAGGTCGCCGCCGAAGGCGATGCGGGCCAGCTCGACCGAGTCGGCGGCGCGCGAACCGGCGGTGACCGACCCCATGAAGGGCTTGTCGCTGTAGCGCAAGTGGGCGTACACCATGTCGAGGTGGCGCTTGCTGACGGGCACGTCGACCGGCTCGCACACGGTGCCGCCGCTGTGGTGGAGGTAGGGCGACAGGTATGCGAGCTTCACGAAGTTCTGGAAGTCGGCGAGGGTCGCGTAGCGCCGCCCGTCGTCGAGGTCGTGCACGAACGGTGAGCCGTAGTTGGGCGCGAAGACGGTCGCGTCGCCGCCGATGCGGACGTCGCGCGCCGGATTGCGGGCGTGCTGGGTGTACTCGGCCGGGGCGGTCGCCTGCACGATCGAGCGGCACATGCCGCGCGGGAACCGAACGCGGGTGCCCGTCACGTCCGCGCCGGCCTCGCGGAAGCGGTCGATCGCCGCCGGGTAGTCGCGGATCTCGACGCCGATCTCGGCGAGGATCGTGTCGGCATTGTGCTCGAGCAGCTCGAGACCCTCGTCGGAGACGAGCTCGTAGGATTTGATGGCGCGGGTCAGGAACGCCGCCGCGGTCGCGGTCGACTCGGCACGCGCCGTGCGGCGGGCGTCGCGCCCACCGCCGCGTCGGCCCCGCCGGCCGCCCGCGTCACCGGCGTCGTCGCCGGCTCCGGCCGCTTCAACGGTGCCGGATTCGGTGCCGATGCCGTCGCTCATGCCGGCGCTCCTCTCCGTCGGCGCCGACCGCCGGCGGCGGCCGCAGCCGCCTCCGTCGTCGGCAGGGTGACCGATCGCTCCAGGTGGGTCGTCGGCGCCGTCGCGTGCGGGAGCGCCATCGCAGCGACGAACAGCTCCTGGAAGCGTGGCTCGGTGGCCGTCTCGATCTTGCGGACGCCGGCGACGACGTGCTCCATGTCGTGCCGTGCGCGGCCCGACAGCAGGGCGTGGACGGCGCCCGCTCCGGCCGCGTTGCCGACCGAGCGCACGCCGTCGACCGGGCAATCGGGCACGAGCCCGAGCACCATCGCCCGCAGCGGATCGATGTGGGCACCGAACGCGCCGGCGAGGCGCACGTCGGCGATCGGAGGGTTCCCGGCGTGCTCGACGAGCAGGTCGATGCCGGCGCGCAGGGCTGCCTTGGCGAGCTGGATCGCCCGCACGTCGTTCTGGGTGACGAGCACTCGGTCGTCGCCGGAACCCCACAGCACGTAGGCGAACGTGCGCCCGTCCGCGACGACGTGATCGCCCGTCGCCGCCAGCTCACCCCGTATGACGCCGTTGGCGTCGATCACGCCGGCCAGGTACATCTCTGCGACGACGTCGATGATGCCCGAGCCGCAGATGCCGGTCACGCCGGTCTTGGCGACCCCGGCGGAGAACGCCGGGTCGTCGGACCACGCGTCGACGCCGATCACCTTGATGCGCGGCGCACGGGTCACGGGGTCGATGCGCACCCCCTCGATCGCGCCGGCGGTCGCCCGCTGGCCACTGCTGATCTGAGCACCCTCGAACGCCGGACCGGTCGGGCTCGACGCCGCGAACACGCCGTTGCGGTCGCCGAGCACGATCTCCGCATTGGTGCCGACGTCGACGAGGAGCTGCACGGTGTCGCCCCGGTCGGGCCGCTCGGCGAGGATGGCTCCGGCGGTGTCGGCGCCGACGTGACCGGCGATGCACGGCCCGACGTACACCCGCCCGACGGGGAGGTCGAGCTCAAGATCGCGTGCCGGCACGGTGACGGCGCGATCGGTTGCCAGCGTGAACGGCGCCTGCCCGAGCGGGGTCGGGTCGATGCCCAGCACGAGGTGGTGCATGATCGGGTTGCCGACGACGACGACCTCGAGCAGGCGGTCGCGAGTCGTGCCGGCGTCGTGGACGAGCTCGCCGATCAGCGCATCGAGCGCACCGCGCACCGCCGCCGTGAGCTCACGGTCGCCACCGGGGTTCATCATCACGTACGACACCCGGCTCATCAGGTCCTCGCCGAACCGGATCTGCGGGTTCATCCGGCCTGCGCTGGCCATCACGGCGCCCGTCGTCAGATCGCAGAGATGACCGGCGATCGTGGTGGAGCCGACGTCGATCGCGACGCCGTAGGCAGCATCGACGTAGTCGGGCCACACGGCGACGACCTGGTCGCGCTCGTCGATCGCCACCGTGACGGCGCCCCGACCGGCGTCGATCGCCGGCTGGAGCGCAGCGAGCACCTCGGGCGCCACGGAAGGCGTCGGCCGGTCGTGCTGGCTCGCGACGGCGTCGGCGACGAGCTCGACCGCCGTGCGCGGGTCGTCGAGCGTCGACGCGCCGACCTCGACGTACCAGAGCTGGAAGAGCGGATCGACCTCGAGCGCCGGGAGGTCGAGGTCCTTGCGGACCACCTGGCGGTGGACCTGGCTGGCGGCGGGGACGTCGACGACGACGTCGCCGTGGATGCGGGCGGCGCAGCCGAGCCGGTGGCCCGCCGCGAGCGGCCGGTTGCCGCGGTAGTCGACCTCGATCGCCGCCGGGTCGCCGAGCGCCTCGGGCCCGACCGTGATCGCCCACTTCGCATAGGCGCCCGGTGCCACCGTCACCTGGCAGCGGCCGCAGATGCCCCGCCCGCCGCACACCGTGTCGAGGTCGGCGCCGAGTCGACGCGCCGCGTCGAGCACCGTCGTGCCGTGCTCGACGGTGCCGCTCAGCCCCGAGGGCGTGAACACGACGCGGTGGTCGGCCATCGGTTCACCCGGCCGGGCGGCGCCTCCGGCGACCGTCGCGGCTCCGAGCACCCTCGCCGGAGGGAGCGTCGGGGTCGCGGTTGGCGCGGATCCAGGCCATGCAGTCGCGGTCGGTGCCCATGAGCACGTCGGCGGCCATCACGCCGGCCTTGGCCTCGGCGTGGAGCGGGTTCATGATCGCCGACGTCATGCCCGAGGCGATCGCCATCGACAGGAACGTCCCGGTGACGGCGTGGCGGTTGGGCAGACCGAAGCTGACGTTCGACGCGCCGCAGGTCGTGTTGACCTTCAGCTCCTCGCGGAGGCGACGGATGAGACGGAAGGCCTGCTGGCCGGCGGTTCCCATCGCCCCGATCGGCATCACCAGCGGATCGACGACGATGTCGGCGGTCGAGATGCCGTGGTCGGCGGCGCGCCGGACGATCTTCTCGGCGACCGCGAAGCGCACGTCGGGGTCCTCGGAGATGCCGGTCTCGTCGTTCGAGATGGCGACGACGGCGGCGCCGTGGCGGGCGACGAGCGGCAACACCCGCTCCATCACCTCGTCCTCACCGGTGACGGAGTTGACGAGCGCCTTGCCCTGGTAGACCGCCAGACCGGACTCGAGCGCTTCGATGATCGACGAGTCGATCGACAGCGGCACGTCGGTGACGCTCTGCACCAGCTGGACGGCTCGCGCCAGCAGCGCCGGTTCGTCGGCGAGGGGGATGCCGGCGTTGACGTCGAGCATGTGGGCTCCCGCATCGACCTGGGCGAGAGCGTCGGCCTCGACCCGGCTGAAGTCGCCGCTCTTCATCTCCTCGGCGAGCAGCTTGCGGCCGGTCGGGTTGATGCGCTCGCCGATCATGACGAACGGTCGATCGAACCCGATCACGACCTCCTTGGTCGCCGATGAGACGACGGTGTCGGTCACGTGATGTCCTCCTGGGATTCGGACGGCCGCTCGGACGGCTCGTCGTTCGTGGTCTCGTTCGTGGTCTCGCTCGTGGTCTCGCTCGTGGTCGCGGTCGCGTTCGCGGTCTCGTACTCGTCGAGCTCCTCGAGGGCGAGCAGCTCGTCGCGGTCGATCGCCGCGTCCTCGATGTCGGCCTCGAAGCCGCCGGCGTAGGCGAGACGGCCGAGGAACTCTCGCGAGTACTCGTGCTCGAGGCGCGACGCCTCGGCCTCCGCGGCGGCGACGACGTCGCCGTCGCAGGGCGCGCTGAGGCGCCGCCACTGCGCGATGTCCTCCTCGGCGGTGTAGATCTTCGCCTTGCGCTTGGCGCGGTCGACGGCCCGCTGGAACTTGGTCGACAGCAGCACCTGGTGCCGCCCGTCGGCGGACTGGCCGTTGACCTGGGCCGGGATGTCGCGCCAGAAGATCGTCACGACCTCGGCCTTGCCGGCGCGCCGCCGGCTCATCGCACGACCTCGCGGCGCAGGGCGACGCGCACGGGCGTCGCGAGGTGCTCGAGACCGGTCTGCTCGACCGTGAACTCGAGTCCGAGCCGCTCGGCGGCGGAGCGGGCGGCGCCGACGACGGCCGGGTCGTCGCCCTGGGCGAGCAGCACGACCCGCCGGTACGACCCGAAGTAGGCGTCGCGCAGCTCGGGATGCCGGTCGAGGCCGAGCCCCGACCAGATCAGGGCATCGAAGTGCTTGGCGAGGAAGTCGGTGAGGTAGAACGTGCCGAGCTCCTCCTCGTGCAGCTCGGCGAAGCGGTCGGCGCCGGCGAAGAACTCGTAGCAGTGGGCGCCCGGGAGGCGGGTGACGGGTCGGTCGGTGGTGGTGAGGAACGCGTCGAGCGTGCCGCCGGTGCCGCAGTCCGCGTAGCCGAGGAGCACCGGGCGGTCGATCGGTTCACGGGCGAGGCGCTCCTCGATGGCGGGCACGATCCGCTCGGGCCGGTTGTGCAGCGGAGCGGGGAGGAACTCGACGTCGACCGCCCCCGCCATCCCGTCGTGGTCGAGGACCGCCCGGAGCTCGCGGACGAGGGCGCCGCAGGCGAGCAAGAGCGGTCGGCTCACCGATGCCTCACTGCACCGACGGGCCGGCCGGCTCGGCGGTGCGCAGCCGGCGGGCGTTGACGAGCTCCTTGGCCGTCTCGGCGGCCACCGCCGCGTCGCGGCAGTAGGCGTCCGCGCCGACGGCCTGGCCGAACTCCTCGTTGAGGGGCGCGCCGCCGACGAGCACGATGTACTTGTCGCGCAGCTGGCGTTCGCCGAGGGTGTCGATCACGACCTTCATGTAGGGCATGGTCGTGGTGAGCAGGGCCGACATGCCGAGGATGTCGGGCCGATGCTGCTCGAGGGCATCGAGGTACTTGTCGACGTCGCAGTTGATCCCGAGGTCGACGACCTCGAAGCCGGCGCCCTCCATCATCATGGCGGTCAGGTTCTTGCCGATGTCGTGGATGTCGCCCTTGACGGTGCCGATCACGATCTTGCCGATCGGCTCGGCGCCGGTCTCGGCGAGCAGGGGGCGCAAGATCTCC
>JBFHJC010000196.1:0-5413 GCA_041596155.1 Ilumatobacter sp. | reverse complement strand
CCGCCTCGGCGAACGGGGCGCGGTACACCTCCATCTCCTCGGCGGTGAGGTCGCGCATGATCGAGCCCGGGAGTACACGCTCGACGAACACGTTCTTGTCGAGCACCATCTCCTCGCCGGCGGCAGACCGGAAGGCCTGGAAGATCGAGCGCGCCGCATCGGGCCAGTCGGCCCATGAGACCGGCCGGACGATCGCCTCCATGTAGGCCAGTCCGGTGACCCGATCGCGGTGGCGGTTGGCCCAGTCGAACCCGAGCGCCGATCCCCAGTCGTGGACCACGAACGTCACGTGGTCGCCGAGGTCGAGCTCGTCGAGCAGGCCGTCGAGGTAGTGCCGGTGGTCGACGAAGCGGTAGGCGGTCGGGCCGGTCGCGTCGAGCGGCTCGCTGTCGCCCATCCCGATGAGGTCGGGGGCGACGCATCGGTAGCCGTCGCGGAGGTGCGGGATGACGTTGCGCCACAGGTACGACGACGTCGGGTTGCCGTGGAGGAACACGATGGGGTCGCCGCTGCCGGACTCGTGGTACGCCATCCGCTTGCCGTCGACGGTTGCGTGCTGCTTGGAGAGCGGTGATGCGTCCATGTCACGACGGTACGCATCGGCGCGCCGTCGGCGGGAACCGGGCGGCGCGTCTCGCCTGGCGCGCCTAGGCCAGTTCGGCGCTGATGAGCGACAGCAGGTCGTCGTAGTCGTCGGTGGCGTCGAACTGGGGGAACTCGGCGCGGACGTGCTCCGGGGCCCGGAACAGGAAGCCGTGGTCGGCGGCGGCGAGCATCGTCACGTCGTTGTACGAGTCGCCGGCGGCGATGACGCGGTACGCGAGGCTGCGGAACGCCTCGACGGCGTGCCGCTTCTGGTCGCGCTGGCGGAGCCGGTAGTCGACGATGCGGTCGTCGCGCACGACGAGACGGTGGCACAGCACCGTCGGCATCCCGAGCTGTGGCATGAGTGGCGCGGCGAACTGCTCGAACGTATCCGACAGGATCACGACCTGGGTGCGAGCGCGGAGGGCGTCCAGGAACGCGCGCGCGCCTGGGAGCGGGTCGAGACCGCCCAAGACCTCGGCGACGGTCGACATGGTGAGGTCGTGTCGATCGAGCAGCTCGAGCCGGCTCCGCATCAAGTCGTCGTAGTCGGGCTCGTCGCGCGTCGTGCGTCGGAGCTCGTCGATCCCGGTGCGCTCGGCCACCGCGATCCAGATCTCGGGAATCAGGACCCCCTCGAGGTCGAGGGCGACCAGCGACTGGACGTGCTCGCTCACGGTGTCGGCGACGGTGCACGCGTCGCGGTCCCGATCGGTTCGGATGAGCGGATGAAACCGAGCAGCGGTGTCGCCCGCACTCGCGCCTGAGCGCCCTGCGGTGCGGCCGTGCGTTCGTTCGCGAGCCACGCGATCACCCAGTCGCGACGTCCGTCGTCGACCGCGAGGTACGTCGAGAAGCGGTCGCGCTCGGCGAGCGGTTTGAGCGTCGACAGGATCAGCGGGTGCAGCACGTCGCCAGGCCGTCGAGCCCGCACGATTGCGCCGACGCGCTCGCGCGTGGCGAGGGAGTCGACGATGCCGGAGACCACGGCCCAGGCGCCCCAGGCGATCGGGAGCCAGCACAGCAGCGCCAGCACCTCGGCGATCGTCTCGATCACATCGACCTGCCCGGGCGCGCGGTCGAGCAGAGAGGTCAGCGACTCGCCGTCGGCGACGCGCCGGAGGAACCCCTGCAGCCAACGTCCGAGGAGCAGCACGATCACGCCGGCGACGCCGATCCGGGCCGGGTGCTGGCCGTACCCCGGTCGGCTGGGGTAGTACACGCGGACGACGTGGGGCGCGTTGCCGGCTTCCGACCAGGCGTAGCGGTGTTCCTCGGGTGCCACCGGGAGCTCGGCGAGCACGTGCTCGGCGACCCCCATGACGCACGCCTGTGCGAGCGCCTGCTGCTGGGGCGGCGGAGCGAGCGCGCTCGCGTGTGCGGGGATGCGGTCACGCAGCCGCTTGCGGAACCCCATCCAGAGCGCGGCGCGCTCCAAGCCGGCGTCCGTCGGGCGCTGGGCGGTGCCCCGGACACGCTGCGCGGTGGCCCATCCGAGCGCGACGAGCGAGAGGATCGTGAGCAACCAGACCGTGCGCGACGTCCAGGAGTCGGCGATCGCGATCTGCTCGCCGCTGCGGCCTGACATCCACGCCGCGATCAACCCGATCGCCACGGCGGCCGCCGGGGGTGCGAACTCGACGGGCGTGTAGCGGGGGCGCGACAGTCCGGCGGCGCGGCTCGTGTCGGCCACGGCCCGCTCGAAGCGCCGCCACCAGTCGGCGTCGAGGCGATGGTGCGACGCGGCGATCGTGCCGGCCGACACGACGTCGTTGAACGCCCGTGAGTGGAGGTGGTTGAGCACCTGCTGCTCGAACGGCTGCAGGGTGTCGCCGGCGGCTGCCTGACTGCGCGTCACCACGACCGGCTCGCTGTCGACGGTGGCGAGTCGAACCCAGCCCCGGGCCGCGAGGTTGATGGCCGTGGCGGTGGCGGCGCTGTGCGGTGTGCGGAACCCGTTGGTGAGCAGGGCGACGACGGCCGGCGGTTCGGTGGAGCCGTCAGGGAGCGGCGGCGGACGCTTCGCCGGACCCGGCTCGACGCGGGGCGGACGGGTCGATCGCTCGGCCCAGACGTGCATCGCCCAGCCGATCAGCGTTGCGGCGATGGCGACCAGCAGCGTCGTGCGGTCGGGCCGGTGGAACCAACCGGCCGCGAGCTGGCCGACACCGAGCTGGCCCATGACGGCCATCATGTCACGGTCTCCGCGCGCGTCACTCGGACCCGCTCGCCTCGCTCGGGGCGGCGCGCATCCACACGGTGCGCTGTGGGAACGGGATCTCGATCGCCTCGGTGTCGAACGCGAGCTTGACGCGCTCGCGAAGTGCCCGCTGGAGGTTCCATTGAGCGCCCGGTTGGACCTTGACCGTGAGGCGGAGCGTGACGCCGTCGGCCCCGAGCGCCTCGACGCCGAGCACCTTGGGCTCCTCGAGCACCTGTTCGGCGTGGTCGTCCGATTCGCACACCTCGGTCGCGGCGCCGAGGAGCAGCGACCGGGCGCGGTCGAGGTCGGTGTCGTAGGCGACGTCGACGTCGAGCACGGCGACCGACCACAGCTGGCTCTTGTTGCCGACCCGCTGGACCACCCCGTTCGGCACGTGCCAGACGGTGCCGTCGACGCCGCGCAGGACGGTGGTCCGCAGCGACACCTCCTCGACGGTGCCCACCGCCTCGCCGAGATCGACCACGTCCCCGATGCCGTACTGGTCCTCGATCAGCATGAACAGGCCGGCGATGCAATCGCGCACCAGGCTCTGGGCACCGAAGCCGAGCGCGACGCCGGCGATGCCGGCCCCCGCCAGGAGCGGGCCGAGCTGCACGCCGACGATGCCGAGGACCGTGAGGAGCGCGATCACCCAGATCGCGACGACGGTCGTGCTCGTCAGCACCACCGAGATCGAGGCGGCGCGCGACTCGCGACGCGGATCGCGGGTCGGCGCTGCCAGCGACTCCGGGATCTCGATGCCGAGCCGCTCGAGCCGCTCGCTCGGGGGTTCGGCCGGGGCGACGATCCGCGTGACGACGCGCTTGACCCATCGCCGGCTCAGCCGCGACAGCACCCACGCCAGTACCAGCACGAGCACGATGCGGAACGGACGGTCGACGAACCAGCTCGTCAGGTTGGCGATCGTCTCGTCGCCGTCGGTGCGGTCGTAGACCCAACGGCACAGCGTCCCCGTTCGTTCGTAGCAGGGTTCGCTCGTCGCTGGGATCACGCGCCCGACGGTAGTGGCGCGTCCGGCGCGGGCCGTGGATTCCGGTTCCCTCGAGGTGTGCCCCGAGCTGGAGGGTGGCCTTTCCTACACTCGGCGACGTGTGGCGACGACGGATGATGAGGGCGATGCGCCCCGAGTCGTTCGAGGTCCGCCGAGACGAGCTCCGCAAGCTCGTGCGCCGGTCGCGCGAGGTCGTGCTGCTGGCGGCGCTCACGGGGATCGTCACCGGCCTCGCCGTGCGCGGGTTCGAGCTCCTGGTCGACGAGCTCTTCCACCAGGTGCTCGCGGCCCCGCTCTGGGTGACGGCGCTCGCACCCGCGGCCGGCCTGGTCGTGTCGGCGATCATCCTGCACGTCGCCGGCGGCGGGGCGTCGTCGTCGACGTCCGACGAGTACCTGCGGGCGTTCCACGACCCGGCGTTCCACCTTCGCCTGCGGCCGCTCGGCGCCCGCATCGGGGCGGCCGTCGCAACCCTCGGATCGGGCGGGTCGCTCGGGCTCGAGGGCCCGTCGCTGTACGGCGGGTCGGCGCTCGGTTCGATGATCCAGCGCCGGCTGCCGAAGCCGTTCCAGGGGAGCGACCACCGAACCTTGCTCGTCGCCGGCGCGGCCGCCGGGGTCGCCGCCATCTTCAAGGCCCCGGCGACCGGTGCGATCTTCGCCCTCGAAGTGCCCTACCGCGACGACATGGCGCGCCGGATGCTGCTGCCCGCGCTCGTGGCGAGCGCCACCGGCTACCTCACGTTCGTCACCCTGAGCGACACGACTCCGCTCCTGAGCGTCGGCACGTTCTCGATCCCGTCGTTCGAGCTGATCGACCTGCTCGGCGCGCTCCTGATCGGCGTCACCTGCGCGGTCGGTGCCCGCGCGTTCGCCAAGCTGATGCGGATCGCGAAGGGCCTCTCGCTGCGGGCCCTCCCGCTGCGGCTGGTGGTGAGCAGCGCCACGCTGGTCGGTCTGTTCTTCCTGTCTCGGGAGTTGACCGGGCTCCCGCTCAGCCTCGGCGTCGGCTATCAGGTCTTCCGCGAATGGTTGTTCGTCGAGCTCGACATCGCCGTCTGGCTGCTCATCGCCGTGTTCGCGATCCGGTGTGTCGCCTCGGCCGCCACGACCGCCGGCAGCGGCGTCGGTGGGGTGTTCATCCCGCTGGTCGTCGGCGGTGGGCTCGTCGGCCGCGGCATCGCCGAGATCATCCACCCCGACCGGGCGGCGCTGTACACCCTGCTCGGCATCGCCGCCTTCCTCGGCGCCGGGTACCGCGTCCCGCTGGCCGCCGTGATGTTCGTCGCCGAGACCACGGGCAAGCCCAACTTCGTCGTGCCCGCACTGTTCGCCGCAGTCGCCGCCGAGCTCGTCATGGGGGACCAGTCGATCACCGCGTTCCAACGCCGACCCGGCCAGGACTGACTGGCATCATCGGCGGATGGCCGACAGCGACGAGCCGGACCGCGCGACCCCATCCCCGCTCCAGGGGACGGTCGTCAGCGTCGAGGTGGCCGCCGGCGACGCCGTGTCGGCCGGCACGGTCGTCGCGCTCGTCGAGTCCATGAAGCTGCACCACGAGGTACCTGCGGGCGTGGATGGCGTGATCGCGTCGGTCGAGGTCGCGGTCGG
>JBFHJC010000195.1:0-5617 GCA_041596155.1 Ilumatobacter sp. | reverse complement strand
CGCTCGAGTACGTCGTGCACCGCCAGACCCGCCAGACGGCGGAGCTGTTCGGCCTCCGCGACCGCGGACTCCTGGCCCCCGGCATGCGCGCCGACGTCAACGTCATCGACTACGAGTCGCTCACGTTCGGCAAGCCCCGCATGGCCTGGGACCTGCCCGGCGAGGCACCGCGCCTCGTGCAGAAGGCGAGCGGCTACCGCCACACGCTCGTCGCCGGCGTGGAGACGGTGCGCGACGACGAGTTCACCGGCGAGCTGCCCGGACGCCTCCTGCGCGGCCCGCGCTGACCGCGGAGCTCCGCCTACGCCGTTGCGTGCTTGCGCATCGTCCAGCCGATCAACGCAAGCCACACGATGAAGATCGTCACCGACGTGCGGAAGAGCACCATCTCGGACAGCGTCGTGAACTGGCGTTCGGAGATCGTGATGACGACCGACACGGCGGCGAGCACCGCACCGGCCGCGGGCAGGTAGACGCGCCAGCCGCGCTTGCCGTCGACCCAGGCTGCGACCGCACCGACGAGCTGCACGGCGAACCAGAACCCGACGATCCACGTGATCAGCGTCGCGGCGTGCAGGCGGAGGAAGACGTCGGCGCCGACCTCTGATCCGGGCGAGCCGAGGCTGTCCTCGTAGAACGCGATCGTAATCGTGTCGGTGCCGACCAGGTGGAGCACACCCAGCCCGGTGCCGAGCGTCGCAGTGCCGGCGAGGAGCGATCCGAACACGCGGGCGCGTGCGGTGTCGAGCATCCGGCCCCACGTGGCGAGCACGAGCGGGAAGGCAAGCGTGACGACCGCGGCGAGAACGTGGATGGTGATCCAGAACGCTCCGACGTGCTCGCCAAACTCGAGCGGATCGTCGTACAGGTCGGAGTCACCCGGCGGATGGATCCCCAGGATGACCGCGACTCCGATCGCCGCGACGAGTCCGATCGTGCCGATCAGGCGGATCGACTCGGCTTCGGTGGGTCGTTCGACATCGATGCTCATGACACACCCCCATGTGGTCGACGTCGACCATCACGATAGCCACCCGACAGAGGCCATTCCGTCGATCGCCCCTGCTCAGGTGCGGGACGGCGGATCGAGGACGTCGCCGACCCGATGGTTGAGGGCGCGGATGACGCGGTCTTCGCGGTGCCAGCCGAGCAGGCTCACGGTCGCGGTGGCGAGCGCGAACCGACGGCCCTCGACCGCCGCCAAGCCGCACCACCGGGCGATCAGGATCGCCAGCAGGTGCCCGTGGGCGAAGACGACGACGTTGCCGACGGGTTCGTCCGCGTCGAGTCGCGCGAGGAAGGCGTCGGCCCGCTGGCCGACGTCGTGGACCGCCTCGCCGCCGTGGATCGGGTGCGTCCACACGCTCCAACCCGGGATCTCCGCCCGCGTCTGCATCGTCGTGTGGCCCTCGTAGTCGCCGTAGTCCCACTCGACGAGGTGGTCGTCGATCTCGACACCGCAGGCGGGTCTCACCAGCTCGGCGGTCTCGCGCGCCCGCTGGAGCGGGCTGGCGTAGGCGCGGGCGAGGTTCCACCCGGCGAGCGTCGCCGCCGCCGCCCGCGCCTCGACGCGGCCCTGCTCGGTGAGCGCGATGTCGGTCCGACCCGTGTGCTTGCCGGAACGCGACCACTCGGTCTCGCCATGACGGATGAGCAGGAGCTGTGGCCGGCTCACGGCGTGACCAGGCCAGGAAGCGGCACGGAACGGTCGCGCTCCCAGAGCTCCCAGCTGTCGTTGGCGCGCACCAACCGGAACGCCTCCCGGACCGCGTCGAAGTCGGCCGCGTTCTCGGGCGACTTCTCGACCTGCAGGACCAGGAACTCCACGCCCTCCGCCCGGTCGTCGATGCGGGTGTTCTCCTGCGACGCGTCGGTGCCGTACAGGACGACACGGAACGGGTTCGGGAACTGGTAGATCTCCTTCCGGTACGCGAGGTGCGGCGTCACGCGGAAGTGGGCCGACACCGAGGCGTCGTCGGGCACGTCGGCGATGATGTCGCGCATCGCCTCGGCGACCGGGTGATCGGGCGCCCAGTACGCGAGCTCGTGGTGAGCGCCGGGCAGGGGCGCCCACGCGTAGGCGGCGAGCACCGACGCCACGCCGACTGCACCGAGCGAATGGCGCCGGTTCCAGCGCCCATCGTCCGGCAGCGAGCCGAGTGCGTACGTGGTGCCGATCACCAAGGCGGGCACGGCGACGAGGCTGTAGTGGTACTGGATGTGGAACTGGTACCAGAACGTGCTGAGCACGTTCGTGAACAGCACCAGGCCGCTGATCGCCGCGACGCTCCAGTTACGGACGAACACGAACGCCGTCGGCGACAGCATCTGCCACAGGTACCAGGGCCGGCCCTCCGACCGGAAGTGGTCCGCGATCTGGGTCGGGTTCCGCAGCGCCGTCTCGACGAATCCGAACGGTCCGCCGAACGGGATGCGCCAACTGTTGCGCGTCGGCACCCCGATCAGGCTCCGCATCACCACGAACATGGCGACGAGCATGAAGGCGACGCTGCCGGCGATCGTGAGCAGCCCGATCCGACGGTCGCGCTTGACCGCCACCCACACGCCGAGCGGCACGACCACCAACGACACGTCCTCTTTCACCATCAGCGACAAGACGACGAACACCGCGTAGAGGCGCCACTTGCGCTCGAGTGCGCCGTAGAGGGCGAAGCCGAGGAACACCCCCAAGAAGGCGTCGGGGTGGAAGTTCTCCATGTTCGTCCACGACACCGCCGGGTGGATCAGGTAGACGGCGGCCATCATCACGCCGAGCCAGTCGTTGCCGAGCCGCTTGCGGGCGTACAGGTAGACCGGGATCGCCCCGGCCCCGATCGCCGCCGCCTGGGCGAAGAACATCGTGCCGGCGGCCGGGAACACCCAGTAGAGCGGCACGAGGAAGATCAGCACGAACGAGGTGTGGTCGCCCATCAGGTTGCGCCCCATCAGGGTGACGAACGGCGCCTCGAAGCGCGACATCAGCCAGAGCCCCTGGTCGTAGAGCGCCGAGTCGTACGACGCGGTGCCGAGACCGTGGTGGATGTCGAGCGTGAGGTTCGTGAAGTACGCCGTGTACGCCGCGACCAGTGCCATCACCACCCACGACGCCGGCCGCACGGCCGCCAGTCGCTCGATCAGCGTCGGATGCCCGAGGTCGGGCCCAGCGTCGTCGGAGCCCGCATCGCCCGCGTCAACATCGGCGAGCGCTTCATCGCGCTCGGCGTCGAGGGGTTCGGGTCCACGCGACGTCGTCTCGATCGCCACGCCGGCCAACAGTAACGGCCGCAGGCGCGCTCAGGTGGGCGCTCGGACGTCAGCGGCGATCGCCGCCAGGACGCCGTTCACGAACCGGCCGGAGTCGTCCGTGGAGAAGCGCTTCGCCAGCTCGACCGCTTCGTTGAGCACGACGGCGGTCGGCACGTGGGGCCGTTCCAGCAACTCGAAGGCGCCGAGGCGCATCACGTTGAGGTCGATCACCGGCATCCGGTGCAACGACCAGCCATGGGCGCGGGCGGCGATCAGCTCGTCGAGTTGACCGATCGTTCGGCCCACCCCGAGAACCAGCTCTTGGGTGAGCCGGTCGGGGGCGATCACCTGGAGGTCGATCGTGTCGGCCGGCGCGATGCCCTTCGAGTGAGCCTCGTAGAGCAGGTAGAGCGCCCGCTCGCGAGCGTCGGAGCGCTCGTCGGGGCGATGCATCAGACGCGGGTGATGTAGTCGCCGGAGCGCGTGTCGACCTTGATCCGGTCGCCGACGTCGACGAACAGGGGGACCTGCACGACCTTGCCCGTCTCGAGGGTCGCCGGCTTGCGGGCGCCCGACACCCGGTCGCCTTGGACGCCGGGCTCCGTCTCGGCGATCGCGAGCTCGACCGACGCCGGGATCTCGACGCCGATGATCTCGCCGTTGAAGAAGGCCACCTGGGCGGTCATCCCCTCGATCAGGTAGTCGGCGGCATCGCCGAGGGCGGCCGGCGCGACGTGCATCTGGTCGTAGCTCTGGTTGTTCATGAACACGTAGTCGTCGCCGTCGCGGTACAGGAACTGCATGTCGTCGCGGCTGATGATCGCCTGCTCGACGCGCACGCCGGCGTTGAACGTGCGCTCCAGGACGCTGCCGGTGCGCACGTTGCGGAGCTTGGTGCGCACGAACGCCCCGCCCTTGCCGGGCTTGACGTGTTGGAACTCGACGACCTGGAAGAGCCCGTTGTCGAGCTCGAGGGTGATCCCGGTCTTCAGGTCGTTGGTGGTGATGGCAGGCATGGGGTGTCCTTGGGGGAATTGGTGAGGATTCGGGGGCCGGCGGTGGTGACCTCGACGAGGTCCTCGATCCGGAACCCACCGAATCCGACACGATAGAGGCCAGGTTCGACGGTCACGACGTCCCCGACCCGCAACTCCGCCGTCGAGACGGGCGACTCGAAGGGATCCTCGTGGATCGCGAGCCCGACCCCGTGACCAGCGGAGTGCAGGTACCAGTCGGCGTAGCCGGCCTCGGCCGCGGCGGCGCGGCAGGCCGCGTCGACATCGCGGGCAGCCGCACCCGATGCGACGGCGTCGAGGCCGCGGCGCTGGAGGCGGTGGACCAGGTCGTACAGGTCGCGTTGCTCGGACGAGACGTCGCCGATGACGTACGAACGGGTCATGTCGGAGTGGTAGCCGTCGACGAGGGCCCCGACGTCGATCACGACGGTGTCGCCCTCGCGGATCCGGCGAGACGTCGGGTGGTGGTGGGGCCGGGCGGCGTGCTCGGGGCCGGACGCGACGATCGTGTCGTAGCTCGGTCCGTCGGCGCCGTGGCGCCGCATCCGGTACTCGAGCTCGGTCCGGACCTCGGCCTCGGTCGGACCGTCACCGAGCATCGGCGCGACCTCGGCGAGGGCGGCGTCGGCGCACGCCGCGGCAGCCGCGATGCGGGCGATCTCGCCCTGGTCCTTCACCCGCCGCGCATCCTCGATCACCCCGTCGGTGGCGACGAGCGGCAGATCGCTCGCGTACGACGTCCAGTCGGCGTGGCTCAGCGACCGCGCGGGAGCGCCGACCAGCGCGTGCCCGGCACAGGCAGCCACGACCGCGGCGCGCTGGTCGGCCCGGTTGGCGTGAGCCACCACCTCGCCGTCGACGCCGGCCGCTGCCAGCTCGTCGGCGGCCCGGTCGCGGTAGCGGCCGTCGGTGACGAGTACGAGCGCGCCGGGGGTGATGACCACGGTCGCGTTCGAACCGGTGAACCCGGTCAGCCACCGGACGTTGAGCAGGTCGGTCACCATCAGCACGGGCACGTCGCGCTCGGCGAGCCGGGTGCGGATCGCGTCCGCCCGACCGGCGTAGCCGATCGGCGGGAGCGGGTCGAGCGGCACGGTCACTCCGCGAGGCGCGCCGCGACCGCCTGGACGGCCAGATCGTAGCCGTGCCGCCCGAACCCCATGATCGATCCGGTCGCCACGGGGGCGATCACGCTCGTGTGTCGCCACGGCTCGCGGGCGTTCGGGTTGGAGATGTGCACCTCGACGATCGGCCCCTCGAACGCGGCCAGCGCGTCGTGGATCGCCCAGGCGTAGTGCGTGAACGCACCGGGGTTGATGATGATCGCCGCGCACCGGCCGCGCGCCGCGTGGATG
>JBFHJC010000194.1:0-5619 GCA_041596155.1 Ilumatobacter sp. | reverse complement strand
GGCGAGGTCGACGGCGGCCTCGGTGTGCCCGGCGCGCCGCAACACCCCACCGGGGCGAGCGCGGAGCGGGAAGATGTGGCCGGGCCGGTTGAACGCGACCGCAGGAACGGCGCTGTCGGCCAGCGACCGGAGCGTGAGCGCCCGGTCGGCCGCCGAGATGCCGGTCGTGGTGCCCGACCGCACGTCGACGCTGACGGTGAACGCCGTGCCGTGCATCTCGCTGTTGTCGTTCGGCGGCACCATCAGCGGCAGGTTCAGGTCGTTGCACCGATCGCCGGTGAGCGCGGCGCAGATCACGCCCGACGTGTGCCGCACGAAGAACGCCAGCGCCTCGGGCGTCGCCGCGTCGGCCGCCATGATCAGATCGCCCTCGTTCTCGCGGTCCTCGTCGTCGGCGACGACCACGATCTCGCCGCGTGCGACGGCGGCGATGGCGTCGGCGATCGGGTCGAATGTGGTCATGACGGTGCTCCTGTGGTCTGGCCTGCGGCGTAGGCGGCGATGAGGCGTTCGGCGTACTTGGCCATCACGTCCACCTCGATGTTGACCGTGTCGCCGACGCGGCGCGTCCCCAGCGTGGTGACGGCGGAGGTGTGTGGGATCACGGCGACGGTGAACCCGTCGGGCAGGGCATCGACGACGGTGAGGCTCACGCCGTCGACGGTGATCGAACCCTTCTCGACGATGTAGCGCATCAGCGCAGCGGGTACACCAACCCGGAGATCGGGCGCAGCTTCCACGACCACGCCCACGGTGTCGACGTGCCCCTGGACCAGGTGGCCACCCAGCCGATCGGCGAGCCTGACCGCGCGTTCGAGGTTGACGGCTTCGCCGGGTTGTAGCGCAGCGAGGTTCGTGCGGCGAAGCGTCTCGTCGCTGACGTCGGCCTCCCAGCCTTCGTCGGTCCGGGCGACGACGGTCAGGCAGCAGCCGTTCACGGCGATCGAGTCCCCGATCTCGGCGTCGGTGACGACGTTCGTCGCGGCGATGCGGAGACGGCCGCGCTCGAACGCCTCGACGCGACCGAGCTCCTCGACGATGCCGGTGAACACTCAGCTCACGCCCTCGAGCCGGGCGCGAGGTGGCACGACCTCGATCCGCAGATCGTCGCCGACGCGATCGACGGCGCCGAACTCGCCGCGCCAGAGCTCGTCGATCGTCGGCGCCGTCGGGGCACCGAGCAGGGGTCGCGACTCGGAACCGCCGAACAGGGCCGGCGCGACATAGAGCACGTAGCGATCGATCAGCCCGGCGTCGTGGAACGCGCGGACGGTCGTGGCGCCGCCCTCGACCAGCAGCTGGAGCACATCGCGACGGCCGAGCTCGTCGAGCAGCGCGCCGGGCTCCCCGTCCCACTCGAGGCAGGGGTGCACCTTGGCGCCGGGCGGGGCCTGGCCGAGCACGACCCGCAGCGGGTCGGAACCGTCGACGTGGCGCACGGTGAGCTCCGGGTCGTCGGCGCGCACGGTGCCGGCACCGACCAGGATGGCGCCGCTCTCGGCACGCAGCCGGTGAACGTCGGCTCGCGCCGCTTCACCGGTGATCCAGCGCGACGATCCATCCGGAGCCGCGGTCCCGCCGTCGAGTGAGGTCGCGAGCTTGCAGACCACGTAGGGCCGCCCGGTGCGGCGGTGGTGGAGGTACGGCTCGAGCTGCGCTGCGACCGGCTCGCGCCCCACACCGTCGACGACGTCGACGCCGCCGGCGCGCAGCGCTGCGAGGCCCGATCCGGCGACGCGCGGATCCGGATCGGCGAGGGCGACGACGACGCGGGCGACGCCCGCCGCGATGAGCGCTTCGGTGCACGGTGGCGTCCGACCGTGATGGCTGCACGGCTCGAGCGTGCACACGAGGGTGGCACCCGCAGCGCGCTCGCCGGCGGCGGCGAGCGCCACGCTCTCGGCGTGTCGTCCACCCGGGGGCTCGGTCGCCCCGACCGCGACGATCTCGCCGTCGGCGACCACGACGGCGCCGACCCAGGGGTTCGGGGCCGTCCGAGTCCGCACGGTCGCGGCGGCATGCACCGCAACGCCCATCGCCGCCTCGTCGGAGACGGGTTCGGCGTGCTCGCGGTCGGCGAGAGCGGCGGGGGCCGGGTCGGTCATCGGGTCATCGGATCGTGCGCGACAACGGGGTTGATCGCGAGGCTCAACGATACGGGGAGCGATCCGGCGCCGTCCGACCGAGCGTGCGGTCAGGTCACCGCCACCCCGCCGCCGAGCACCCGCCGGTCGGCGAGGTCGTAGAACACGACGCTCTGTCCGGGAGCGATGCGACGCCGCGGGCGGAGCCAACCGACGCTGAGCTCGTCGCGGGCCGTCGGCTCGACCACGGCTCGGCTCGATGCGCCGTGGGCGCTGCACTGCACGAGCACCTCGCCGGATTCGGGCTCGTCGACCCAGGTGAGCCGCTCGACGCGAGTGGCGCCGATCAGCAGCTCCGATTCGTCGCCGACGGTCACGGTCGCCGCCGCGACGTCGACGTCGACCACGTACCGCTTCGGACCGCCACCGGGCAGCCCGATGTTCCGGCGCTGACCCACCGTGACGAGCTCGACCGCCGGGACACGACCGAGCTCGGCGCCCGCTCGATCGACGACGCGCCCCGGCCGCACCGGGATGCGGTCGCCGAGGAACGCCTCGCGGCCACCGGTCGACGTGATGAAGCACACGTCCTGGCTGTCGGGCTTGGAGGCGGTCCGCAGGCCGTAGCGTGCGGCGAGGCGGCGCACGTCGGCCTTCGCCAGCTCGCCGACCGGGAACAGGGTCCGGGCCAGCACCGCCTGGTCGAGCATGTGCACGACGTAGCTCTGGTCCTTGTCGGCGTCGACGCCCCGTTCGAGCGTGTACCGGCCGCCGCGGCGCCCGATGCGGGCGTAATGACCGGTCGCGACGGCGTCGAAGCCGAGCTGATCGGCGCGCGCGAGCAGCCGGTCGAACTTCAGATGGCGGTTGCACTCGATGCACGGGTTCGGTGTCACGCCGCGCGCGTGATCGCTCACGTAGGCGTCGACGACATGCCGGTCGAAGTCGTCGCCGAAGTTGAACACGACATGGTCGATCTCGAGCTGTTGTGCGACGCGACGGGCGTCGTCGACGTCGCTCACGCTGCAGCATCCCGTGTCGCTGTCGCCTCCCCAGAGCTTCATCGTGACGCCTACGACCTCGTGACCGCGCTCGCGAAGGAGCGCCCCGGCAACCGACGAGTCGACCCCGCCGCTCATGGCGAGCAGCACCTTCACGACAGCGAACGCGGTCGGGCGCGCAGGCGGGTGACGGCGTCGGCGACGACGTCGACGGCTCGATCGACGTCGGCCTCGGACGTCGTGTGGCCGAGCGACATCCGCAGCGCCCCGGCGGCGGTACGACGATCGACGCCCATCGCGGCCAGGACGTGCGACGGCTCCATCGCACCGCTGGCGCACGCCGACGCAGCGGAGGCGCACACTTCGGCCTCGTCGAGCAGGAACAGCAACGCCTCGCTCTCGATGCCATCGAGGCATACGTGGGCGGCACCAGCCACCTTGCGATCGCGCGGCACCGTCTCGATGACGCCGTCGATTCGCGACCGGAGCCCGTCGACCAGGCGGTCGCGCAGGACGGCGAGACGCACGTTCTCGCGGTCGCGCTCGGCGTCGGTCTCGACCAGTGCGACGGCGAGGGCGACGATCCCTGCGACATTGTGGGTGCCGCTGCGGCGCTCGCGCTCCTGGCCGCCACCGCTGATCAGGGGCTCGACCCGCACCCCGTCGCGCACGGTCAGGACACCGACGCCCTTCGGCCCGCCGAACTTGTGGGCACTGAGCGACATGGCGTCGACGAGCGGTGCGATCCGGCGCAGATCGAGCCAGCACGCGGCCTGGACGGCGTCGGTGTGCAGGACGGCGCCGGGCGCCCGCTCGCGCACCATCGCCGAGACGGCGGCGAGGTCAGTCACGGTGCCGACCTCGTTGTTGACCGCCATCACGCTGACGAGACCGACGTCGCCGTCGAGGGCGGCGGCGAGGGCGCCGAGGTCGACATGCCCGGTCGCGTCGACGCCGACGACGCGACCGCCGCGGCGCTCCACGGGGTGCAGCACGGCGTGGTGCTCGACGGCCGGGCACACCGGGACGCCGGGCACGCCGGCGATCACCATGTTGTCGGACTCGCTCCCACAGCCTGTGAACACGACCTCGCCAGGGCGCACACCGAGGACGTCGGCCACCTGGTCGCGCGCCTCGTCGATCGCCCGGCGGGCGTCGCGGGCGAAACGGTGCGCACCGCTCGGGTTGGCGAACCGCTCGCTGAAGAAGGGCAGCATCGCCTCGACGGCCGACGGGCGCACGGGTGTCGTCGCGGCATGGTCGAGATAGGTGAACGGCACGTGTCCACGCTATCGACCCGCTCGCGACGACGCCGCTACGGTCCCGTTCGTGGAGGGGTACGACGAGCGGACGTACGGCGACCGCTTCGTCGACGTGTACGACGAGTGGTACCACGGCATCTCCGACGTGGCGACCACGGTCGCCGTCCTGCTCGAGCTCGCCGACGGCGGACCCGTGGTCGAGCTCGGTGTGGGCACCGGCCGTCTCGCCGTCCCGCTGGCACAGGCCGGCGCCGACCGCCGAATGCAGGTGGTCGGCGTCGACTCCAGCGACGCCATGCTGGCCCGGCTCGCGGTGCGCGACGTCGGCGCGGTGGTCGACGTTCGGCGCGGCGACATGGTGCGCGACCTCCCGGCCGGGCCGTTCCGGCTCGCATACGTCGCCTACAACACCCTGTTCAACCTGCTGGGCGACGGCGAGCAGGCGGCGTGCTTCGGGGCGGTCGCAGCGCGCCTGGAGCCCGCCGGCCGGTTCGTCGTCGAAGCGTTCGTTCCCGACGATCCGCCCCGAACCGGCGACGTGGTGACGGTCCGATCGCTGACGGCGGACCGTGTCGTGCTGTCGATCTCTCGCCACGACCCCGAAGGCGAGCGCGCCGAGGGACAGTTCGTCGAGCTGATCCACGGCGAGCGGGTGCGGCTCCGACCGTGGGCGGTGCGCTACCGAACGCCCGAAGCGCTCGACGAGCTCGCCGATGCAGCAGGCTTCGACCTCGAGCACCGGTGGGCGAACTTCGAGCGGACGCCGTTCTCCGCCGACGCGGAACGCCACGTCAGCGTCTACCGGCTGCGTTGACGTCACATCGTCATGTGCCGGTCGCCGACAGTTCGGCTCGGCGCGCTCTATCCTGAGCCACCGATGAGTCAGATGCGGCTGAATCAGCTCACGGGGCGATGGGTCACCATCGTCGCCGAGCGGGCCCAGCGTCCCTCCGCCTTCGCGCCACGAGCCGCGGTCGACCCCGATGCGGGCAGTCGCCCGTGCCCGTTCTGCCCCGGCAACGAGGACGCGACCCCACCGGCGCTCGAGACGATCGGCGAGGAGGGCAACTGGACCATCCGGGTGATCCCCAACCTCTACCCGGCGTTCAGGGGCGACGACGGCTTCGCCGTGCATCACGAGGGTCCGGTGCACGTCATGGCGGAGGGCACGGGCATCCACGAGGTGTTCGTGTACACCCCCGACCACGACCGTTCGCTCGACGAGCTCGACGACGATGCCGCCGCCCAGTTCATGCTGGCGCTCAAGCGTCG
>JBFHJC010000193.1:0-5662 GCA_041596155.1 Ilumatobacter sp. | reverse complement strand
GACGTCGTCGCCGCCACCGGCGTTGCCGCGGGCGCGAGGCTGGTCGCCAGACGACGAGTCGTCGGACGAGCCGGGGTTCGACTCGACCACCTCACCGGCGGGCACGAGGCTGACCTTGCCGCGGTCGTCGATCTCCTCGACCGAGACCTCGATCTCGTCGCCGAGCGTGAGGACGTCCTCCACCGAGTTGATCCGCTTGCCGCGCCCCAACTTGGAGATGTGCACCAGACCGTCACGACCCGGGAGGATGTTGACGAACGCACCGAACTTGGTGATGTTGACGACGCGGCCCATGTAGGTCTTGCCGATCTCGGCCTTCGGCGGGTCGACGATGTTCATGATGTGCTGCATCGCCTCCTCCATGCGCCAGGCCTCGACGGCGCCGATCGTCACGAAGCCCTGGGCACCGTCGTCGTCGACGCTGATGTCGGCACCGGTCTCCTGCTGGATCGTGTTGATGACCTTGCCCTTGGGCCCGATGACCTCGCCGATCTTGTCCATCGGGATGGTGATCGTCTTGATCTTCGGGGCGGTCTCGGCGACCTCGGGGCGCGACTCGGCGATCGCGCCGTTCATGACCTCGAGGATCTGGAGGCGGGCGACCTTGGCCTGCTCGAGCGCGGCCTTCAGGACGTCGGCGGGGATGCCGTCGATCTTGGTGTCGAGCTGGAGCGCGGTGATCGCGTCGGCGGTGCCGGCGACCTTGAAGTCCATGTCGCCGAACGCGTCCTCGGCACCGAGGATGTCGGTCAGCGTCGTGTAGGTGTCGCCGTCCTTGATGAGGCCCATCGCGATGCCGGCGACGGCGCCGCGGGTGGGCACGCCGGCGTCCATGAGCGACATGCTCGACGCGCAGACCGACGCCATCGACGTCGAGCCGTTCGACGACATGACCTCGGACACCAGGCGCAGCGTGTAGGCGAAGTCCTCCTGGCTGGGGACGACGGGGAGCACCGCGCGGGCGGCGAGCGCACCGTGGCCGATCTCGCGGCGCTTCGGCGAGCCGACGCGGCCGGTCTCGCCGTTGGCCCACGGCGGCATGTTGTAGTGGTGCAGGAACCGCTTCGTGTCGTAGGGCGACAGCGAGTCGATCATCTGGTTCATGCGGGGCATCGCCATGGTCAGCACGTTCATGACCTGCGTCTCGCCGCGCTGGAAGAGGCCCGATCCGTGAGCGGTCGGCAGCACGCCGACCTCGGCCGACACCTCACGGAGGTCGGCGGTGCCACGTCCGTCGATGCGCTTGCCCTCGTCGACGATGCGGCGGCGGACGAGCTGCTTGGTGAGGCTGCGGACAGCCTCCTTGACCATCTTGTCCTGGCCCTCGAACTCGGCGCCCTCGGCGCAGAGGGTGTCGACGGCGCGGGCGGCGGCCGCGTCGGTGGCTGCGTTGCGCTCGTGCTTGCCGGCGATGGTGATCGCCTTGGCGAGGTCGTCGTTCACGAGTGCCTCGACAGCGCTGTAGACCTCGGGGCTGTAGTCGATGACCGGGTTGAACGCCAACGGCTCGATCGGGCCGCGGGTGGCGATCACGCTGGCGACGAGCTGGCGCTGGAGGGCGATCGACTCCTTGATCCAGATCTTGCAGGCCTCGAGACCGTCGGCCAGCACGGCCTCGTCGACCTTCCTGGCGCCGTCTTCGTAGTAGTAGAAGCTCTTCTCGGTGCCGCCGGCCTCGACCATCATCACGGCGACGTCGCCGTTGTCGAGCTCGCGACCCGCGACGACGATGTCGAACGTCGAGTCCTCGATCTCCTCGTAGGTCGGGTGCGGGATCCACTCGCCGTCCTGGCTGTAGGCCATGCGGATCGACCCGAGCGGGCCGTCGAAGGGAATCCCGGAGATCATCAGCGCGGCCGACGCCGCGTTGATGGACAACACGTCGTGCGGGTTGGACTGGTCGGCGCCGAGCACCGTCGTCACGATCTGGGTTTCGTTGCGGAACCCGTCGGCGAACGACGGACGCAGCGGACGGTCGGTGAGGCGGCACGTGAGGATCGCGTCCTCGGTCGGGCGGCCCTCACGGCGGAAGAACGAGCCGGGGATCTTGCCGGCCGCGTAGGCCCGCTCCTCGACGTCGACGGTGAGGGGGAAGAAGTCGATGCCCGGGCGGATGTCGCGGGCGGCGTTGGCGGTCGTCAGGACCTTCGTGCCGCCGATGGTGGCGACGACGGCGCCCTGGCTCTGGGGTGCGAGGACGCCGGTCTCGAACGTCAGCGTCTTCTCGGACCCTGAGATGGGTCCGGACACGCGGATGGGGTCAGCCACGAATGGCTCCTTTCCGACGACGAGTTGCTGGTCGTCGTCGCTCTGGAGCGACCGAGCCGGTTCCCAGTTGGCAAGCCCGCAGCCCCCAGGGCGTCGTCGCTGCGGAATCGGCAACCGGCAACCAACTCATCGGGCGGGGCCCGCTGGTCGCTCGTTGTTGTACGGCCGCGGACCTTCCGCGACCGTCGAACATGCTACCGGACGATGACATGTCATTCGCGCCAAGCCCGTCGGGACGCGCTGCGTCGACCGACGAGGATTCTCGAGCAGGTTGGGGCGGCGCTGAGGCGGCGGTGAGCGCAAGGCGCGCCGACCTCGAGCTGCCTTCGGGCAGCGAGCGGATCGGTGGAACGCGGCGATCGGGCGATCCGGCCGGCGTCAGCGGCGGAGGCCGAGCTCGGCGATGAGGGAGCGGTAGCGCTCGACGTCGATGTCGCGCAAGTAGTCGAGCATTCGGCGTCGACGACCGACGAGCATCAACAGTCCGCGACGGCTGTGGTGATCCTTGCCGTGCACCTTGAGGTGGTCGGTGAGGTGCTGGATGCGGTCGGTGAGGAGCGCGATCTGGACCTCGGGCGAGCCGGTGTCGTTCTCGTTCGCACCGTGCTTCGCGATGATCTCTGCCTTCGGCGTGAGCGCCATGGTGTTCTGCCTTCCGGGATGGAGGTCGCGCCGACCCGGTCGGGTCGTTCGCATCGCGCCGGAGTCGGAACCCCGACGGACCCCGCAAGGCTACGGGTCCGCCCTCGCAGCTCACAACCGCCGCCGGTACCCTGCCGCAACGTGACCGATCTGCCGCCGGGCATCGCGCTCGAGCACGTCTCCAAGCGCTTCGGCGCAGTCGCCGCGCTCGATCCGGTCGATCTGACCGTGGCCGCCGGCGAGGTGGTGACCGTCCTGGGCCCGAGCGGCTGCGGGAAGACGACACTGCTGCGACTGGTCGGCGGCCTCGAGCGACCTTCGACGGGCGTGGTCACCATCGACGGCGGCACCCCCGAGGCGGCACGCACGCACAAGCGGATCGGCTTCGTGCCCCAGTCGCCGGCGCTGCTCCCGTGGCGGACGGTCGCCGCCAACGCCCGGTTGCTGCAGGACGTCAACCGTGGCGCCAACCCGGCGGCCCTCCCCGACGTCGACGCGCTGCTCGATCAGGTCGGCCTCGCCGAGTTCGCAGGCGCTCATCCGCACGAGCTGTCCGGCGGGATGCAGCAGCGGGTGGCGCTCGTGCGGGCCGTGGCGCTCGGTGCGCCATACCTCCTGATGGACGAGCCGTTCGCCGCCCTCGACGAGATCACCCGCGCCGACATGCGCCACCTGTTGGCCGACCTCTGCGAGCCGCTCAACACGGCGGTGCTGTTCGTGACCCATTCGCTGGCCGAGGCCGTGTACTTGTCGGACCGCGTGGCCGTGTTGTCCTCCCGGCCCGGCCGGATCGTGGACGTGGTCGACGTGCCACTCCCCCGCCCCCGGACTGCCGAGCTCGAGGACGACCCGGCGTTCTTCGCGATCGAGACCGAGTTGCGCCACCTGCTGCACCAGGGGGCGGGCCGATGAGGCGGAGCCCGGCGATGTGGGCGACGGCCGGCGTGGTCGCGTTCGCTCTGGCGTGGGAGACGTGGGTGCGCCTCCGCGACGTCAAGCCGTTCGTCCTGATCCCGCCGTCGCGGATCGCGAGCGAACTGGCCGACCATCCCCGCTTCTGGGTCGAGCAGACGTGGGCGACCGCCTGGCACACCGTCGTCGGGGTGTCGTTCGCACTGCTGTCAGCCATGGTGGTCGGCGCGGCGCTCGCTGCGTTCCGGCCCCTCGAGTGGGCCGCGCAACCGGTGCTGGTGCTCGTCATGGTCACGCCGTGGGTGGCCTACATCACGTCGGTGGTGCTGTGGCTCGGGGCCGGAACTCCGACGATCCTGTTCATGGTGGCGTTCGTGACGTTCCCGCCGTTCGCGTTCGCGGCCGTTCTGGGCATGCGCTCCGCGGACGTCGCGGCCCGCGAGCTCCTGCGGTCGGTCGACGCCTCGCGTCCGGAGGTCTTCTGGCGGCTTCGGTTGCCCTCGGCACTGCCGTCCCTGTTCACCGCGGCCCGCTTCGCGACGGGGCTGGGGCTGGCGGCTGCGTACTTCGCGGAGGGCGGATCGTCGTCCACCGCGGGCGGGCTCGGCGAGGTCGGCAAGCGCGTCACCCTCAACGCGACCGGGGGCTACGAGATCCTGTGGGGTTCGATCGTGTGCGCCGCACTCCTCGGCGTCGTGCTCCTGGTCGCAGTGACCACGCTCGAACGACGGCTCCTGAGCTGGCACGCCTCGCAGCGACTCGTCATCGGTTGACGGATTGCGGTCGCCGCTGACCCGTTCTGTAGCCTCGACCGCGCACGTGCACCGGTGTTCCACCGCGGCAACGCACGTCGTGACATCCGACCCCCGGAGGCTTGCATGCGCCCTCGCGCCGCCATTCTGTCGCTGCTCCCCGTCATCGCGCTGGCGGCGTGCGGGGACGACAGCAACATCGACGACGGGAGCGTGTCCGACGTCGTGGCGGGTGAGGAGTTCCCCGCGGATCGCTGCGAGGCGAACCGGGCGGCGGGCACGATCAACTACTACACGGGATTCGACTTCGCGGCTGCGGCATCGATCCTCGAGGTGATCGTGGCCGACGAACGCGGGTACTACGAGGATCTGTGCCTCGACGTGCAGCTCACCCCGAGCTTCTCGACCGCGAACTACGCGCTCGTCGCCGCCAACGAGGTCCAGTTCGCGTCGTCGGGCTCGTTCAGCGAGCTCGCCAGCGCGGCGGCTGCGAACGAGGCCGACCTCGTCGCGCTGTCGGTCGACGGCCACGTCGCCGTCGACGTGCTGATGGTCAAACCCGATCGCGTCGCGTCGCTCTCCGATCTCGCCGGCGGCACCATCGGGGTGAAGGGGGCACTCCCGCCGGCCGTCGCCGTGATGCTGCGCCAGGAGGCGGGCCTGGCCGAGGGCGACGACTTCGAGACGGTCCTGCTCGAAGGGTTCGACCCGTTCGCACACTGGGCGATCGACGATGTCGACGCGGTGCCCGGCTGGCGGAGCAACGAGCCGGGCGCGCTCGAGCGCGGTGGCGTCAACTTCGAGGTCTACGACCCCGCCGACGCCGGCATCCCGGGTTCGTTCGGGCTGATCTACACGAGCCGAGCCTTCCTGGACGCCCACCCGATCGCGGTCGAGGACTTCATGCGGGCCACGATGCAGGGACTCGCCGACGCGATCGTCGATCCGGCGGGGGCCGCAGCGATCGCAGTCGACCGCATCAACGCCGCCGGCAACCCGGCGTTCCTGTCGCCAGAGGGCGAGGCGTTCCGCTGGTCGACCGACGCCCAGGCGATCGTCGACAGCACGCCCGCGGGCAGCAACGTCGG
>JBFHJC010000192.1:0-5711 GCA_041596155.1 Ilumatobacter sp. | reverse complement strand
GGTCGGGCACGGGGTGGTCGACCAGCAGGAACTCGATCACCCGACAGTCGTCGAGCGGGCTGTACGAGCACGGCAGCAGCGACACCGACGTCACGTCGGCGGCGATCGGGTCGGCGTCGAGCAGCAACGGGTCGTCGAATTCGTCACCGCCCCCCGGCCACAGCAACACCACGGCGACGACGGTGATCGCCGCGCACAGGGCGACGGTCGGCCACAGGAACCGGGCGGCCAGCGCATGGAGCGGTGGCGATTCGCCGTGGGCGTGGCCGTGGACGTCGAGGTGCTCTCGCTCGGTCTCGCTCACCGGACCACGTTGACACACCCGCCGCAGCCGCGACCGGCATCGGACGTGGTCGTCAGTACGGCCAGTCGGCCTTGCTGATCCGCGTCGCGATCAGCGCCTTGCGCACGAGGTTGGCGGCGAACCAGGGGAGCGAGAGGGCCTGGCGCGCCAGGTTGACGACGCGGTCACGCCGGCTCAGGGCTTCGCGCCGGAACCGGGTGAGCGAACGGTCGCGACCGAGGTAGCGCCACTGCGACGACGGGAACGTGGTCGTCATCAGCGCCAGCGTGACGCCGATCGACGAGAAGCTGTCGTGGATGGCCATCACACCGCCGTCGACCACCTTGTCGCCCCAACGCACGATGTCGTCGCGAGCCGGGGCGAAGCCGTGGGCACCGTCGATGTACAAGAAGTCGACCGGCCCGACGTCGTCGTGGGCGGCCTGCGAGCGCGAGCGGACGTGCTGGATGCGTTCGGCGAGGCCGGCCGCCGTGAGGTTGGCCCAGAACCGTTCGTTGTCCTCGTTGCCCTCTTCGGCGGTACCGGTCCACTGCTGCGGACCCCGGTCGTTGCCACCGTGCGGATCGATGGCCACGACCTCGACGTCCGGCCCGGCGGCGGCGGCCAGCACGATCAACGACCGCGCCCGGTAGCTGCCGATCTCGACGATGCGGCCGCCGGCGGGCACGTCGCGGGCGGCCTCCCAGAGCGCCCTCGCCTGATCGACCGAGCACCAGCCGTCGGCCCGGTCGGCGGTGGGCCAGACCTCCTCGAAGGTGCGCTCGCTCACGTCCGCCGTACCCTGATCACGCAGTTCCACGTCAGCACCTCCCGGACGCCCGGCACCTTGCAGATCGCTCGCAGCTGCGGCCAGTAGCGCGGCTCGACGACGTCGATCTCCAAGGCCGGATGGTCGCGCACGAGGCGCACCGTCGGGCCGATGTGGACGGCGAACAGCCCTTCGCCGTACCGGTTCGTGGGCGGCGGGCCGAAGAAGCGCTCGTACGCACGGGGGCCCCAGCGGGGGCCGAGCAGGTGCCAGGGCGACATGTCGTGCCCGCCGTGCGGCGAGTACCAGTTCGTCCAGCTCACGTACCCCCACCCGCCGCGACGGAGCACCCGAGCGATCTCGTCGACGATCGCGGCCGTGTCGCGGGCGTGCTCGAGCAGGTTCGAGCAGAACACCCCGTCGAACGAGCCGTCGGGGAACGGCAGGTCGCCGGCGTCAGCGTGGATCAGCCCGGGGATCGACGCCCGGGCGAGGGTCACCGGGTCGCCGTCGACACCGATCGCCGATGCTCCCGCGGCTCGGAAGGCGTCGGTGTACCAGCCCGGGCCGCAGCCGAGATCGAGCACGTCGGTACCCGTGATGCCGTGGCGCCGGTCGAGGTCGGCGACCGCCTCCCGGGCGAGGGTGCGGTAGAACGGCTCGGGGTCGTCGCGCTCGTTGCGGAACAGCTTCCAGAGGTGCCGCACGCGCGGCAGGCCGGTCAGCTCGGGCAGGTCGCGAGCGGTCGCTGGGGAGGTCGGGCGGGTGGTCGACATCGAGGGCCGAAGTGTAGGGGGGTGACGGCCCGCTGACGTAGGCTCGCCGCCGTCGCGCGGTTCGCTGGCGTGCCGCGCCGCCCGCACCGTGACCGCCCCGCCACTCGACCTCGCCCTTGATCGTGCCGCCCGCGCTGGGCTCCGGCGCGTCCAGGTCGTGTCGTACCGCGACCTCGACGACGACCTTGCCGGCGGCTCCGAGCTCCACCTCCACGAGGTGTTGCGACGCTGGGCCGCCGGCGGGCTCGACGTCGCCAGCCGCACGGTCGCCGGGTCGTGTCCGCCGGGCCGAACGGAGCGCGCCGGGTACTCGGTCGAGCGCCGCAGCGGCTACGAGCTCGGCGTGCCACGGATCGCCCTCGCCGGGGCCGGCCGTCGCTTCGCCGGCGCCGACGCGCTCGTCGAGGTCTGGAACGGGTTCCCGGCCTGGTCCCCGCTGTGGTGGCGCGGACCGCGGCTCACCGTCCTGCACCACCTCCACGGCCACCTCTGGGACGCGACGTTCCCGAAACCGATCGCCGTCACCGGGCGGTTCATCGAGCGCCGGATCGCGCCGTGGTGCTACCGCAACGGCCCGGTGGCAACCCTCGCGCGCAGCTCGGCGGACGAACTGGTGCGCGCCACCGCGCTGCGGCCCGAGGCAGTGCACGTCGTGCCTCCCGGCATCGCGGCCGAGTTCATGCCGCGTGCGCCGACCGCTGTCGAACGCGAGCCGGTCGTCGTATGCGTCGCCCGGCTCACCGTGGCCAAGCGGGTCGACGTCGTGATCCGAGCGCTGGCGCTCGCTCGCGAGCGCGTCGCCACGGCGCGCTTGGTCGTCGTCGGCACCGGGCCCGAACGGGACGCGCTCTCGCGCCTGGCGGCCGAGCTGGGCGTCGCCGACGCCGTCGACTTCAGGGGGCACGTCACGGACGACGAGCTCGTGCGTGCGTACCAGACGGCGCGTCTTCTCGCGACGGCGTCCACCTCGGAGGGGTGGGGAATGACGATCACCGAGGCGGCGGCATGCGGAACGCCTGCCGTGGCATCGGCGATCGTCGGTCACCGGGACGCGATGCCGCCCGGCGGCGGCCGACTCGTCGAGGAGGGCGAGGGCCACGTCGGGTTCGCAGCTGCGATCATCGAGCTCCTGACGGACGAGCCCACGTGGTCCGCGGCATCGGAGCGGGCGCTCGCCGGCGCGTCGCAACTCACCTGGGATCGCACCGCCGCCGGCCTGCTCGACCTGCTCGCCGCCGACGCGGAGCGGAGGGCGCGGTGACCCGCGACCAGCTCGTCCGGCGATGGGGGCCGGTCGCGCTGATGGTCGCCGCCGCGTACCTGCCCCTTCTCTTCACGCGGCGCGGCCAGGTCGTCGCCGACACGAAGCAGTACCTGTTCCTCGACCCGGGCGGCGTGTTGTCGGCGTCGTCGTCGCTGTGGGACCCGGACTGGGCGCTGGGCACGGTCACCCACCAGTCGATCGGCTACCTCTGGCCGATGGGGCCGTGGTACTGGACGTTCGAGCAGCTCGGCGTGCCCGACTGGGTCGCCCAACGGCTGTGGATCGGCACGATCCTGCTCTGCGCCGGCCTGGGCCTGCGCTTCCTCGGTCGGGTGCTCGGCTGGTCGACGGGCGCGGCGACGGTCGCCGGGTTCGTCTACATGCTGTCGCCGTACCCGATCGCCTACATGACCCGCATCTCCGCGCTCGTGCTCCCGTGGGCGGCGCTGCCGTGGTTGGTCGGCCTCGGCATCCGGTCGCTGCGTCGGGAGGGGTGGCGCGACCCGCTCCTGATCGGGCTGCTCGGCACGACGGTCGGCTCGGTGAACGCCTCGTCCCTCCTGTACGCCGGCCTCGCCGTCATCCTGTGGTTCCCGTTCGCCGTCTTCGTGTTCCGCGAGGTCGAGCTGCGGCGCGCGGTCATGACCGCGCTCAGGATCGGCACCGCGCTCGTGCTGGCGTGCCTGTGGTGGCTGATCGCGCTGGCGGTGCAGGGCCGGTACGGCGCGGACGTGCTCCAGTTCAGCGAGACGCTCGAGGTGGTCGCGTCGGGATCGCCGGCGTCGGAGGCATGGCGCGGGCTCGGCTACTGGGTGTTCTACGGCGGCGACCGCACCGGGCCGTGGGTGAGCGCGGCCGTCGACTACACCCAACAGGACTGGCTCGTCCTCGCGACGTTCGTCGCCGCCGGCCTCGGCGTCGCCGCCCTGTTCGCCGCCCGCTGGCGCTATCGCGCGTACTTCCTGGCGCTCGCCGCCGGTGGCGTCGTGCTCACCGTCGGCTTCTACCCCTACGACCGTCCCGGAGGCGTGCTCGCGCTCGTGCGCGACGACATCGCCGACACCGGCCTCGCGCTGGCGCTGCGCAGCTCACCCCGTGCTCTGCCGATGTACCTCCTGGCCGTCGCAGCGTCGGTGGCGGTGCTCCTCGACTCACCGCGCCTGCGGGCCGTCCGGCCGCGGGCCTCGATGGCGATCGTGGCGCTGGCGGCGCTGTGCGTGCCGTCGTTGTGGACCGGCCGGTACATCGGTGACGAGCTGGCGCGCGACGAGGCGGTGCAGCCCGCCTGGCAGGCTGCGGCCGACCACCTCAACGCCGGCGACCCGAACCATCGGGTGCTCGTCGTGCCCGGTGCCGACTTCTCGGCGCACCGGTGGGGCAACACGATCGACCACATCCTGCCGGGGCTGATCGAACGACCGGTCGCCGTCCGCGAGCTGGTGGCGTTCAGCCCGGACGCTGCGGCCGACCTGCTCGTCGCGCTCGACCGGCGGCTCCAGGAGCGACTCCTCGACCCCGAGGCGTTGGCTCCGGTCGCGCGGCTGCTCGGGGCCGGCGACGTGATCGTGCAGAGCGACCTCGAGTACGAGCGCTACCGCACGCCGCGGCCCGACGAGCTGTGGGCCTTCGTGACGTCGGCGCCCGGCTTCGAGGCGCCCGTGGAGTTCGGCCCGCCGACGCCGAACGTCGCGAGCGAGGAGTTCCCGCTGATCGACGAGCTCGAGTTGACGCTGCCACCCGATCTTCCCCCCGCGCCGCCGGTGGCGGCGCTCCCGGTCGTCGACCCGCTCGGTGTCGTGCGCACCCGCTCGGCGTCCGCGCCGATGATCGTGGGTGGCGACGGCGAGGCGTTGGTCGATCTCGGCGCCGCCGGCCTGCTGCCGGCCGACCGGGTCGTGCTGTACGAGGCCGCCACCGGCGACGACGCACTCGCCGGCGCACTCGCGGCCGGCGGCGAGATCGTGCTGAGCGACGGCAACCGCCTGGCGGCGCGGCGCTGGAAGACGATCCGCGACAACCGCGGCATGACCGAGCAGGTGGGCGGTGACGGGCTCACCCAGGACCCGTCCGACGCCCGTCTCGAGATCTTCCCCGAGGCGCCCGTCGATTCGTTCACGACCGCCCGGCAGGCCGGGGTGCGGGCGACCGCGACGAGCTACGGGAACCCGATCTCGTACCACTCGGAGGACCGTGCCGTACACGCCGTCGACGGCGACCCGACGACAGCGTGGCGCACCGGGTCGTTCACCGATGCCCGCGGCGAGTCGCTGACGGTCGACCTGCCCGCCCCGGTGGCGACCGGCGCGATCACCCTCGTGCAGCCGACGACGCTGCGGCCGAACCGCCACATCACCGAGCTCGACGTGGCGGTCGACGGCGGCGAGTTCCGCCGCTACCAACTCGGGCCCGAGTCGATCGGTGCCCCGGGCCAGACGATCGACCTCGGCGTCTCGTCGATCGAGACGGTGACGTTGCGGGTGTGGGAGACGAGCGCCGGGCGCCGCCCGGGATACGGCGGCCTGAGCCCCGTCGGGTTCGCCGAGGTGCAGATCGGCGACCCGGCGCCGCTGGCGACCGAGACGATCGTGATGGCACCGGCGCTCGCGCGGCGGGTCGCCG
>JBFHJC010000191.1:0-5728 GCA_041596155.1 Ilumatobacter sp. | reverse complement strand
TCGCCGCCTTCTTCGACCGCCACCCGGCGAGCAGCAGCAGGACCAGACCGAGGGTGATGCCGATCACCCCGACGGTGATCGCCTGGCGGCGCAGATCGTCGACCCCGTCGTCGGGGTCGCGCCCGATCGCCGCGACGATCGCCGGATCCCGGCCGTCGACCGACACCGCGTACTGGCCGGGCTGATCGATGTCGATGCGCAGACGCGACGAACCGACGCGGCCATCGTCGTCGTACGTCAGCGACTCGTCCACCGTCTCGTCCACCGTCGCCGGGCCCGCGATCTCGACCGCGAAGGGGGCGCCCGGCGTCGACGTGGGCACGCATTCCCCCTCCGGCAGGGTGACGACCCCGCCCACCTCCTCGAACACGTAGAACGCGCCGACGTCGGAGAACTCCATGCGAGTCGTGCACCCGACCGGCGCTCGGGCGAACCCGTCGATCGTCTGGCCGGGCCGTCGGACCGACGCGGCGTACAAGAAGAGCGCCCCGACCGCACCGGCGAAGAGCAGCAGCAGACCGAACGTCGCCGCCGTCCCGCGTCCTTTCGACTTGATGCTCATGTCCCTCGCTGTCTCGTGCCGCGGCCCACACTCGGCCGGGTAGGTCAGACGCCGAGGCGTTCGGCGACCAACTCGATCCGTTCGTCAGGTTGTACCACGGCGACGCGCACGTACTCGGCACCGGCTTCGCCGTAGAACTCGCCCGGGCTCACGAGGGCGCCTCCCTCGCGGGCCAGCCGCTCGGTGAACGCCCACGCGTCGCCGACGTGGAACCACAGGTAGAAGCCGCCGCCGGGCAGCGCGATCTCGAGCTCCGCCCACTCGCTCAGCACCTCGGCGGTGCGACGCAGCCGGTGGAGGTACACGGCGCGCTGACGCTCGACGTGCTCATCGTCATCGAGGGCCACCACTCCGGCGGCCTGCGCCGGCCCCGGCACCATCATCCCGACGTGTTTGCGCACCTCCTGCAGGTAGGTGACGAGCTCGGCGTCACCGGCGTAGAACCCGACGCGGGCACCGGCGAGGTTCGAGCGCTTCGACAGCGAGTGCACCGCGACGACGCCGTCGGTGCCGTGCTCGAGGATCGAGCGCCCGACGCCGTTCCACGTGAACTCGACGTAGCACTCGTCGGAGAAGACCGGTACGCCGTGCGCTCTCCCCCACTGCGCCGCCGCGCCGAGGTCGTCGAGCACGCCGCTCGGGTTGCCAGGGCTGTTGGCCCAGAGCGCCAGCGCCCGAGCGCTGTCGGACGGGTCGACGGCGTCGAGCTGGAGGCCACCGGTCGGCGACATCGGCACCGGCACGGCGCGACAGCCGGCCAGCGTCGCGCCCATCTCGTACGTGGGGTACGAGATGGCCGGGTACAGGACGGTGTCGAGATCGGGCCGCCGCAGCCGCAACCACTGCGGCAGCGTGGCGACGAACTCCTTCGTGCCGACGCACGCCCCGATCGAGCCCGGAGAGACGGCCACGTCGAACCGGCGGTCGAGCCAGCGTGCCACTGCGGCACGCAGGTCCGCGGTACCGATGCTCGGAGGGTACGAGCGCTCGGAGCCCGATGAGCTCAGCGCGGCCACGACGGCCGGCGGTGGAGCATCGAATGGGGTGCCGATCGAGAAGTCCACCAGGCCGCCGTCGAGCTCCTCGGCGAGCGGCTTGAAGCGATCGAGGCGGTCGTACGGGTACGGCGGCGGCACGAACGGCTGGGTCGGGCGGGTCGTCGACCGCTGCGTCATGAACGGCCACCGGCGTCGACCACGAACTCCGACAAGCGGCCGACCGACGCCTCCGACAGCCGCGCCCGGACGCGGAAGCCGTCCGCGGCCTCGGTGGTCGACACGACCTCGCCCTCGCGGTGCACCGAGGCGAGCACGTCGCCGCGGTCGTACGGGATCGCGAGCTCGACGACGGCCGACAAGCTGCGCAGCCGGTCGGCGAGGGCGCGCAGGAACCGGTCGATGCCCTCGCCGCTGAGCGCGCTGATGGCGACCGAGCCGGGTTGGTCGATCACCAGCTCCTTGGCTTCCCCCGGCGCCAGGTCGGCCTTGTTGAACACGATCAGCTCGGGGACCTGGTCGGCGCCGATCTCGCCGAGGACCTCCCGGACGGCGGCGACCTGGCCGTCGGGATCTGCGGCGCTGGCGTCGACGACATGCACGAGGTAGTCGGCGAGCGCAGCGACCTCGAGCGTGCCCTTGAACGCCTCGACGAGGCCGTGGGGCAGGTTGCGGACGAAGCCGACCGTGTCGGTGAGCAGCACCGGCTCGCCACCGGGCAGCGCCAGACGGCGGGTCGTCGGATCCAGGGTGGCGAACAGCCGGTCCTCGGTGAGCACGCCGGCGTCGGTGAGCCGGTTGAGCAGGGTCGACTTCCCGGCGTTCGTGTACCCGACGATCGCCACGTTGGCGAGGCCGCTGCGGCGCCGGCTCTTGCGCTGCAGGTCACGCGTGGCGGCGAGCGACTTCAGGTCGGACTCGAGCTTGGTGATACGCCGCATGATCCGGCGGCGGTCGACCTCGATGCGGGTTTCGCCGCCACCGAAGCGGGCGCCGACGCCGCCGCGCTGCTGGGCGAGCTTGGCGCCCTTGCCGCGGCGCAGGCGCGGCAGGCGGTAGCGCAAGAGCGCCAGCTCGACCTGTGCCTTGCCCTCGAGCGTGTGGGCGTTCTGGCCGAAGATATCGAGGATGACCGCGGTGCGGTCGATCGCAGTGCGGCCGAGCTCCTTTTCGAGGTTGAACTGTTGGGCCGGGCTCAGCTCGTTGTCGAACACGATCGTGTCCGCGTCGACGCCGAGGCAGACCGCCTTGAGCTCCTCGACCTTGCCCTTGCCGATGTACCAGGTGTGGTCGGGCGCCTCCCGGCGCTGGACCATGCGGGCGACCACGTCGGCACCGGCGGTGTCGACGAGCAGCTCGAGCTCGTCGAGGCTGGCGTCGACCGCGTCCTCGTCCTGGCCGGGCAGCGCCACGCCGACGAGGACGATCTTCTCGCGGACCGTGCGGTCGATGAGGGTGGCGCCGAGCGCCTCGTGGTAGGGGGTGTTCACCGTTCGATCTCGATCGTCGCGACGTACGTGGCCGGGCCGGTGAGCGTGACGTGCCCTGGCTCGGGGGTGTCGAGCTCCACTGTCGCAGTTCCGCCGTCCATCACGACGGTCAGTTTGCCGTCGAGCGGCGTGGCCAGACCCCATCCGGCGGCAGCGTGGGCCGCGGCGCAGGCGCCGGTGCCGCACGCCTCCGTGATGCCGGCACCGCGTTCGTGCACGCGCATGCGGATCTCGTCGCGGCGCTCACGCGGGGCGACGACCTCGAGGTTGATCTGAGGCACGCGGGTGCCGAGGGCCAGCAGGTCGACCACGTCGACGTCGTCGACGCCGACGACCGCGTGCGGGTTGCCGAGGCTGAGGTGGACGACGGGGCGGTCGGGATGGCAGCCGAGATCACCCCAGTTCGCCGGGGCGTCGATCGCCTCGACGGCACCCATGTCGACGCTGGCGAGGATGGTGTCGGGCGCCTCGGTGGCCCGGAGGGTCACGACGCGCTCGCCGGCGTCGGTGAGGATCCGCTGGTCGGCGAGGTCGCCGCGCCGGTCGGCGAGTGCCTGGGCGAAGCAGCGGATGCCGTTGCCGCTCATCTCGGCCCGGCTGCCGTCGGCGTTGTAGAGGACCATCCGAGCGTCGTAGCCGTCGACGACGGTGGCGACCAGCAGCCCGTCGGCGCCGATGCCGCGCCGGCGGTCGCACACGCGACGCGCCAGTGCCGGCAGATCGTCGACGCCGGGGTCGAACGCGACGAGGAAGTCGTTGCCGAGTCCGTGGTGCTTGGTGAGCGTGAGTCTGGTCATGCGCGGAGCAGCACCAGCGTACGCGCCCACGGGCCACGTCCCGACCTTCCACCCGGCCGTGGTCCCACACCCGACGGAATTCAACGGCAGCCATCAGACCACCCGACGCGCCGATGGCTGCCACAGAATCAGTCGGACCGCTGGAACGCGTCGAGGACCGCCGGCAGCGCGTCGGTGACCGGGTCGGCCTCGACGTCGATCCACGCCACCCGCGGGTCGCGGCGGAACCAGCGCTCCTGGCGGACGGCGAACTGACGGGTGCGGACGATCACCCGCGCGACCGCGTCGTCGAGGGTGCACTCGCCGGCGAGATGGTCGAGCAGCTCCTTGTAGCCGAGGGCCTGGCCGGCGGTGCGGGAGAACCCGGTCGTGTCGCGAATCCGGCGCACCTCGTCCACCAGGCCGTCGGCGATCATCTGGTGCACCCGACGTTCGATGCGCTCGGCGAGGACCGCACGGTCCCAGCGCAGCCCGACCTGGGCGACCGGCGAGCGCGGGTAGGCGTCGAGGCCGGGGCCGAAGGAGCTGAACGGGCGACCGCTCCCCTCGCACACCTCGAGCGCCCGGACGATCCGGCGGGTGTTGGTCGGCTCCATCCTCTCGGCGGCGGCCGGGTCGATGGCGGCGAGCCGGGCGTAGAGCGCCTCTGGACCGACAGCGGTGGCCTCCACCAGCAGCCGGTCGCGGATGTCGGGCCAGTCACCCGGCAGGTCGAGGTCGTCGATGACCGCACGGTGGTAGAGGCCCGTGCCGCCGACGAGCACCGCTCGGTTGCCACGCGCGGCGATCTCGGTGAGCGCCGAGCGGTAGGCCGCCTGGAACTCGGCGACCGTGAAATCGTGCGACGGATCGACGAGGTCGATCAGGTGGTGACGCACCCGCTCACGTTCGGACGTGGTCGGCTTGGCGGTCCCGACGTCCATGCTCCGGTAGACCTGCATCGAGTCGACCGACACGAGCTCGACGTCGCCGAGCTGCTCGGCGACCGCCATCGCGACGGCCGACTTCCCCGACGCCGTCGGGCCCACGACGGCAACCCGGATCACAGCGCGGCGACGGCGATGCGGAGCTTGTGGCTGGGCTCGGCGACGAGCTCGACGAAGCGCCCTTCGAGGTGGTGCGGGGCGCCGCGGGTGACCTCGACCGACGCGTAGCTGCCGGTGCGGATCGGGTGCGGCGGCGCGAAGTGCACCAGCTTGTTCTGGCGGGTGCGCCCCGTGATCACGTCGGGCCGCTTCTTCGACGGGCCCTCGACGAGCACCTCCTCGATGCGCCCCTCGCGCGCCTGGTTGTGCAGCAGCGCCGACCGCTCGATCACGACCCGCAGGCGCCCGAACCGCTCCCCGGCCACCACCGGGTCGACGAAGTCGGCCTCCATGTCGGCGGCTTCGGTGCCCGGGCGGGGCGAGAAGATGAACGTGTAGGCGTCGTCGTACTCGGCGGCCGCTGCCACCTCGAGCGTGCGCTCGAAGTCGGCATCGGTCTCGCCCGGGAAGCCGACGATGATGTCGGTCGACACGGCGAGGTCGGGCACGGCGCGGCGGGCCTCGGCGAGGCGGTCGAGGTAGCGCTCGGCGGTGTAGCCGCGGTGCATCAGGGCGAGGACGCGGTCGCTGCCCGACTGGAGCGGGTAGTGCAGGTGCTCGCAGACGGCGACGGTCTCACCCATCGCGGCGAACGTCTCGGGCCGCATGTCCTTCGGGTGCGGGCTCGTGAAGCGCACGCGGCGGATGCCGTCGACGGCGCCGACGTCGCGCAGCAGGTCGGCGAACAGCGGCCGGAGGCGGGCCTCGGTGTCGCCGGCCTGGCGGGCGGCGAGCTGGAGGTCGCGTCCGTACGAGTTGACGTTCTGCCCGAGCAGCGTGACCTCGGTGACGCCCTCGC
>JBFHJC010000190.1:0-5799 GCA_041596155.1 Ilumatobacter sp. | reverse complement strand
CGATGTCGGGGCTGATGATGCGGATCTTCTGCTCCGGCAGACCGGCGACCATCGCGAACAGGGTGCGGTGGGCGTGCGGCGCCGGCGACGTGAGGTAGATCGTCGCCTGACCGGTGACCGAGTCGACGTCGGCGAGGCAGCCGCACGTCTCGAGCGGCGAGGGGTGCGACCGCGGGTAGTGCGTCTCGATCGACACGACGCGGTCGGCCTTGGCGAAGGCCTCCTCGGTCAGCGAGGCGTTGCCGGCCTCCCACTCGTAGACGAGGTTGTCGGTCTGTCCCTCCTTCTCGTCGCGGATGAGCACCGCACCGTCGACGAGCGACTGCTGCGGGTTGGTGATCACCGGCAGCGGCTCGTAGTCGACCTCGACCAGGTCGACGGCGTCGAGTGCGACGTACGGGTCGGTGGCGATCACCGCCGCCACCTCCTGGCCCTGGTACCTGACCTTGTCGGTGGCCAGTACGGCCTGGGTGTCGCCCGACAGCGTTGGCATCCACGCGAGGTTGTGCTCGGCCATCAGGGCGCCGGTGACGACGGCGATCACGCCCTCGACCGCCTGCGCCGCAGCGGCGTCGATGCCGTTGATCCGGGCGTGGGCGTACGGCGAGCGGACGATCGCCATGTGGAGCATGCCGGGCAGCGTGATGTCGTCGAGGAACCGGCCGCGGCCCTCGATGAGGCGGGCGTCCTCGAGCCGGCGGACGCTGTGCCCGATGCCGCCGATCTCGACCGGCGTGGTGGGCTGTTCGATGGTCGTCATGTCGGCACTCAGCTCTCGCTCGCGGCCGCGGCGGCCTGGATGGACTTCACGATGTTGATGTAGCCGGTGCAGCGGCAGAGGTTGCCCGAGATCGCCCAGCGGATGTCGTCCTCGCTCGGGGTCGGGTTCTGCTCGATCAGGTTGGCGCCGACGAGCATCATGCCGGGCGTGCAGAAGCCGCACTGGAGGCCGTGCTCCTGACGGAACGCCTCCTGGATCGGGTGCAGCCGGCCGTTGGTCTTGAGCCCCTCGACCGTGGTGACCTGGCGCCCGTCGGCCTGGACAGCGAGCATCGTGCACGACTTGATCGGTGTGCCGTCGACGAGGACGGTGCAGGCGCCGCAGCTCGTCGTGTCGCACCCGATGTGGGTGCCCGTCAGGCCGGCGACGGTGCGGATGTAGTCGACGAGGAGCCGGCGGGGCTCGACGTCGTCGGTGCGGGCGGTGCCGTTGATGGTGACGGTGATCTCCATGATCGCCTCCTCAGGCCGTCGCCTGCTCGAGTGCCGTGGCCAGGCCACGTCGGACGTAGGTGCGCACCACCTGCCGCTTCCAGTCGGCCGAGCCGCGCACGTCGGATTGTGGGTCGCAGGCCTGCGCCGCAGCCTCCGCCGCCTCGGCGAACAGGTCGCCGCCGGGTTGCCGGCCGACGAGCACTTGCTCCGCGGCCGGCACCTTGAGGTTGTGCGGGAACACCGACGTGAGGGCGATGCCCGCCCGGCTGATCGCGCCGTCGTCACCGAGCTCGAGATGGGTCGCGGCAGCGACGGACGCGTAGTCGCCGATCTTGCGTTCGAGCTTGAGGTAGGTGCCGCCGGATCGGCCCGCGGGCACTCGGATGTTCACCGCGGTGACCATCTCGTCGTCGGCGAGCGCGTTGGTGAACATGTCGACGACGAAGTCCTCGATGGCGATCGTGCGGGTGCCGTTCGGCCCTTGGGCCTCGACGTCGGCACCGACGGCGAGCAGCACGGTGTTCCAGTCGCCCTCGGGGTCGCAGTGTGCCACCGACCCGCAGAGGGTGCCGAGGTTGCGCACGAGCGGGTCGGCGATCCACTGCGCCGCCGCTGCGACGGCGCCTGCCGTGAGGTCGGACGCGGCCACGTCGGCGTGGCGGGCGAGCGCCCCGACCCGCAGGTGGCCGTTCGACCGCTCGATCGAATCGAGTCCTGGGATCCGGTTGATGTCGACGAGCTTCGCCGGGCTGGCGAGTCGGACCTTCATCATCGGCAGGAGGCTCTGGCCGCCCGCGAGGAAGCGGGTCTCCTCCCCACCTGCGGATTTGGCCGCGATCGCCTCGTCGAGCGAATGCGCCACCGTGTAGTCGAACGCCGACGGAAACATGTCAGACCCCCTTCGGCCTGTTGATCCCCCCGACGGGTGACAGTACTCAGGCGTCGTGCGCAGCGCTACCTGGGGCGACGCTCAGGTCTCGTTCGGCGGGATCGAACCCGAACGCGGCGTGCACCGCCTCGTAGTCGTCCCACGTGTCGACGTCGCGGGGCAACGGTGCGTCGACGGCGATCGGGGCGACGCGCGATTCCGGTTCCCGGTCGACGATCTTCCACACCGCCTTGTCGCCGTGCAGCGCACGCAGGGTCGGGAACGCCTCCGGCGAGAACACGAACGGGTGGCCGAGCTCGCCGCGATAGGACGTGACCGCCGCCCATGTCGGACTTGCGCGCCAGGCCGTGACGACGCGGTCGATCACGCGGGCATCGACGCCCGGCATGTCGCCGAGGAGCATGACGATCGCGTCGCAGTGGCCGGCTGCGTCGAGTCCGGCGAGCAGCGATGCTGCGCAGCCACTGCCGTAGCCGTCGTTGCGGACGATGGTGGCTCGGGTCGGGTCCGCGCCGGTCTCGGCCGCGGCGGCATGCGGTCCTCCGAGCACGAGCACGACGTGGTCGAGCGACGTCGCTGCCTCGACGTCGGCCAGCACGTGGGCGAGCAACGTCCGCCCGCCGAACGGGAGGGTCTGCTTGGGCCGTCCGAGGCGTTGCGACGAACCGGCTCCGAGCACCACACCGACGACGTCACCCACGCCGGCGACGCTACCCGGGGCCGGTCCGGCGTCACCCGGCGGCCATCACCTCGAGCATGTGGTCCATCACCTCGACGTGCTCGTGCTGTGGGCTGAAGAGGACGACCTCGGTGTCCTCGACGACGCTCACGCTGTGGCCGGGCGGCCAGTAGAAGATCTCACCGCCGACGCAGGTCGACTGCCCGCCACCGACGAATGTGACGTCGACCTTCCCGGAGATCAGGTACCCCCAGTGGGGTGCGTGACAGGTGTCGTGGTGCAGACCACGCAGCAGCGGCGCGATGTCCGTCCCGGCCCCCATCGAGAAGTACTCGCCGGCGATCGTGCCGTAGCCCGTCGCATCACCGAACTCGCGGATCTGCCGGGCGCGTGCTCCCGGGACGTCGATCCTCACCGGCACGTCGTCCTTGTCGATGTGGATCGCGACCGCGCTGCGCCGCCACCGGTTCTCGACCGTGCGTCCGCTGAACGCCGCGAGCCGCTCGATCGGCGAGGCGTCACCGGGTGCCTCGGTGGGCGACTTGAAGCGATCCCCGTCGCGAAGGTCGTCGGAGATTGCGTCGTGGGCGAACGCGGCAACGGCGGTCACCACGTCGGGGTCGACGCGATACGGCACGGCGGTGGCCGCCGCCAGATCCCATCCGTGCACGAGGCCGTCGAACGCGACCAGGCGGGCGAACGTCTCACCGTCCATCGTCCCGAGCGCCGTCGGGATCTTCCGGTCGAGTGCCCCGTCGGATCGAATCGCGTCGAGCAGGTCGGTCATCGCGGTGCGGAACTCGGTCGCCGGCACGCGTCCGTACACCGCGGGCGCTTCCGTCGGGGGCGGCTCCTCGCCGCGGAAGAGATAGGCGAACGAGCCGCCCAGCGTGATCATGTGGTCGAGCACGCCGTGGACGTCGAAGCGTTCGCACGGCGTCGGTGCCGTGAGCTGGCCGGGCTCGATGCGGTCCACGAGATCACAGACCTCGGGCAAGATGGATGTGAGCTGGTCGATGGGTCCCATCGGTGTTCCTCCTTGTGGCCCGGATCTTCCGGGCGTCCCCCACGCACCGTTCGGCGCGACAACGACAAGGCGCGACATCCGCTGTCACACTGTGACAATGACGGGCGATCTCTCCTCGGCGCGCGCGGCGCTCGAGCGCGGCGACTGGGCGAACGCCCTCGAGGCACTGGCCCTCATCGACGACCACGACGCCCCCGACCGCTCGGCCGCACTCGAGCTGCGGGCCCGGGCCGCCTACGGAGCCGGGGAGTTCGAGGCCGCGGTGCAGGCGTGGGAGGAGCTCCACGCCCACGAGCTCGATCGAGGGGACCGCGTCGCCGCTGCGCAGGCGGCCGCGATGGTCGCGATGTTCCTGATGATGGACACGGGCCTGATGGCGCCGGTCCGCGGCTGGCTGCGCACAGCCGACCGGTTGCTCGACCCGAAGACCGTCACGCCGGCTCACGCCCTGATCGCCATGACGCGGACCTACGAGCGGTTCATGTGCGGCGATCTCGACGCCGCACGGGAGTGGTCGGCGCGAGCGATCGAGCTCGGCGAGGCGACCGGGACCGACCCGGCGATCGTGATCGGCCGAGTCAGCTCGGCCCGTGTCCGCATCTACGACGGAGACCTCGAGGGTGGGCTGGCCCAACTGGAGGAGGTCGGCGCGTTCTTGATGACCGGTCGCGCCGACCCGCTGACGACGGGGATGATGTACTGCGAGCTGATCTGCGCGGCCCAAGGCCTCGGTCGCCACGACATGGCGAGCGAGTGGACCGAGGTGATGGAGCGGTGGCGCCACGGCGCCGCGTTCGGTGGCATCCACGGCCGATGCCGGGTGCACCGAGCCGAGGTGCTTCGCATTTCCGGCCCGTGCGATGAGGCCGAAGCGGAGGCCCTTGGCGCATGCGAAGAGCTGCGGCCGTGGATGCGGCGCGAATACGGGTGGCCGCTGGTCGAGCTCGGCAACATCCGGCTGCGGCGCGGCGACCTGGCGGGCGCCGAGGACGCCTTCCTCGAGGCCCACCAGCACGCCTGGTCACCACAACCCGGCCTGGCCCTGCTGCGGCTCGAGCAGGGCGACGCCGACGCGGCCTCGGAGATGATCGCCGATGCGATCGCCCACCCGTTCGACAGCCCATCGAAGGAGCGCCCTCCGTTCGGTGACCTTCGGTTGGCTCCGCTCCTCGACGCTCAGTCCGAGATCGAGTACGCACGCGGGAATGCGGAGGCGTGCCGCGACGCGGCGACTCGGCTCGCCTCGATCGCCGACCGCTTCCCCGGCGGGTTCGTCAGCGCCTGGTCACGGTTGGCGGCCGGTCGCGCTGATCTGCTGGACGGCGACCCGGTCGCGGCGATCGGCCACTGTCGGGCCGCGCTCGAAGCGTGGACCGACCTCGGTGCACCTTACGAAGCTGCGACCGCCCGCCTGGTGCTCGCAGCGGCCCTCGAACGCAGCGGGAACAGCGAATCCGCCCATCTCGAGCGACGATCCGCCGCATCCGGCCTCGCCGCGTTCGGAGCGGCCCGCCGTGCGGGAGTTGCAGCCGACGATTCGGCGCCGCCACCGAGTCGACGATCACCCGGACTCACACCGACGGCAACGTTCGCCCGGGACGGCCGGATGCGCATCGTCGAGTTCGACGGGGCAACCGCCACGCTGAAGGACCTCAAGGGGTTCCGGTACATCACACGACTGCTCGCCGCGCCAGGACGCGAGTTCCACGTCCTCGACCTCGTCGCCGCCGAACACGGAGTGCTGCGGCCGGAGCACGTGTCAGCGGAGGTGCCCGCATCGGCTCAGCCGGCAGACACGGGCCTCCCGATGCTCGACGACGAGGCGCGTGCGGCTTACCGCCGCCGCCTCGGCGAGATCGACGAGGACATCGAGGACGCCCGACGAGCCAACGACCTCGGCCGGATCGAGCTGGCGGAGCGCGACCGTGAGTACCTGATCGCCGAGCTCTCCCGCGCCGTCGGGCTGAGTGGCAGGTCGCGCACGACAGG
>JBFHJC010000189.1:0-5819 GCA_041596155.1 Ilumatobacter sp. | reverse complement strand
GGCGTCGACGTCGGACGTCGGACCGTCGATCGCGTGTCCGGGCTCGATCACGCCGGCGAGGAGGTCGAGCACGACGAGGCAGCGCTCGAGCCGCCGGCCGGTGTCGCCGATCCGCCACGCCGGCCCGCGCACCGTGCTCTCCTGCCACAGCCCGGCGAACGCGGCGAAGTCGGCGAGCAGTGCGTCCAGGTCGTCGATGATCGTCGCACGTCCCTGGAGCGAGGACCGCAACTCGGCGAGGTGGGCGAGCACCCGCCCGGTCGTGACCGACAGGTACTCGCGCACGGTCGTGGCCTCGGTGAGCAGCGCACCGATCTCGTGGGCGACCGCCTCGCCGACGAGCGCGAGCGCGGCCTCGAGCGCGTCGAGGTCGGGCGCTTCCGCATCGGGCGCCGGCCGGCCGATGTCGCCGCGCCGCACCGACGCCGCAAGGCGGCGCATCCGCTCGGCCCAAGCTCCACCGTCGAGCCCGACGAGCCCGGGGTCCTGCTCGATCCGCGACGACACGATCCGCATCGTCCGCGCCATCGCCTCGGCCCGCTCGGCCGAACGGTTCGTCCAGTACAGAGCATCCGCGGCGCGCGTCGCGACCGAGCGGCCGAAGTCGACCTGGGGCAGTCGCCGTCCGATCGCCGGCGCGGTCGTCTGGCCGAGCACCCACACGTCCTTGGCCACGCACGCCGTCGGCAGACGGGGGTCGTCACCCGGTGCCAGAACCCGACCGGTGCCGCCCGGCAGCACGGTCACCGACTCGCCGTCGTGGACGGCGAACATTCGCACGACGACCGGGCTCGCCGTGACGCCGGGCGCCACGATGCCGGGGGCGACCGGAGCCACGGCCAGCGCGGTGCCCGGCTGCCAGGGCGCGATCGCCTGTTCGAGCGGGCGCAGCCGGGCGAAGGCGTCGTCGAGACACGTCCACACGTCCGGCGTCTCGACGACGCCGCTGCCGTGGGCGTTGGCCAGGCTGACGCCGTCGGAGCGCACGGCCTGCAAGAGGCCGGGCACCCCGACCGAGCCGCGTGCGCCCGCCTCGAGTGGATCGACCCGCGGATCCTCGAGGCGGCGGTACAGCACGTCGACCGGTTCGAGACCGTCGAGGGTGCGCAACCACACGCGACGCTGACGCACGACGAGGTCCGCGCCCTCGACGAGGTTGATGCCGAGCTGCACGCCGAGGTACGAGTGGTCGACGTACGACGGGTGATCGATCCCGCCCGAGTACAGGACGATGCGCGGGCTGGCGGACGGGCTGGCCCCCGCCAGCGCCCGGCGGACCGAACCCGGATAGCGCAGCAGCGAGGCGATGTCGGCCCCGGCCATCACGTCGGGCCAGACGCGAGCCATCACCGACCGGTCGAGCAGCGCGTAGCCGAGCCCCGGCGGCGCGTCGGTGAGGTCCTGGACGACCGACCACACGCCGTCGGTGTCGAGCGCGAAGTCGACCGCGTACGTCGTGAGCCAGCGCCGCGGCGCCGAGTTCACCGCGTGCAGCCGGTAGCGATCGGTGCCGGCGAGGGCCTCGGCCGGCACGATCCGCTCGCGCACGAGGGCGCGGGCGCCGTACAGATCCGCGATCACGGCTTCGAGCGCCTCCATCCGCTCGGCGACCGCGAGCGACAGCCACCGGAACGTCGCGGCGTCGACGACGAGCGGGATCGGGTCGACGCGCCACGGGCGACTCTCGATCGTGACCGGCCGTCCGTCGGCGCGCACCGGCAGGTCGTGCACCAGGTGGCCTGCGCCGTCGGCCGCCAGGAGCCGGTCGGCGCGCTGTTGGCGATCGGCGAGATCGGTCGCGCCGACCAGCCGACCGACCAGGTCGGAGGGAGCGGGCAGCAGCCCGGATGCGCCCGCGATCGTCATCGCCGCCGACTCCTCACGGCCCATTGCCTACCCGCTCGGCGGGGAGTTCGGCACTCGCCCGGCGCCGGGTGACCGATGCCACAGCCGATCCGTTCAGAGGAACGAGGCGACATACCGGCCGTGGATCGCTCGGTCGAGGTCGGCGATCGCGTTCTGGACCGCGTCCATCGACCGGTCGAGCTCGCGGCCCTCCGGCGCCGAGGGGTCGGATCGGTGCAGTGCCTCCTCGGTCGCGGACAGGACCTCGACCACCGGCCCGGGCTTCGGGAGCGCGTCGAGCACGGCGCGGATCTCGAGCAGGCAGCCCTGCACGGAGCGCGGGAAGTCGCTCTCGAAGAGCAGGAACCGGACGACGGCGCGACCGTCGATCGGGCCGCGCACCGCCCGCTGGTACATCTGCAGCGCCGACACCGAGCGCAACACGCTCATCCAGCGCACCTCGTCGTGCACGAGCTCCTCGTGGTTCGTCTCGGCGAGCTGGAGCAGTCCGGCGGCGGCGACGCCGAGGACGCGGGTGGTCATGTCGGCCCGCTCGACGAGCCGGCCGAGACGCAGCATGCGGTACTCGGGCGAGCGGGTCATCGTCGACTCGAGCACGCCGTCGAGTCGCCGGCTGACCTCGACGACACGGAGCAGGAACCGGTCGCGGAGTTGGCGCTCGACGGCGCCGACCGCGGTGGCGTCGACGTACTGCGAGAGCTGGTTGACCGCTTGCCACGCTTCGCGCGGCATCACCTCGCGCGTCGTGCGCAGGTTCTCGCGCGCTGCCCCGACCGACGACACGATGCTGCTCGCGTTGACGCGGTCGGCGAGCAGATGGCGCAGGACGGTGATCTCGCCGGCCGGGTCGGACTCGGGGATGTCGAGCACCGTGTTCGAGCCGGCGAGCGCGGCCAGCGGCTCCCATCGCAGCAGCTCGTGACTCGGGTAGTCCACGACGAGATCGTTGTAGGCGCGCACCACGCGGGCGGTGTCCTCGGCGCGCTCGATGTAGCGCGCCCCCCAGTACAGCCGATCGGCCTTGCGTGCGAGCAGGACGGCCATCAGCCGCCCACCCCGCTCTGCGACTGCAACTGCGACCGGCGGCCGTCGCCGTCGCCGTCGCCGTCGCCGTCGAACGCATAGCGGCCGTCGACGATCCACGTGTCCTTGCTGCCGCCGCCCTGGGACGAGTTCACGACGAGCGACCCCTTCGGCAGGGCGACCCGTGTCAGCCCGCCGGGGGTGACATAGCTCGTCGCACCGGTGAGCACGAACGGGCGCAGGTCGACGTGGCGTGACTCGACGCCGTCGTCGACGAGCGTCGGGACGGTCGACAGCGACAGGATCGGCTGCGCGACCCAGTTGCGCGGATCGGACTCGATCGCCGCCACCGCATCGTCGAGCTGCTGGCGCGTCGCCCGGTTGCCGATGACGATCCCGTAGCCGCCGCTCTCGTTGGCCGGCTTCACGACGAGGTCGCCGATGTTGTCGAGGACGAATCGTCGCTCGTCGTCGTACATCGTCCGGTACGTCGGCACGTTCGCGATCAGCGGCTCCTCACCGAGGTAGTACCGGATGACGTCGGGCACCCACGCGTAGACGACCTTGTCGTCCGCGACCCCGGCGCCCGGCGCGTTCGCCAGGCCGACGTTGCCGGCCTTCCACGCCCGCATCAGCCCAGGCACGCCGAGCATCGAGTCGGGCCGGAACGCCTCGGGGTCGAGGAACAGGTCGTCGATGCGGCGGTAGATCACGTCGACGCGCTCGAGCCCGTCGAAGGTCTTCATGTACACGCAGTCGTCGTCGCCGACCGTCAGGTCGGCACCCTCGACGAGCTCGGCGCCCATGCGCTCGGCGAGGAACGAGTGCTCGAAGTACGCCGAGTTGAAGATGCCCGGCGTGAGCACCGCGAGCAGCGGGTCGTCGACACCGTCCGGAGCGAGCGACGAGAGCAGCCGGTTGAGCTCGTCGGTGTAGCCGTCGACCGGCCGGATCCGCTGGCGGGCGAACAGCTCGGGGAACGCCCGCTTGGCGACGCCGCGGTTCTCGATGACGTAGCTGACGCCCGACGGCACGCGCAGGTTGTCCTCGAGCACGTAGAAGAGGCCGTCGTCGTCGCGGACCAGATCGGTGCCGGAGATGTGGGCCCACACGCCGTGCTTCGGGTGCACGCCGCGGCACTCCGGGCGGAAGTTGGCCGACGCCTCGAGCAGATCGGCCGGGAACACCCCGTCGGCGATGACGCGCTGGTCGTTGTAGAGGTCGTCGATGAACATGTTCAGCGCCCGCAGCCGCTGGGACAGGCCGGCGGTGACGCGATCCCACTCGCCGCCGTCGATGACCCTCGGGATGATGTCGAACGGCCAGGCTCGGTCGATGTTCTCGCCCTCGGAGTACACCGTGAACGTGATCCCCATCGTGCGGATGTCGAGCTCGGCGATCTGCTGGCGCTCGCGCAGCTCGTCCTCGCCGATCCGATCGATGAGCGCCATCAACGCCCGCGCCATCTCGCGCGGCGCACCCGATTCGGTGAGCAGTTCGTCCATCCCCGGCCGACGATAGATGACGGGCGGCTCGCGTCCGGCCGCCGGCGCCGTCAGGCCGGCTTGGGCTCCTTCGGCAGGCCGAGCACGCGCTCGCCGACGATGTTGCGCTGGATCTGGCTGGTGCCGCCCCAGATCGTCTCGGACCGCGAGAAGAAGAACGCCGACATCATCGGGCTGACCGGGTAGCCCTCGCGCCGCTTGTCACGGCCCGAGCCGGGCCACGATCCGCCGTCGGGTCCGCTGTCGATCAGCATCGCCTCGGGACCCCAGATGTCGAGCGCCAGCTCCATCGCCCGTTGGTGCATCTCCGACCAGAACATCTTGTTCGTCGCCCCGAGCGCGATCGTGCCCATGTCCTTCGAGCCCGTGAGCGCGGACGTCAGGTTGCGGAGCCCATTGATCCGAAGGATCTGGATCCTCGTGTAGTACGCCATCAGCCGCTGGCGGATGTCGGCCTCGGCGATCCGGCCGTTGGCCTCGGCGGCTTCGACCATCAGCTGGTACTCCTGCTCGAAGCGGCGGTACCCCGTGGTCGCCGACTGGCCGCGCTCGAACGCGAGCGTCGAGTTGGCGACCTTCCAGCCGTTGTTCAAACCGCCGACGACGTTGTCCTTCGGACACCGGGCGTTGTCGAAGAAGACCTCGCAGAACTCGGCGGTGCCGTCGGGTTGGGTGATGCCGCGCACCTCGACACCGGGCTGCTTCATCGGCACGAGCATGTAGCTGATGCCGGCATGTTTGCGCGCATCAGGATCGGTGCGGGTGAGCAGGAAGCAGTAGTCGGCGTGGTGACCCTGGGTGGTCCAGACCTTCTGGCCGTTGATCACCCACTCGTCGCCGTCGAGCACGGCGGAGGTCTTCAAGCTCGCGAGGTCGGAGCCGGAGTTCGGCTCGGAGAAGCCCTGGCACCAGCGGGTCTGACCCTTCAGGATGCCGGGTAGGAACTCGCGCTTCTGCTCCTCGGTGCCCCACTGGAGCAGCGTCGGGCCGACCAGCGTGTCGCCGAAGAAGTCGCCGCGCATCGGCGCCTTGGCGCGGGCGAACTCCTCGGCGAGCACGACGCCCTGCATCGTGGTGAGCCCCTTGCCGCCGTACTCCTCGGGCCAGGTCGCGCAGATCCAACCGCCCTCGAACAGCTGCTGGGGCCACTCGACGTTGAACCGCTCGCGCTCCTCGTCGGTCATCTCGAAGCCGTCGTCGAACCAGCCCTCGGGTAGGTGCTCGGTGAGCCACGCCCGGATCTCGACCCGGAACTCCTCGGCCTCGGGCGGATACGTCAGGTCCATGTAGCCATTGTGCACGTCGCGCACCGGCCGGATTCAACGCAACCGCAGGATTCGACGCACCTCGCCGCCCGGTCCCCGGACAGTTCACGAGGTGGAAACAATGCGGCGACACCGGGTTAACGGCACCCGCGTACCTTGC
>JBFHJC010000188.1:0-5820 GCA_041596155.1 Ilumatobacter sp. | reverse complement strand
GCGAGTCTTGGTGCGGAACAGCTCGCCGAGACGCTCCTTCAGCCTCGGCCAGCGCGAGCGGTCCATCTGCCCGGCGAACTCCTCGTCGCCGTCCAGGCCGGTGAGGCGCAGGAGCTCGGCGTAGAACTGGGGTTCGATCGAGCCGATCGAGACGTACTCGCCGTCGGCGCACTCGTAGACGTCGTAGAAGTGGGCGCCGGTGTCGAGCAGGTTGACGCCGCGGCGAGATCCGTCGTGGGCGCCCATCTGGGTGAACGCCCAGAACATGGTCATCAGGGTGGCGGTGCCGTCGACCATGGCGGCATCGACCACCTGGCCCTGGCCGCTGCGCTCTGCCTCGAGCAGCCCGCAGACGACGCCGAACGCGAGGAGCATGCCGCCGCCGCCGAAGTCGCCGACCATGTTCATCGGCGGCGTCGGCGGCTGGTCGACGCGCCCGAAGTGGGCGAGTGCCCCGGCGAGCGCGATGTAGTTGATGTCGTGCCCGGCGGCGGACGCGTACGGCCCGTCCTGTCCCCAGCCGGTCATGCGCCCGAACACGAGCTTGGGGTTGCGGGCGAGGCACGCGTCGGGCCCGACGCCGAGACGTTCCATCACGCCGGGCCGGAACCCCTCGACGAGCGCGTCCGCTTCGGCGACGAGGTCGAGCAGCGTGGCGACCCCGTCGGGGTGCTTGAGGTCGATCGCGACGTTGCGCCGGCCGCGCCGCAGGAGGTCCGGATGCGGGGTGGCCGGGGCCGGACCCCGCACGGCACCCGCCCGCTCGACGCGGATCACCTCGGCGCCCATGTCGGCCAGCAGCATCGCTGCGAACGGTCCCGGTCCGATGCCGGCGATCTCGACGATCCGGAAGCCGGTGAGCGGCCCGCTCATGAGACGGCCTGCGCCGCGGCCGCTCCGTGAGCGGCGATCGCGCCGGTCAGCAGTGGCCAGAGCTGCTCGGGCAGGTCGTGCCCCATGTCGGCGACCTCGAGCAAGTGGGCGCCGGGCACGAGCTCGGCGGTGCGTCGCCCGCCGCTGGGTGTGATCAGGGTGTCGTCGAGCCCATGGATGACGAGGAACGGCGTCGTCACGCCGGCGAGTGCGGTGCTGCGGTTGCCGCTGGCGTAGATCGCGGCGAGCTGGCGGGTTGCGCCCTCGGGATAGTGGGATCGATCGAACGAGATCGCCGCGAACTCCTTGGCCCGCTCGGGATCGAAGTAGCGGTTCGAACCCCACACGCCATACGTCGTGGCCCGCTCGATGGCCTGGTCACGAGTCGTCGGCGGCGGCGCGAGCAGCGTGGCGAGCGCCTCCGCCGTCGGCGTGCCGTACTCGGGATCGCCGACCGTCGACATGATCGACGTCACGCTGGCCAGGCGGCCGGGATGCTCGATCGCCATCGTCTGCACGATCATCCCGCCCATCGAGGCGCCCGCCACGTGGGCGCGCTCGACGCCGAGATGGTCGAGCAGCCCGATGGCGTCGGCCGCCATGTCGGACAGGGTGTACGGCACGGGCGGCAGCTCGGCCTCGGCAAGCGCCGCGCCCATGATGGCCATCGGATCGACGTGCTGGCCGTCGAGCTTCGTCGACAGACCGCAGTCGCGGTTGTCGAACCGGATCACGTGATGCCCGAGCGAGGCGAGCTGGCCGCAGAACCGTTCGTCCCAGGCGATCATCTGGGCGGTGAAGCCCATGACGAGCAGGAGGGCCGGGTCGTCGGGCGAGCCGAACGTGTCGTACTCCAGCTCGATGCCGGTCGGGAGGTGGACGCGCGCCATCGAGAGAGCTTGGCATGCGCCGTGCCCGGCCCGCGAAGGGGGCGGTGACGTTCCGTGCCGGGGCCCGCAACGTCACGAACGGTCACTCGAGCAGGCGGCGCTTCTGCTCGTCGAACTCCTCACGGGAGATCGTGCCGCGCTCGAGCAGGCCTTCGAGCCGCTCGAGCTGGGTCGTGACGTCGGGGCTCTCGCCCCCGTGGCGGCGACGGTCCTTTTCCGTCTTCTGGGCGTGGATGAGCTTCTGCACACGGTCCGGACCCTTGATGTCGGTGAACCGCTGCTGCCCGGTCTCGCCACCCGATTCGATCGTGAGGTCGCCGGCGCCGATCAGACGCTCGAACGCCGACTGCCCGAAGATGACGTTGTTGACCCGATCCAGGGGGATCTCGATCCCGTTCTTCGCGATCACCCCGGCGCGGAAGATCACCCGATCGTTCGTCACGACGAAGTTCGTCGTCGCCCACTTGGAATAGCGGATCAGCAGCCATACCGCCGCCACGATCACGAGCCCGAGGGCGATCCAACCGAGGATCTTCTCGGCGTCGCCGTCGAGGAAGATCAGGACGAGGATCCCCGCTGCCATCGCCGCGAGGAGCGCCGACGCCGCCTTGGCGAAGTACCACCAGTGCGGGTGCAGGTCGAGCGCCACCGTCTCGTAGTCGTTGAGCAGCTTCTTCGGGTACGGCATGGACACGAACAGTACCGTTGCGGCGTGGATCTCCGTGCCCTGATCGCCGACCTCGACGGCGAACAACGGCGTGCGGTCACGACCGAATCGCGGCTGGTGGCCGTCGTCGCAGGCGCCGGATCCGGCAAGACCCGGGTCCTCACCCGTCGCATCGCCTACCGGGTCCTCGACGGATCGGCGGACGCTGCGCACACCCTGGTCCTCACGTTCACCCGCGAGGCCGCCGGCGAGCTCCGTCGCCGACTCCCGGGCCTCGGGCTGACCGGCCGGGTCCACGCCGGCACGTTCCACTCCGTCGCGCAACGGCTGCTCCGCCAGCGCTGGATCGACCGTGACGAGCCGCAGCGGGAGGTGATCGGTGACCCACGCCGGCTGCTGCGCCGCCTCGCCGGGGACGCCGACCTGGATGCCGTGGCGGCGGAGGTGGCATGGGCGGGCGCCCGGGGCCTCGGCCCCGACGACTACGCAGCTGCGGTTCGGCGCGGCGATCGACGTCCACCGAACGACCGAGTCCCGGACATCCTGTCCGGGTACATCGCGGAGAAGCGCCGCCGCCGCGAGATCGACCTCGACGACCTGCTGGCACTCACCAATCGACACCTCGCCGACGACGCCGACTGGGCGGACGTCGTGCGCTGGCAGTACCGCCACGTGCTCGTCGACGAAGCCCAGGACCTCAACCCGCTCCAGCACCGATTCGTCGACCTGATCCGGGCCGGCCGGGACGATCTGTTCCTCGTCGGCGACCCGGCGCAGGCGATCTACGCCTTCACCGGGAGCGATCCGACCTTGCTCGTCGATGTCGAGACCCGCTTCCCCGGCATCGAGGTCATCCGATTGCCGGTCAACCGTCGCAGCACGCCGCAGGTCGTCGACGCGGGCGCTCACGTCCTGCACCGGGCCGCTCAGGAACCCGACGTCCGATCGGCACGCGACGACGGTGCGCCGGTCGCGATCCACGAACACGCGGACGAGGACGGCGAGGCGACATGGATCGCCGAGTACGTGGCGCAGCTCGACCCCGGGCTGCTCCGGCGACCCGACGGCGTCGCCGTGCTCGCGCGGACCCATGCCGTGCTGGCACCGATCGGGCGCGCCCTCGACGCGGCGGGCGTCCCACGCCGCGGACCCGGTTCGGCATCGACGGCGGTGGCGGGACTCCTGCGAACCGGTGGCGGACTCGCATCGGCGAACGACCTGCGACGATGGGCGCACGACCTGGCCGACGAGGTCGGCGACGACGACCCACGCGCCGCGGTGGCGGCCGTTGCGCTCGACTTCCTGCGGGAGCAGCCGACCGGTGGCGGGGCGGCGTTCCGCGACTGGGTCCGGGCGACCGACCCGTTCGGCGGTGACGAACCGGGCGTCGACGTTCTCACCTTCCACGCCGCGAAGGGTCGGGAGTGGCACACGGTCGTGCTGGCCGGCTTCGAGACCGGACTGGTGCCGCACCGCTCGGCGACCACGGTCGCAGCCCGCGGCGAAGAGGCGCGCCTCGCCTATGTCGCGGTGACCCGCGCGACCGATGTCGCGATCGTCAACTGGGCTCGACGCCGCAACGGATACCAGCGCCAACCGACGCCGCTGCTGTCCGGGTTCGAGAGCGCCGCGCCCGCGTCCGTCGCGCCACCCCGCGAGCTCGTCGAGCTCCCGCGTGACCCCCAACACGTCGCGCTCGACCGGCTACGCGAGTGGCGAGCAGCGGCCGCCCGCGCCGGCGGGATGGTGCCCGACGCCGTGTGCACCGACCGCGCCCTCGCGGTCATCGCCGAACGACGACCCGCCTCACCGGAGGAGCTCGACGCGATGACCGGCCTCGGCCCGCTGACCGCCCGCCGCCTCTTCGACGGCATCGCCGCTGCGCTCGCCGACGCCTGACGCGCCGTTCTACTCGCTCAGGTCGACGACGACGGGCGCGTGGTCGCTCGGCGACTTGCCCTTGCGCGCGTTGCGGTCGGTGACCGCCCATTCGAGACGGTCGGCGACCGACGGTGTCGCCAACACCAGATCGATGCGCAGCCCGCGCCCCTGGTGGAAGTCGCCGGCCCGGTAGTCCCACCACGAGTACACCGAGTCGGCATCGGGGTGCTGGCGGCGGAACAGATCGACGAGCCCCCACTCGCGGATCGCCGCGAGCCGGTCGCGTTCCGGCTGGCTGACGTGGGTCGCCCCGGCGAACTTGGTGATGTCGTAGACGTCGCGGTCCTCAGGCGCGATGTTGAAGTCGCCCGTCACGATCACATCCCCCGCCGCCGACGCCTCGGCGCGGAGGTGCTCGACGAGCCGATCGAGCCAACTCAGCTTGTACTCGTAGTGGTCGTCGTCGAGCGCCCGCCCGTTCGGCACATAGCAGCAGACGGTTCGAATCCCCCCACACGTCGCCGTGATGAGCCGCGCGTCCGGATCGGGTTCGATGCCGTCCGCGAAGTTGGTGACCACGTCGTGGATGCCGACTCGCGAGAGGATCGCCACACCGTTCCACTGCCCCTGTCCGAAGTGGGCGGTCTCGTAGCCCAGGGCCTCGAACGTCAGTGCGGGGAACGCGTCGTCGGCCAGCTTGGTCTCCTGCATGCAGAGCACGTCCGGGCGGACGTCGGCGATCCACTCCTCGACTCGTTCGAGGCGGGCGCGCAACGAGTTGACGTTCCAGGTGACGACGCGCATCACGCGTCGTCCTGGCGCGGCGACGCCTGCTTGGCAGCCGCCCGCTTCGACGGCGCCTTCCTGGCCGGTGCCCTCTTCGCCGCAGCCTTCTTCGCCGGCGCCTTCTTCGCCGCAGCCTTCTTCGCCGGCGCCTTCTTCGCCGCAGCCTTCTTCGCCGGCGCCTTCTTCGCAGCAGCCTTCTTCGCCGGGGCTTTCTTCGCAGCAACCTTCTTCGCCGGGGCTTTCTTGGCAGGGGCCTTCTTGGCCGCGGTCCTCTTCGCCGGCGACTTCTTCTCCGCGGGCTGCTCGGCCGCCGGCTCCTTCGCCGCTGCCGCGTCCGCGGCCTGGTCGGCCTTCGCCTCGGCGATGGCTGCCTCGGCCATGTCGGGCAGGGCACAGTCGATGCTGCGTCGCAGCGGTGCGAAGCTGACCACGACGACCGTCACCGACTCGCCGATCTTCATCACCTTGCGAGCGCTCGTGGGCGCCGGCTTGGCCATCAGTCGCAGCGGGATGTAGCCGCGCACACCGTCGTCGCCGATGGAGATGTAGGCCCCGTGCGACGAGTAGGACTCGACCGTGCCGTTCACGCTGGTGCCGACCGGATGGTGTTCGACGAACTCGAGGAACGGCATCAACTCGTTGACGACCTCACCGGCCTTCGGCGCACGCTCGCGCCGTCCACCGTCCGACTCGGACCTGGACTCGGACCTGGACTCGGACTTC
>JBFHJC010000187.1:0-5826 GCA_041596155.1 Ilumatobacter sp. | reverse complement strand
CAGCCGTTGGCACCGAACTGCGGTGTCTCGTACATGCCGATCTGGACGACGTCGAACTGCTCGCCGCCGGCGCCGACGTCACGGGTGGTGATCTCTCGCAGCTCCTGCTCGGGGAGCACGGTGAAGTTCACCTCGATGCCCGTCTCGGCGGTGAAGTGCTCGGGCACGAGCGACGCGATGTCTTCGATGATCGGGTTGCCGACGATGGCGACGTTGATCGAGCGGTCGCCGGCGGGTTCGTCGGCGGGCTCGGCGGCCGGTTCGTCGGCGGGCTCGTCGGCGGGCTCGTCGGCGGGCTCGTCGGTGTCGTCGTCACCGCCACAGGCGGCGGCGACGAGCCCGAGCGCCACGGCGACGGCGGCGACCTTCAGGGAGGCTCGGTGCCCCCGTCGAGTGAACTGCTTCATGTGTGTCCTCCCCTTGGGACCGTTCGAGTGGACCGAGGGCTGTCCCCGGCTTCTTCTGTTCTAGTTGGTTTCATGTTGGATTGCAAGCAGAAACCGCAGAATTTGTTGCGATTGTGTGAGAACAAGAAACACTAGCGCCTGTGTTCATGTTGGTATAGAGTGCCGAGCGTGGCACCTGGATCTGACGTCGTCGGGCTCGCCCAAGCGGGCCTCGCCCACCTTCCGGCCTCCGTGGGGGCACCGTCCTACGACCGTTCGGCCCTGCGCCCCGCCATCGTTCACATCGGCGTGGGCGGCTTCCACCGGGCCCACCTCGCGGCCTACGTCCACGAGCTGTGCACTCGTGGGCGCACCGATTGGGCGATCGTCGGCGCCGGCGTGCGGCCGTCCGACTCGGCGATGGCCGACGCCCTCCGGGCGCAAGATCACCTCTACACGATGATCGTCCGCGGTCCCACCGAGACGTCGGTCGAGGTGATCGGGAGCATCGTCGACTTCGAGCTCGCCGACGATGACGCCACAGCGCTCGTCGAACGCATCGCCGCCCCCGAGACCCAGATCGTCTCGATGACGGTGACCGAGGGCGGCTACCCGGTCGACGACTCGACCGGCGACTACGTCGCCGACTCCCCCGCCGCCGGTCCCACGTCAGCGTTCGGCATCATCGCCGCTGCGCTCGACCAGCGGCGAGCCGCCGGCGGGCCGCCACTCACGGTCATGAGTTGCGACAACGTCCTGTCGAACGGCGATGTGGCACGCGCGGCCACGCTCGGCGAGGCCGCCCGGTTCGGCGACGAGCTGGTCGAGTGGATCGATCGCAACGTCAGCTTCCCGAACAGCATGGTCGACCGCATCACCCCGGCGACGACCGACGCCGATCGCGAGTGGCTCGCCGCCGAGCACGGCGTGCTCGACCGGTGGCCGGTCGTCACCGAGCCGTTCCGGCAGTGGGTCATCGAGGACGACTTCGCCGGTGAACGCCCACCCCTCGAGCTGCTCGACGTCATCGTGACCGACGACGTCGCTCCGTACGAGCTCATGAAGCTGCGCTTGCTCAACGCCGGCCACTCGTGCCTTGCGTACATCGCCTCGCTGCTCGGCCACGTCACGGTCGATCAAGCGCTCGCCGACGATCAGCTCCGAGCGTTCGTCGTGAAGTTCCTCGAGCGCGAGGCGCGCCCGACCGTGCCGCCCGTCGCTGGCATCGATCTCGCCGCCTACACGACGTCGCTCGTCGAACGCTTCTCGAATCCACAGATCGGCGATCAGGTCGCACGGCTGTGCCTCGACGGCAGCGCCAAGTTCCCGAAGTTCCTGCTGCCGACGATCCGCCTCCAACTCGACGGTGACGGGCACGTCGCCCTCAGCTCACTGGCGCTCGCCGGCTGGTGCGAGTACCTCGTGCGCGCGGCCGGCCCCGATGCGACCTACACCGCAGCGTCTGACCCGCTGCTCGCCGAAGCCCTCGACCGCGCGGCACGCTCGACGGTCGACCCGCTGGAGTTCCTGGCGTTCGATGCCGTGTTCTCGCCCGACCTCGCGAGCGATCCGACGTTTGCGAGCGCCTTCGTGGACGGCCTCAACCGCATCCGGAGCGTTGGTCTACGCTCGGCCATCGACCACGCGCTGGCCAGCGCATAGGAGGTTCGGCGGCCGGTGACAGATCGAACTGCCGAAGCACCCGCTCCGTTGTTCCAGTCGCAACGGCAACGGGAGATCGTCGCCCTCGTCCTCGATCGTGGTCGCGGGGAGGTCGCCGACCTGGCGGAGCGTTTCGGCGTCACCACCGAGACCATCCGACGCGATCTGTCGGAGTTGCAGGCGCAGCGGGTCGTCCGACGGGTGCACGGTGGCGCCGTCCCGTGGGAGATCGCCGGGTTCGAGCCGCTGCTGTCGGTGCGCGCCGACCAACACGACGCCGAGAAGCGTCGGATCGCGCGCGCCGCCCTCGGCGAGTTGCCCGACTCCGGCGCCGTGATCATCGACTCGGGGAGCACGCTGACCCGGTTCGCCGAGGCGATTCCACCGGGCCGCGAGCTTCGCGTCGTGACGAACGCACTTCGCATCGCGCAGGTGCTGGGCGAGCACGACTCGATCGACGTCGTCGTGATCGGCGGCAAGCTGCGTAAGAACACCCTGGCGATGGTCGACGCCGACGCGGTCGCCGCCGTCGAACCACTGTCGGTCGACACCTTGTTCATCAGCAGCGACGGACTGTCGCCATCGCGCGGGCTCACCACGCCGTACCGTGAGGAAGCGGCCCTCAAGCAGGCGATGATCAGGGCAGCTCGCCGTGTCGTCGCACTCGTCGACCACTCCAAGGTCGGCCAGGAGCACTTCATCCGCTTCGCCGAGTGGTCAGACATCGACGTCCTCGTCACCAACACCGAGGTCGATGCGACGACGGTGGCGACGATCGAGTCGCTCGGTACCGCCGTGCTCCTCGCATGACCGAACACGCCGGGGTCGCGCGGGCCCGCCATCTCGAACACGTGGCGGTCGCCGTCGCCGCGACCGCTGCCGACTTCGTCCGCGAGCACGCCGGCCATGCCACGACGGCGAGAACGAAGACCTCACCGACCGACGTCGTCACGCACACCGACGTCGCCTGCGAACAGCTCATCCGCTCCGAGCTCCTCGCCCGCAGCCCGGGCTCGACGATCGTGGGCGAGGAGTTCGACGAGTCGCGAGGCCCCAGCAACATCGGCTGGATCGTCGACCCGATCGACGGCACGGTCAACTTCCTCTACGACCTCCCGGTGATCTCGGTCAGCGTGGCCGCCACGATCGACGGGCGCGTGGTGGCCGGCGCGGTGGCCGACGTGCATCGCCGCGACGTGTTCTCGGCGACGCTCGGCGCCGGGGCCAGACGAGACCGTGAGCCGATCGCGACCAGCACCGTCGCGAACCTCGCCGAAGCGCTGGTCGCGACCGGCTTCGCGTACGACGCTGCGACCCGAGCCGAGCAGGCGGAGGCGCTGAAGCGGCTCCTCCCGAGGTGCCGGGACATCCGCTGCATGGGCTCTGCTGCCCTCAACCTGTGCTGGGTGGCCTGCGGGCGCGTCGATGCGTACTTCGAACGCCATCTGAAACCGTACGACTGGGCGGCGGGCGCACTCATCGCGGCGGAGTCTGGCGCGACGGTGGTACGACCGTCGGCCGACCCCAACGACCTCGTTCTCGCCGCGACGCCGGCGATCGCCGGGCCGCTGGCCGATCTCGTCACCGCTCGATGAGCGGCACGACCGCCGGCGTCGGCCCGCGCTGCCGTGAGTCGCGCCACAGCGTCAGCAGCGACGACTCGTCGGCCTCGGCGCGCTCGGCGAGACGGCTCGCAGCGACGACACCCTCCCACGCTCCGACGACGTCGGCGGGCGCGGCGACACAGCTCGCCATCGCCTCGACGTAGCCGTCGTGTAGGCGTGTCAGCACCGCTGCGGACGCCCCGGGAAGGTGTGGACGCTCGCGTCCGAAGTCGCGCAAGAGAAGCGAGGAGCGGACGACGTCAGCAACCGGGTGACCGATCGCGGCGTCGAACCAGTCGATCGCGACCGGTCCCCGCTCGCTCATCAGGACGTTGCCGGGGTGCAGATCGCCGTGCAGCAGCGCCGCTCCCCGAGGCAACCCGTCGACCGTTCGCTTCGCCGCGTTCCGCTCATCCTCGGTCAGCACCTCGGCCGCGTCGAGCTTGAGCCGCATCCGGTCCACCAGGCCCTCGACGTCGAGCGGCAAGCCGACGGAGAAGATCTGCCGGTGGACGTCGGCGAGCACCCTTCCATGCGCGGCCGCTCGATCAGGCTCGTCCGCGACGTGCTGCCACAGGGAACGGCCGTCGACCCGCTCGAACACGATGGCATCGCGGCCGTCGACGCACACCACGTCGCGGACCGCCGGCGCCGGTGCGCCGAGCGCGTGAACGGCGCTCGTGTAGTGCGCCTCGCGCGCGGCCCACGATTCGGGCACCGATGGCCGCGGCACCTTGATGACCGAACCGGCGCCGTACTCGTACACGTCCGACGTCCGACCAGCGGCCACCAGCCCGCCGAGGCGGATCACGTCGCCGGACCACCATCGTCGAACGTCGGCACGCGGCACAGTCTGGCCGCTCCGGACACAGCGGCCTCACTCGAGTGGGCGCATGAACGACCAGAGGTGGCCGGCGAGGTCGACCGCGCCGTACTCCCGGTAGCCGTACGGCATGTCGGTCGGCTCATAGCGGATTGCCGCCCCGTGCTCCACCGCGTAGCGGTGGTGCGCGTCGACGTCATCGACGAGCACCACCATCGACCCGGTCGCGCCGCCGAGCTCGGCCGGAGTCTTGAGGCCGAACTCCTCCGAGCGCTGGTGCAACCAGAACTCGCCGTCGCCGGCCTCGATCTCGCCGTGGACGACAGTGCCGTCGGGATCGCGCGTCAGCTCGCCGGGGCCGAAGCCGAACGTGTCGACCAGGTACTGGTATGCCGCCTCGATGTCGTCGTACACGAGCACCGCGATCCGACGGTCGAGTCGGGTCTCCAACATGGTCATGTCCTCCAGGACGTTCAGGAGGTCACCGGCGGTGTCCTCGGTTGCCGACGCCGCGTCGTCCAGGATCCCGACGAGCCGTGCCAGGCGGTTGCGGAGCCGCTGCTCGGCGGCGAGCCGGGCTTCGACCGCGCCCAGGTGTTCGGACATCAGCGAGCGGAGGTCGCCGCCGTCGAGCCCGGCGGCGACATCGTCGAGGCCGAGGCCGAGGTCGCGGAGCACCGAGATGCGGTACAGCCGCTCGATCGCCGCCGCGCCGTAGAGGCGGTGGCCCGCTTCGGTGCGGGAGTGCGGCTCGATCAGCCCGATCGCCTCGTAGTGGTGGAGTGCGCGCACCGTCAGTCCGATCTTCCGGGAGATCTCGCCGATCCGGTGCAGCCGATCGCCGGTCGCCTCGCTGGTCACGACCTCGACCGTACGACCTCACGTCGCGTGAGATGCAAGGTGTAACGAAAGGTGCCTGGCACCTTTCGTTACGGGCACCTTTCGTTACGACACGAGGTCGGCGATGCGGCGGATGCCCTCTTCCATGTCGGCATCGCCGAGGGCGAAGCTGAAGCGGGCATAACCGGGGGCGCCGAACGCCTCGCCGGGGACGAACGCCACCTTGGCCTGCTCGAGGACCAGGTCGGCGAGCGCGAGCGTCGTCGACGCCGTCTGACCACCGATGTCGCGTCCCAGCAGACCGGACACGTTCGGGAAGCAGTAGAACGCGCCCTCGGGCAGCATGCAGGTGACACCGTCGATGTCGTTGAGCATGCGGTGCATCGTCGTGCCGCGCCGCTCGAAGGCGGCGCGCATCATCGCCACGTCCTCGAGGCCGCCGGCCACTGCCGCCAGCGCCGCCTGCTGGGCGACGTTCGACACGTTCGCGGTGGCGTGGCTCTGGAAGTTG
>JBFHJC010000186.1:0-5873 GCA_041596155.1 Ilumatobacter sp. | reverse complement strand
GTCGACGAGCTCGGCGTCGTCGACGGCGACGCCGCGCGCGGCCAGGTGACGATCACCGTCTGACCGCGCCGCACCCGTGGCGCCGGGCCCGACCTCCCCGCGGGTCCGGCGCACGGCGGCCGCCGTAGCCTGGGTGCATGCTCGGACGTCGTCAGCTCGCGATCGTCGCGGTGGCGGGTGCGCTGGCGGCGATCGTCGCCCTGGTCGGCGGCGTCTGGTTCGCCGCTGCGCTCGACGACGAGCCGAGCTACGACGGGGAGTTCGTGCTCGACGAGCCCGGCGTGTACGCGCCGCCCGCCGGCGGGTCCAATGCCGACGTGAGCGGCCGTGCACTCCCTGATGTGGCCCTCGTCGCGACCGACGGTGCGACGGCGACGTTCGCCGACTACCGGGGCGCGCCGCTGGTCGTCAACGTCTGGTTCTCGTACTGCCCGCCGTGCCAGCGCGAGCTGGCCGACTTCGCGACCGTGCACGGCGAGGTCGGCGATCGAATCCAGTTCGTCGGCGTCGACCCGTTCGACTCGGTGGAGGTGATGGAGAAGTTCGCCTCCGAGCGCGGCGTCACCTACGACCTCCTGCGCGATCCCGACCAGGAGCTGCCGGTCGCGCTCGAGATCGTGACGTACCCGGCCACGTTCTTCGTCGACGCGGACGGCCGCGTCCTCCACCAAGCGGGCGAGCTCGATGCAGACGAGCTGCGCCACCACATCGAGCTCCACTGGCCGACCGCGGGAGCGGACGCCGACCACGCCGGCCACGGCTGACCCCACGAGGATCGTCGTCGGACCTCCGCCTCGTCAGAGGTAGTGCATCCGGCGGGCCTCGGCCTCGAGCTCGTCGCGGTGCTCGGGATGGGCGATGGTGATCAGCGCTCGGGTTCGCTCCCGGATCGAGCGGCCGCGCAGCTCGGCGACGCCGTACTCGGTCACGACCTGGTCGACCGTGTTCTTCGGCGTGGTCACCGCATCGCCCGCGGCGAGTCGCGGCACGATGCGCGAGTCGCCCGAGCTCGTCGTCGAATGGAGCACCACGAAGCCGCGGCCGCCCTCGGAGTTCATGGCGCCGCGCGCGAAGTCGTTCTGCCCGCCCGACGAGGAGTAGTAGCGCCCGCCGATCGTCTCGGATGCGCACTGCCCGAGGAAGTCGACCGACAACGTCGCGTTGATCGAGACGAAACCACGCTCGCGACCGATGATCGCCGGGTCGTTCACGTACCGGACGGGCCACAGCTCGATGGCCGTGTTCTCGTGCAGGAAGCGATGGAGCCGCTCGGTGCCGAGCGCGAACGTGCCGACGGTCTTGGTGCGATTGAGGTCCTTGCGGATGCCGTTCACGACGCCGGCCTCGACCAGGTCGACGACGCCGTCGGACAGCAACTCGGTGTGGATGCCGAGATCGCGGTGGTCGGCGAGCGCCGCCATGATCGCGTTGGGGATCGCGCCGATGCCCGTCTGGATCGTCGCGCCGTTCGGGATCCGCTCCGCCACGTAGCTCGCGATCTGACGATCGACGTCGTCCGGCTCGCGGGGCGGTACCTCGACGAGCGGCCGGTCGCTGCGACACCAACCCTCCACCTGGCTCACATGGAGCTGGTTGCGGCCGAACGTGCGTGGCATCGCGTCGGTGACCTCGAGGAAGAACCGGGCCCGTCCGATGAAGCTCGAGGTGTAGTCGGCGGACACCCCGAGCGAGAAGTAGCCGTGGCGGTCGGGTGGCGACGCGGCGGCGATCACGAGCGGGTCGGAAGTGCGGGCTCGCATGATCGCGAAGACCTCCGAGAAGTGGGCCGGGATGAGCCCCACCGTGCCGTTCGCGAAGTGCGGGCGAGTGACGTGCGAGAGGAAGTACGACAGGTGCTTGAGGCGAGCGCCGAACTCGCCGCCGAGGTACCGCCGGTCGTGCAGGGCGTGCATCTGGTGGACGCGAACACCACTCAACCCCTCGGCGGCGTCCTCGATCGCGTCGAGCAGCGCCGTCGGCTCGCCGTTGGCGAGCGGGACGATCAGCTGGGTGCCGGGCCCGATGTGATCGAGCACGTCGGCGGCAGCGTTGTCGGCGTCCATCGAGCTCGACGCTAACGTCGCCGCGAAGGACTCGGCCGGGTTCGTCCCTCACCGCTCCGGTAGGGTCCGCCGGCGTGACCGAGGCAGATCGAGTTCCGGCGTCGTCGATCCCCGTCCGGCCGGCGGCGACCGTGATGCTGGTGCGCGACGGCGCCGACGGCATCGAGGTCTTCGTGCTCCAGCGGTCGCTGTCGGCGGCGTTCGCCCGCGGGCAGTACGTCTTCCCCGGAGGCAAGGTCGACGGCGACGACCACGCCGACGACTTCGAGCCGGTCTGCGACGGACTCGACGACGGCTCGGCGTCGGCCCGGCTCGGCCTCGCAACCGGCGGCCTGGCGTGGCTCGTCGCCGCGATCCGCGAATGCTTCGAGGAGGCCGGCGTGCTGCTCGCGCGTCGCCGAGGTGAGGACGACGTGGTGCGGTTCGACGACGACGAGGTCGCGGCCCGGTTCAACCGCGAGCGGCACGCGATCCACGAGGGCCGGCGCTCGCTGGTCGACCTGTGCGCCGCGGAGGGTCTGGTCCTGCTGACCGATCGCATGCACCTCGTCGACCACTGGATCACGCCGGTCGGCGAGCGTCGCCGCTTCGACACTCGGTTCTTCGTCGCCGCCGCTCCGGTCGCCCAGGAACCTCTCCACGACGACAAGGAGACGATCGACAGCCGTTGGGTGCGCCCGTCCGACGCGCTGTCGATGTGGCGCGCCGGCGAGCTGCAGATGTTCCCGCCGACCGTCGCCAACATCGCGTTCCTCGACCGGTTCGCCTCGGCGGACGAGGCGGTCGCCGCGGCGAGCGACGTCGGGGTGCCGTCGCCGATCCTGCCGCGGATGGTGCTCGCCGACGGCCGGGTCGTCGGCGTCGTGCTGCCCGGCGATGAGCGTTACGAGTCGACGCCGGTGCCGGAGTTCGTCATCGGCGCGCCGCGCTGAACGCCGGTCGGCGGATCACGGCTTCGGGCCGAGCGCCGCCTCGACCGCGTCGAGCAGTCGCGCCGAGCATCCCTGCATGTCGACCGCCTCGCCGATCGGAGGGGCGATCTCGGCCTCGAGCCGGTCCGCGATCGCGCGGAACGCCGTCGCTGCCGGGCCCTCCCCGGCGAGCACCACGGGCTGGCCGGCGTCGTTGCCGGCCGCGACGGCCGGTTCGAGCGGGATCTGGCCGAGGAGGGGTGCGCCGATCTCGGCCGCCAGGGCGTCGCCGCCGCCGGCCCCGAAGAGCGCATACGTCTCGCCGTGTTCGCAGGTGAAGGCACTCATGTTCTCGATCACGCCGACGACGGGCAGGAAGCTGCGGGCCGCCATGTCCGCGGCGCGCTGGGCGACCTTCTGGGCGGCGATCGCCGGGGTGGTGACGATGACCATCGACGTGCGGGGGAGCAGGCGGGCGAGGCCCATCTGGACGTCGCCCGTCCCGGGCGGCATGTCGATGAGGAGGTAGTCGAGATCGCCCCACGCGACGTCGGCGAGGAACTGCTCGACCGCCTTGGTGAGCATGAGGCCCCGCCACATCAACGCCGTCGACTCGTCGACCAGGAACCCCGTGGAGACCACGCGCAGCTCGCCATCGCCGACCACCAGTCGGTTGGGGACGATCTTGGGGCGCTCGGCGCCGTCGGCCCGTTCGGCAGCCATGCGGTCGGCCATGCCCAGCAGGCGCGGCACGGAGAAGCCCCAGATGTCGGCGTCGAGCACGCCGACGGTGTGGCCGCGAGCGGCGAGCGCCGTCGCGAGGTTGACGGTGACGGAGCTCTTGCCCACGCCGCCCTTGCCGCTGGCGATCGCCAGAACCCGGCAGTCGAGGGGGATGTCGGTATCGGGGGCGCTCGCCCGGGCGTTCCAGCGCGCCTTCGACATGACCTCCGTCCGCTCCTCGGCGGTCATCTCGCCCCAGTCGATGCGGACGTCCGTGACACCCGGGTGCAGTCCGACCCGCGTCTCGACCTCACGCTTGATGTCGGCGCGCAGGGGGCAGCCACCGATCGTGAGCTTGATGCCGACGGTGACGACGCCGTCGTCGCCGACGCTGACGTCGGGCACCATGCCGAGGGTGACGATGTCGGCCCCCAGCTCGGGGTCGACGACGTCGCCGAGGACGCGCATCACGTCGTCGCGGGTGGGCGGTGGTGCGACAGCCATGACGGTATTTTACCGGCCGTCACCGTGTAATCTTTCCTCATGGACGCGATCGGCGACCGTGACCCCGAACCGGGCACCGACCGGACGCGAGAACGGGCCGCAGGACGGCCTGACGGAGCCGACGCCGCGCGGGCGCGCCTCGACCTGTTCAAGACGCTCGGCGACAACACTCGCTACGCGATCTACCTCGAGCTCGCCCGGTCCCCACGACCGCTGACGACGTCGGAGATCGCCGACACCCTCGATCTGCACCCCAACACCGTCCGGCCGCACCTCGAGCGGATGCGCGACGTCGGCCTCATCGACGTCGAGGTGGGCGGTCGTGGCGAGATCGGCCGGCCGCAGCACCGCTATTCGCTCGCCACCGACGCGCCGTCGCTCGGACTCGAACCGCCCGTGATGCCGGTGCTCGCCCGGATGGTGCTCGCGATGGCCGGTCGGCTGGGCGCGACACCGGGCGACGCCCACGCCGTGGGCCGCGACGAGGGGATCCGCCGTGCCCGCCCCTTCGAGCGGGCACCGTCGAGCCTCGAGGCCATCGTGTCCGACCTCGACCGGCTCGGATTCGATCCGGTCGTCACCGACGCCGTCGACGGCGATCCGGATGCGGCCGTCGTGGCGTTCGCGAACTGCCCCTTCGGCGACCTCGCGCGGGAGCACCCCGACCTCGTGTGCAGCCTGCACCACGGCCTGATCGCCGGCTTCGTCGAGCTCATGGGGGACGCCGAGGTGCGCGAGTTCTGCAGCGTGTCCCACCGCACGCCGTGCCAGGTCACCGTCGGAGTCGGCGTCGCCCCGATCGAAAGCACCGCCGTTGCCAGATAGCATGGACCACCTGATCGACCCGAAAGGAACGCGATGATCACACTCACCGACACCGCTGCCGTCAAGGTCCAGGAGCTGCTCGCCGCCGAGGGCGCCACCGATCTGGCGCTGCGCGTCGCCGTCCGCCCGGGCGGTTGCAGTGGGTTCTCGTACGAGATGTTCTTCGACGGCGACATCACCGCCGACGACGAGCAGGCGACCTACGGCGACGCCGTCAAGGTCGTCGTCGACCCGCAGTCGGCTCAGCTCCTGCAGGGCGCCACGCTCGACTACAAGGACGGGCTCGAGCAGTCGGGGTTCTCGATCACCAACCCCAACGCCTCCCGCACCTGCGGCTGCGGCCAGAGCTTCAGCTGACGTTCGCCGACGGGCTCGGGGCCCGCGCCGCATGCCGATGACGTTGCGGCTTCTTGACGAGGTTGCGAACGCGGGTCGCGCTTTGCGATCGTGAGGGCCCATGCCGCCGCCGGTCGACCGACCTCCGCGCTACCGGCGCCGAATTGTCTCCGTCGGCGGCGTGCTCCTGTTCGCACTGCTGGTCGTCGGCGGACCGATCTACACGAACCGCATCGAGGACGACCTCGAGCGGCGGGTCCCGGCCGACTTGGCGGCCGCCGGGTTCGACGGCATCCAAGCGGTCTTCTCGGGCCAGGACGGGCTGCTCGCCTGTGCCCGGCCGCTGGTCGACCCGGAAGCGGCCGTCGAGCTCGCCTACGACGCGTGGGGAGTCCGGGCGATCGATCTCGACCGCTCGTGCCGCGTCAACAGAGCACCGGTCGTCGACACGACCACCACGTCGATCGCCGGCGACGCCACGACGGATCCCTCCGACGATGTGACGGTGAGC
>JBFHJC010000185.1:0-5876 GCA_041596155.1 Ilumatobacter sp. | reverse complement strand
GTCGGCGTCGCGGTCGGGCTCGCGAAGCCGATAGCCGCCGGCGAGGACGTCGGATCGCAACGCCGCCTCGCCGACCCGCGCCCCGACGGTGTCGAACGGCGCCTGGTCGATCGCGCGCGTCGACAGCCGGAGGTACAGCGACGTCCCGTCGGGCGCTGCCAGTCGGGCGAGTCCGTCGCACAGCAGCCAGTCGAGGGCGCGGGCGTAGGTGGGCTCGCAGTACGTGATGCCGGGGAGCTCGAGCCCGATCGACGGGGTGATCGTCGACTGGTGGGCCCCGCCCTCGGGGGCGAGCGTGACGCCGGCCGGCGTGCCGGCGACGACGAACCGGCTGCCCGAGTACAGGGCGTAGATGAGGGCGTCCAGGCCGCGGCACACGAACGGGTCGTACACGGTGCCGACCGGCAGCAGCAGCTCGCCGTGGTGGTCGTGGCCGAGCCCGAGCGCGCCGAGGAGGAGGAACAGGTTCATCTCGCTGATCCCGAGCTCGATGTGGCGACCGCTCGGACCCTGCCGCCACTTGAGCACCCGCGACTCCGCGAGCGGATCATCGATCTCGTCGGGCGAGAACACACCGACCTTGTTGATCCACGCACCGAGGTTGGTCGAGATCGACACGTCGGGGGAGGTCGTGACGATCCGGCCGCCGCCGTCGGAGTCGGCGAGCGCGGCGAGGACGCGCCCGAACGTCTCCTGGGTCGACACCGGCCGTCGTACCGGCGGGTCGGTGGCGACGGGCAGCTCGGGTGGCGCCGGCCACGTGCGCTCAGGGTTGTTGATCTCGCCGCCGACCGAGGCGCACAGCCGGCCCTCCGGCGAGCTCGGGTCGAAGCGGTCCCACTCGGCGCCCTCGTCGAGACCGAGCTCGGCGCGCAGGTCGGCGATCTGCGCGCCGCTGAGCAGCGCGGCGTGGTTCATCGGGTCGCCGGCGATCGGAAGGCCCCAGCCCTTGACCGTGTAGGCGAACACGATGCTCGGCCGGTCGCTGACGCCGTCGCACTCCTCGTAGGCGTCGAGCAGCATCGACAGGTCGTGGCCACCGAGGTTGGTGACCAGGTCGCGCAGCTCGGCGTCGCCGAGTCCGGCGCAGAGCTCGCCGACCTCCGGTGCGGCGCCGTCGAGGAAGTGGTCGCGCAGCGCCTCACCGTGCAGCGCGAACAGCGCCTGGTACCGCTCGTTCGACATGTCGTCGATGTGTCGGCGCAGCGCGGCGCCGCCCGGCTGCTCGTACGCCGCTCTGAGCCGGTGACCGTACTTGGCCTCGACGACGTGCCAGCCGGCAGCGGCGAACTGCTCCATCAGCATCCGGATCTTCATGCCCGGGATCACGCGGTCGAGGCTCTGGCGGTTGACGTCGACGACGATCGTGACGTTGCCGAGCCCGGGCATCGCCGGGTCGGCGATCGCCTCCCACACGTTGCCCTCGTCGAGCTCGGCGTCGCCGATCAGCGCGATGAACCGCGGCGCCGGCCCGGGTCGCTCGCCGAAGTGGGCGTCGACGTAGCGGCGCACGGCGGCGGCGAACATCGGTGCGACGGCGCCCAGTCCGACCGACCCGGTGGAGAAGTCGCGGACGTCGGGATCCTTCGTCCGCGACGGGTACGCCTGGAGGCCGCCGAGCTGGCGCAGCGTCGTCAGCCACGATTGGTCGAGCTCGCCGGTCAGGTACTTGATCGCGTGGAACACCGGCGACGCGTGCGGCTTCACCGCCACCTTGTCGGTGCTCGAGAGGTGCCCGAACCACAGCGCGGTCATGATCGACACCATCGAGGCCGACGAAGCCTGATGGCCGCCGACCTTCACACCGCTCGGGTTCGGGCGCTCGCGGTTGGCGTGGTCGACGATGCGCGTGGCCAGCCACAGCACGCGCCGTTGCACCGACTCGAGAACCGCCGGGTCCGGGCGGCCGACGTCGGACCGGTCGCTCACGGCGACGCCGTCACATCCCCGCGATCGAGAGCCATGCGTCGAGCACCGCCTCATCGCCGACCGGGCTGAGCTGGTCCGCGAGTGGCGATGTGCGCCCCCACAGCCGGAGCAGGATCGCCTCGGCCGGTCCGCGCAGGGCGGCGTCGCCCTTCTGGTGGGCGCGCACGACCTGCAGCACACCGTCCTCGCTCCACACCAGCCACTCACCCTCGACGTCGGTGCAGTGGAGGTGGAGGCTGCCGGCGGGCAGCGCGACGTCCTCGCGCACCATCAACCGGGGCAGGGCGATCTCGAAGTACTCGTCGATGCCGTCGCTCGCCAGCTCGCGGTCGATCGGCGACGGCTCGCCGACGGCTCGTTCGGCGTCCCACCGGTGGATTGCGGTCTCGTGGGCCTGGCGCCGGGGCCAGACGCGGGCAACCCGGTCGACCGGGAACGGGTGCCACGTCGGCGCGGCCGGGTCGAGCCCGCGCAACGTGTCGGCGAGCGCGTCCGCACCCTGGCGTAGCCACGCCGCGGCCCGGGCGGAGTCGTACGACTCGAGCGCCTCGGTCTCGTCGTCGCCGGGTGGTCGGGCGTTCGTCGCGCAGAAGCGCGCCCACCGGTGGATCTGGCCGAGGTGCTCGGCCAACCGGTCGAGGGTCCAACCGGGGCACGCCGCGACCGGCGCCCGCATCTCGCCGGGACCGGCGCGCTCGATGGCGGCAGCGAACCGCTCGACGTCGGCGAGCACGTGATCGACGTACCAGTCACCTGATCGGCGGGCGGGCTCGGTCGGCGGGGCGTTCACGGGTCACGACGGTAGCCTCGGCACCATGAGCCCCCTCGAAGCGCTGGCGGCAGGTTCAGGCGGTGGCGCGAGCCGTCCGATCATCACGATCACTGACGCCGCGCTCGCCAAGCTGCTCGAGCTGCGCGCCGACGAGGCCGACGCCGACCAGCTCGGCCTGCGCCTGGCGCTCGCCTCGGGGCCGGGCGAGGACTTCCGGTACGACCTCAGCTTCGACGAGTACCTGAAGGCGGCGTTCACCGACGAGGTGCGCACCCACGACGGCGAGGCCGGCTCGATCAAGGTCGTGATCCCCGGTGACCACGTCGAGCTGCTGCAGGACGCCACGCTCGACTACACCGACAGCCAGGGTCTCGTCATCCGCAACCCGAACCGCCCGGCGCCGCCCGACGTCGAGGGACTCGTCGGCGACGACGAGCTCTCGGCCGAGATCGAGGCGATCGTTGCCGGCGAGGTCAACCCGGCACTCGCCGCCCACGGCGGCTTCGTGACCTACGTCGGCCACGACGGCGAGGGCACGGTGTACATGACGATGGGGGGCGGCTGTCACGGCTGCTCGATGAGCAAGATGACCATGCTCGACGGCGTCCAGACGATGCTCAGCGAGGCGCTCCCCGCGGTGCAGCGGGTGAAGGACCTCACCGATCACTCGACCGGCGAGAACCCGTACTACAGCTGACCGTCGGAACCGGCGCGCCGCTCAGGCGGTTGCCAACAGCGCCAGGCCGAACACCGCGAACGTGATCGCCGACGCGACGCGCAACGTGCGCTCGTCCAGACGTGCCCCGAGGCGCCGTCCGGCGACCGCCCCGACCATGCCGGCGGCGACCGCTCCGAGGGTGGCGCCGACCCACACGGCGACCGGGTTCCAACGGGCGGCGAGCGCCGCCGTCGCCAGCTGCGTCTTGTCGCCCATCTCGGCGAGCGCGATCGTCGCCGCGATCGAGAGGACCACGGCGCCGGTCCGCACGACCCGCTCGCGCTCGCCGGTGTCCGGGCGCAGCAGGGTGAGGGCGCCGAACACGAGGAACAGGACGCCCGCGCCGACGGCGATGGGGCGTTCCGGCAGGGTTGCTCCGAGCAGGCCACCGACGATCGCGGCGAGCGCGCCGGCGACGCCGTAGCCGATGGCCAGTCCGACGGCGACGGTGCGGAGGCGGTGGCGCGCCCCGAAGCCGAGCGCGAGGAGCTGGGTCTTGTCGCCGAGCTCGGCCACCGCGACGACGCCGAACGCCGACGCGGCCGAGGCGACGAGGCTCCACACGGGGGCGCAGTGTGGCACCACCACCCGCCGGAGCGGCCGACCGGTCGCACCCGATCGCTCGAACGTGACGCCTGACCAGGCGCGACGGGTATCGTCGCCGGGCGCACTCGCGCTACGTTGTCGGGATCACGTGCCGACGGGGGGTCGCATGATCAGCAAGCAGGAAGGCATCGAGCGGCTCGCCGCGGTGCCGATGTTCAGCGAGTTGTCCAAGCGCGACATCGGCAAGCTGTGGGACGGCGTCAAGGTCGTCAAGCACGAACCAGGGCACCAGGTCGTCGTCGAGGGACGCACCGGTCAGGGGTTCCACCTCGTGCTCGCCGGCGAGGCGATCGTGCTGCGCGGCTCCAAGCGCGTCCGGCTCGGTCCGGGCGCCTTCTTCGGCGAGATCTCGCTGATCGACGACGGGCCCCGCACCGCGACGGTCGAGGCCGGCGACGGGCTCGTGACGGCGACGCTCACCGCCTGGCAGTTCAAGTCAGTGGTGAAGGACAAGCCGGCGGTGCTCTGGAAGCTGCTCAACCATCTCAGCGCCCGCCTGCGCGAGGAGCAGGCCGCCAACAACGGCTGAGCAGGCCGCCCGCGCGGTCACGGCGAGGCCGGTCCGAGCCGGGCGCGGTCGAGGACGACCAGACGTCCTCGCCGGAGCTCGACCACGCCACGCTCCGCAGCGTCTTGCAGGACCCGGTTCGCGGTCGGCCGGGTCGTGCCCGCCATCGTCGCCAGCATCTCCTGGGTGACCGGGATCTCCACGGGCTCGACGCCGGGCTCGCACCACAGGTCGGTCAGCCGAGCGAGTTGCCGGAGCACGCGTTGCTCGGCGGACACGTAGAGCGCCTCGAGCACGGCGCGGCTCAGACGCTCCACTGAATCGGCGAGCACTTCGACGAGCACGGCATGCAGGGTCGGGTGGCGGCTCACGAGCTCGTCGAGGTCGCGGCGGTGGAGGGCGCGGGTCTCGACGGGCTCGAGGGCTTCGACGGTGGCGGTGCGCGTCCGTTCCCGGCCGACGAGGGCGAGCTCGCCGAAGCTGTCGCCGGGGCCCAGCACCGACAGCGTGGCGACGTCGCCGAGCGGGGTCGTGATGCGGACCGACACGTGCCCCTTCTCGATGATGTGGAACGTGTCGCCCGGGTCGCCTTCGTGGAACACGATGTCGCCCTTGCGGAACCGCCGGCGCGTCGTCGTGGCGAGCACCTCCCGTCGGTGCGCATCGTCGAGTCCGGCTAGGACGTCCCAGGTCACGGCGACAACGTAGTACGGCTCGATGCGGCGGACGCCCGGCGAGCAATCACGGATCGCGCAACGGGGCACGCTCACCGTGAGATTCGTACCCTCCTTCGGGCGAAAGCGCCGCGCGCGTGGACACCCGGCGTTGACAGCCGTCCCGACGATGTCAAGACTCTCGTCGGGAGGCGGACCATTGGGGGGACCACGACCGGGGACAGCCGCCGGCACGGCCGGGCGGCGGCGGGGCACGACTGGTTCGCTCGCGCTCGCCGTGCTGCTCTCGGCCGTGCCGACGCTGGTCCTGCCCACCGCCGCGGTGAGGGCCGGTGGCGAGGCGGGCAACGCCAACCCGACCGCGATCGACGATCGGGTCGTGCTGCCGGCCGCCGGAGCGGTGGTGACCGTCCGTGGCATCGACACCGACGGTGACGCGCTGACGCTCTCGATCGACTCGGCGTTCGGCGTCGCGCTCGGACCGATCTCGTCCACGACGTGCGTGACGCAGGCCGACGGCAGCTCGTACTGCACCGCCGCGATCACTGCGACACCGACGTCGCGATCGGGGTCGTTCACGATCGTGGCCGACGACGGGACCGTGCAGGCGTTCGCGTCGATCGGCGTCGACAACGCCGCCCCCGGGGCGGTCGACGCCGAGCTCGTCGC
>JBFHJC010000184.1:0-5881 GCA_041596155.1 Ilumatobacter sp. | reverse complement strand
AGACCGCCCTGCCCGTCGCCGTCGACGAGTGGACCGAGGTGGGCACACGATGATGACGACGCTCCACACCGTCCGCCCACGAGGCCTGACGGTGCTGTACGACGCGCGCTGCCCGGTGTGCCGCCGTGCCCGCCGGTGGGTCGAGCGCCAGCGCCACCTCGTGCCGATCCGCTTCCTCGCCGCCGGGTCCGCGGCGGCGAGGCAGCGGTTCCCCGCCCTCGACGTCGCGGCCACGCTCGACGACGTCACGGTCGTGACCGACGGGGGCGCCGTCGTGCGAGGCGAGCAGGCCTGGATCGCCGTGCTGTGGGCGGTCCGGCGCACCCGCCCGCTCGCGATCGACCTCGCCGCCGGCCGGCGGCGGCGGGCCTTGGGCGGGGTGAAGCGCGCGACGGACGCCGTCCGCCGTCTGTCGATCCGCCAGTCGGCGGCGGTACTGCCCGGTCCGGACGGCTGGCCCGCGCCCTCGGTCGGCGCACCGCGCCGGGGTTGCGCCCATTGCGAGACGTGATACAGATGTCGGCGATGACCGCAGCGCCCTCCCGCGGCTCGCGAGGCGAGCAGACCCGCGCCGCCATCCTCGACGCCGCCCTCGACCTGTTCGAAGAGGTCGGCTACGAGGGCACGACGATGCGCGCCATCGCGGAGCGGGCGGGCGTCTCGGTGGGCAACGCCTACTACTACTTCGACTCGAAAGAGCAGCTCATCCAGGGCTTCTACGATCGCGTCGCGGAGCAGCACCTGGCCCGCTCGGTCGAGCGCCTGGAGGGCGTGTCCGATCTCGCCGAACGGATCCACGCCCACCTCGCCTGCTGGATCGAGCTGCTGGCCGGGTTCCACGAGTTCGCCGCCGGTTTCTTCCGTTCGGCGGCCGACCCGCTCAGCCCGCTGAGCCCGTTCTCGGACGATTCGGCTCGCGCTCGCGACGCCGCCGTGGCGCGCTGGCGCGACGTCGTCGACGGCAGCGACGCCGACCTGCCCGACGAGCTCCGGGCCGAGCTGCCCGGGCTGCTGTGGCTCTTCCACATGGGGGTCATCCTGTTCTGGGTGCACGACCGCTCCCCCGACCAGGTCGCGACCCGCCTGCTCGCCGCGCGCTTGGTTCCCGTGGTCGTGCGCGCCGTGGAGCTGGCCGACGTGCCCGAGGCGAGGACGCTCGTCGACGACGTGCTGGCGCTCATCCGCGACGCACGCGCCCTGCTGGCCGCGGAGCGCTGACGCGCCACGGGCTCGATGACCGACTTCGTCAGCGGCTCTGGAGCGCTTCGATGAGCTTCGGGAGCACCTTGTGGACGTCGCCGACGATGCCGAGATCGGCGATGCCGAAGATCGGCGCCTCCTGATCCTTGTTGATGGCGATGATGTTCTTCGACCCCTTCATGCCGACGAGGTGCTGGGTGGCGCCCGAGATGCCGGCCGCGATGTACACGTTCGGCTTCACGACCTTGCCGGTCTGGCCGACCTGCATCGAGTACGGCACCCAGCCGGCGTCGACGATCGCACGCGACGCGCCCGCGGCGCCCTTCAGCAGCTTGGCCAGGGCGTCGATCATCTCGAACTTCTCGGACTCGCCGAGACCGCGCCCACCCGACACGACGACGGCCGCCTCGTCGAGCTTCGGCCCCGACGACTCCTCGACGTGCACGGCCGTCACCTTGGCGCCGCCGGCGGCACCGAGATCGGGCACCGCCGCGGCGACGAGCGCACCCGCCGCCGCGCCGCCCGCCGACGGCTCGAACGACTTGGGGCGGAACGCGGCGAGGTACGGACCGTCGCCGCTGAACGTCGTGGTGACCATCGTCTCGCCACCGAAGATCGGCGTCGTCACCTTCACCGCGTCGCCGTCGACCGCGACGTCGATGTTGTTGGTGAGCACCGTCTTGTCGAGCTTGACCGACAGGCGCGCCATGACGTCACGCCCCTCGTAGTTCTGCGGGAACAGGATCAGGTCGGGCGCGTCGCCGCCGTCGATCACCTGCTTCATCGCCGCCGCGCCGGCGGCGCCGGGCAGCGTTCCACCGAGATCGCCGGTGCTGTACACCGTGGCGGCGCCGTACTCGCCGAGCGTCGCGGCGATCGCGCTGCCGTCGCCGACGACGAAAGCCGAGACGGTGCCGCCGAGCGAACGGGCCTTGGTGAGCAGCTCGAGTGTCGCCGATGTCGGCGCGCCGTCGGACTCCTGGGCGAACACCCACACGTTGTCGATTGCCATGTTCGTTCTCCTCCGCTGCTCAGATGACCTTGAGGCCTTCGAGGAAGGCGATGATCTTCAGGTGGGCTTCGCCGTCGTCCTCGACGATCTCGCCCGCCTCGCGGGCCGGCGCCTTGGTGACGTCGACGATCTGCTGGTCGGCGCCGGCCCAGCCGACCGGTGACACCCCGAGGTCGGCGGCGGTGACCGTGTCGACCGGCTTCGACTTGGCGGCCATGATGCCCTTGAAGCTCGGGTACCGCGGCTCGACCACGCCCGCGGTCACGCTGACGACTGCCGGCGTGGGGCACTCGACCTCGTCGTAGCCCGCCTCGGTCTGCCGGTTCACCTTGAGGGTGCCACCGTCGACGGCGACGCTCTTGGCGAACGTGATCGACGGCATGCCGAGCACCTCGGCCATCTGCTCGGGCACGGTGCCCGTGTAGCCGTCGGACGACTCGGTGCCGGCGATGATCAGGTCGGCGTCGCCGAGGCGCTGCGCAGCAGCGGCCAGCACCTTGGCGGTGGTGAGAGCATCGGACCCGGCGAGTTCGGGGTCGGACACGAGCACGCCCTTGGCAGCCCCCATCGCGAGCGCGGTGCGCATGCCCGACATCTCGCCGTTCGGGGCCATCGAGACCAGGCTCACCTCGCCGCCGCCGGCCGCATCGACCAGTTGCAGCGCCATCTCCACGCCGTAGCTGTCGGACTCATCCAAGATGAGCTTCCCGTCCCGCTTCAGCGTGTTCGTCGAGGGATCCAGCTCGCCCGGGAGCGCCGGGTCGGGGATCTGCTTCACGCACACGATCACGTTCATGGATTCACAAGCTACCGACCGGTCACATCGGCCCCCAAAGCCGACTCGCCGTCGATCGGTGCACCGGGACCACACCGGAGAAGGGTGTGCGTCGGCGCCCGCTGCTACCGTCGGCGCCTTGCGGATCATGCTGGTGGTGAACTCGTTCGCCTCGTCGGTGACGGCCCGCAACACCGTCATCGTCCATCGCCGACTGGCGCGCGGCCACGACGTCGAGGTCGTCGAGACGAACCGTCGCGGCCACGCCACCAGGTTCGCCCACGACGCGGCGCGACGCGGCGTCGATGTCGTCGTCGGCTACGGCGGTGACGGCACGCTGAACGAGGTGGCGACCGGCATCGCCGGCACCGACACCGCCCTCGGCGTGCTGCCGGGCGGATCGACGAACGTGTTCGCGCGCACCCTCGGCATGCCGAACGATCCGATCACCGCGGCCGAGCATCTGGCGCTCGGCATCGACGCCGACGACGTCCGGCCGATCGGGCTCGGCAAGGTCAACGGCCGGTTCTTCTGCTTCCACACCGGCATCGGCTTCGACGCCGCCGTCGTGCGGACGGTCGAGCGCCACGCCTCGCTGAAGCGGTGGCTCGGGCACCCGCTGTTCATCTGGGCGGGCCTCACCACGTGGCTGCGTGGCTACGACCGCGACCGACCCCACTTCGCGCTCGAGGACGGCACCGGCGACCGGATCGACGACGGCTACTTCTCGATCGTCCTCAACACCAACCCGTACACCTACCTCGGCAACAGGCCGCTCGACCTGTCGCCGGCCGCCGAGCTCGACCGCCGTCTCGTCGTGCTGACGTTCCGGACCCTGCGGGTGCTCCCGATCCTGCGCGGGCTCGGCTCGGCCCTGCGGGGCGGCGGCGTCCGGACGAGCGACCACCTGGTCGAGTGGCGTGACGTCGACGAGCTGGTCGTGACCGGCGACGAGCCGTTCCCGTACCAGGTCGACGGCGACTACCTCGGTGCCGTCGACCGCCTCCAGATCGCCCACGTGCCCGACGCGGTGCGTCTCGTCTACCCCCGCTCAGGCTGAGCCGGCAACCCGTCGCCGGATCGCGAGCGCGACGTCGGGCACGTTGGTGCAGATGCCGTCGACCCCCCACGCGATCAGCTCGGCCATGCGCGCCGGGTCGTCGCACGTCCACACGTTGACCGCCAGCCCGGCCGCGTGCGCAACCCGCAGGGTCGCCTGGTCGAGCGCGCCGACCGCAGGGTGGATCGCGACATGACCCGCGGCCGCCGCCCGCCCCACGGTGTCGGCGTCGACCGCCTCGACGAGCAGCGCGGTGCGCAGACCCAATCGCCGCGCCGTTGCCACGGTCTCCGGCCGGAACGACGACACCAGCGCGGCGCGGTCGTCGCCGCGACGCGCCAGCACGGTCGACAGCGCGTACGCGACCCAGTCGGACGGATCGTGGTCGGGCTCGCCGGGGCTGTTCTTGATCTCGATGTTGACGAGGACCCCGCGGCTCGCATCGAGGGCTCGCTCGAGGGTCGGCACGTGGGCAGGAAGATCGGCCGCTCGTCGCGTCGAGATCGGCGTGCCGTCCGTGAGGGTCGCGTCGTGGTGGACGACGAGTCGGTCGTCGGCGGTGCGGCGTACGTCGAGCTCGACGGCGTCGGCGCCCATCGCGACCGCTCGCTCGAACGCCGCGATCGTGTTCTCGGGCTCGGCGCGGGAGGCGCCGCGGTGGGCGATCACGAGCGTCACGGGCGAGATCGTGGCAGATCGGGTCGCCGGCGGACGGGTTCCGTGCGTCTCCGCGAGCGATGAGTGAATCTGAATTTCAGATGAAGGCGGTCGATCTATCTGATCTTCTTGCCAGTAGTCCGGTCACCCTCTAAGTTACGACTCGCGGAGCGGTACCGTGCCCGCCCGACCCGCATTCGCACCAACCCATCGGCCGCCCCGCTCGCGGCCTGAACCCGATCACCGAGGAGCCTCCACGTGTCGATCCCCGCGTCCAGCCTCGCTCTCGCCGTCGCCGAAGACACGTGGCGCGACCAAGCACTGTGCCGCGACACCGACCCCGACCTCTTCTTCCCCGTCGGCACGACCGGGCCGGCGCTCGTGTCGATCGACCACGCCAAGCAGGTGTGCGCTCAGTGCTCGGTGACCCAGGCGTGCCTCGACTTCGCGCTGGAGACCAACCAGGACTCCGGGATCTGGGGCGGTCTGTCCGAGGAGGAGCGACGGGCGATCCGTCGCCAGCGCGCCGCCGCCCGACGCGCCGCGCGCGCCGCCGTCTGATCTCGGCCGACGGCGTGCCGGCCGGTCAGCGGTCGCGGCCCGCCAGCGCCCGCTCGGCGCGGGCGACGAGCTGGTCGCGGCTGCGCTCGTCGAGCGTCCGGCTCGTTCGCACGTCGACCGCGACCTCGCCGGTGGAGTCGTACTGGGCGGCGAGGTCGCCGACGAAGATCACGTCGGTGAGCCCGTCCTGTCCTGCCAGTCCGCGCAACGTGGCCGCCGCCGCCTCACCGTCGACGTGGTCGGGCAGCCGCACCCGCAGCGTCGTGACCGCCGCCTCCTGCGACAGGTTGCGCAGGTTGACGAGGGCACTGTTCGAGAAGTGGAGCGTGCTGCGCTCGTCGCGCACCCGGGTGCTGACGAGGCCGATGTGGTCGACGACGCCCCGGATGGGCTGGCCCCAGCCGACCTCGGCTTCGATCTCGTCGCCGATGCCGTAGCGATCCTCGACGTGGACGCTCAGCCCGGTCAGGTAGTCATTGACCTTGTGCTGGCCGCCGATCGCCAACCCGGCGCCGATGAAGCCTGCGCTCGACAGGAAGAACGCCGGGTTGATGTCGAGCAGATGGAAGGTGACGATCGCGGCGACGATCCAGATCACGACCGACGCGAGGTGGTT
>JBFHJC010000183.1:0-5904 GCA_041596155.1 Ilumatobacter sp. | reverse complement strand
CCGATGGCGGTCGAGGAGGAGCTGCAGGCGATCGCTGAACGAGATCCACGGTTCACACCGTTGCGCGTCGAGGGCTCCGTGTCGAAGGCACAGAACGTCAACGCCGCCCTCGCCGTCGTGCGCGGCGAGTTCGTCGGCCTGTTCGACGCCGACCACCACCCGGCGCCGGGCTCGTTCCATCGCGCCTGGCGATGGCTCGCGGGCGGTGCCGGCGTGGTCCAGGGGCACTGCGTCGTCCGCAACGGCGACACCAACTTCGTCACCCGGCTCGTCGCGGCCGAGTTCGAGTCGATCTACGCCGTCAGCCACCCGGGCCGAGCTCGCCTCCACCGCTTCGGCATCTTCGGCGGCTCCAACGGCTACTGGCGCACATCGCTCCTCCATCGCACCCGGATGCGAGGTTCGATGCTCACGGAGGACATCGACTCGTCGATGAGGATCGTCCGCTCCGGCGAGACGATCATCTCGGATCCCCATCTCGTGTCGACCGAGCTCGCGCCGGACACGTGGGAGGCGCTCTGGAACCAGCGGCTCCGATGGGCGCAGGGCTGGTCGCAGGTGTCGGTCCGCCATCTCGCAGCGATGGTGCGCGGGGCGCCGACGCTGCGTCAGCGGCTCGGTGTGCTCTACCTGTTGGGATGGCGCGAGATCTATCCGTGGATCTCACTCCAGATGATCCCGCTGCTCTGCTTCTGGTGGCTCCAGGGCAACCCGCCGACCGATTGGTTCATCCCGATCTTCGTGGTGACATCGCTGTTCACGCTCAGCTCGGGGCCGATCCAGATCTGGTACAGCTACCGGCTCGCCCACCCGTCGATCAAGGCCGAGCGGCGCTGGTTCGTCCACCTCCTGATCGCGTCGCTCGCCTTCTACACCGAGTGGAAGAACGTCATCGGACGAACCGCCCAGCTCAAGGAGATGATGCGCGAGCGCACGTGGAAGGTGACGCCGCGCACGGGCTCGGTCGCGGTCGACACGGCAAGCCTCGTCGCCACCCCGACCCAGACCGCGTCCTCGACGAGGGCGACCAGGGCGACGAGCACGTCGGTCCAGCCGGCCCGGGCGCTGTCGATCCCGGCCGGCATCCTCGACGAACCCGCCGACGGGACCGACGCCGCCGACCAGCCGGGCATCGACGAACCGGAAGCTGCCGCCGGCCGGCCCTCCGGCGAATCGCGAGGCCATCGCCGGCGCCGCCGCGGAACGGCGCGCGGCATCGAGCGCAACCGACGTCACGGCCTGGCGCCACGCGAGGTCGGCGTCGAGCGCCCCGTCGACCGCGATCGGTCGCCGAGCGTGACGATCTACGACGTCGAGCGCGAGCACGCCGACGACCTCGAGCCGGCGATCGGGTTCGACGTTCGCGCCGAGTTCCTCGTCACGAGCGCCCCGTCGGGCCGACCGATGATCGCAGCGGTCGATGGCCACGTACTTCGATCACGGCCGGTGCACCTTCCTTCGCTTCCGGTCGTGCCTCCCGCCGCGATCGATCGCCCGTCGGCCTCAGCGGGAGCCGGCCCCGGGATTGCGGCCGGAGAGGGCGTCGGCCAGGTCGTTGTCGGTGAGCCCTGCGATCTCGAGCCGCTTCGTTCGTGATCGGCTCCCGCCGACGATCGTGACGGCGCGCCGCGGCAGCCCCAGCTCGGCGGCGACGAGCGCGATGACCTCCTCGTTGGCCGCCCCGTCGACCGGGCGGGCGCGCACCGAGAGTCGCGGCATGTCGCCGAACCATCCGTCGAAGCCGGCGCGGCGCGCGCCCGGTCGCACGCGGACGTGCAGCCGCGCCATCAGGCCCGACTGACGGTGACCGACGTCTGGCCGTCGCTCGAGGCGTCGGCGGTCGCCTCGAGCGAGAGCGTTTCGGACATGACGAGGTCGCGGTGGGCCTCGAACGCCGCGACGACCTCGGCCGGGCCGGACAGCGTCAGGACGATCCGGTCGCTCACGTCGAGCCCGGCGTCGCGGCGGGCCTGCTGCACCTGGCGGATCAGGTCGCGGGCCAGGCCCTCGCGTTCGAGCTCGGGTGTGACCGTCGTGTCGAGGATGACCATGCCCTCGCCGCCCTTCAGCATCCCCACGGCGCCGTCACCGTCGGACACGATCCGGAAGTCGAACTCGCCGGGTTCGAGCTCGACGCCGCCGACGACGACGCGGTCGCCGTCGACCGCCCAGTCGCCTGCCTTGTGGGCCGCGATGACCTGCTGCGTGCGCCCGCCGAGCCGCGGGCCCAGCGCCTTCGGACTGAGCGTCAACTCGCGCCGCCCGAACCGGTCGACGTCGGCCGTCAGCTCGACCTCCTTGACGTTGAGCTCGTCGCGCAGCACGTCGACGTGGGGTGCGACGAGCTCGGCGTCGGCGGTCGCGACGATCGCCTTCGAGAGGGGCAGTCGCACCCGCAGCCCTTCCGATTTGCGCAGCGCGAGGAGCGTCGAGCACGCGTCGCGCACCCGGTCCATCCCGGCGTGCAGCTTGGCGTCGACGGGGAACGAGTCGGCGTCGGGCCAGTCGGTCAGGTGCACGCTGGCCTCTTCGCCCACGAGGCCGCCGTACAGGTGCTCGGTCACGAGCGGCAACAGCGGCGCGGCCACCTGGCACAGGGTGGCCAGCGCGGTGTGCAGGGTGTCGATCGCGTCGTGATCCCCTGACCAGAACCGGTCGCGGCTGCGGCGGATGTACCAGTTCGTCAGGGTGTCGAGGAAGGTCGCGACCGACTCGCAGGCCCCGAACAGGTCGTAAGCGTCCATCTGGTCGGTGACCGACGCGATGAGCCCGTGCAGCTCGCCGAGCAGGTACCGGTCGAGCACGTCGGTCTGGTCGGTGCGGACCGTTCCGACGGTGCCGGCCGCGTTCGCGTACAAGGTCAGGAAGTAGTACGCGTTCCAGAACGGCAGGATGACGTGCCGGACGGTGTCGCGCATCCCCGTCTCGCTGACCGAGAAGTCGGCGCCGCGCAGGATCGGCGACGACAGGAGGTACCACCGCATCGCGTCGGCCCCGTAGAGGTCGAACATCTCGTTCGGGTCGGGATAGTTGCTGAGCGACTTCGACATCTTGCGGCCGTCGTCGCCGAGCACGATGCCGTGACTGACGCAGCTCGAGAACGCCGGCCGATCGAACAGCGCCGTCGCGAGCACGTGCATCGTGTAGAACCAGCCGCGCGTCTGGCCGATGTACTCGACGATGAAGTCGCCCGGGTAGTGGTGCTCGAACCACTCGGCGTTCTCGAATGGGTAGTGCACCTGGGCGTACGGCATCGATCCCGACTCGAACCAGCAGTCGAGCACCTCGGGGACCCGGCGCATCATCGAACGGCCCGTCGGGTCGTCGGGGTTGGGCCGGACGAGTTCGTCGACCGCCGGACGGTGGAGGTCCTGCACCGTGACGCCGAAGTCCGCCTGAAGCTGCTCGATCGAGCCGTAGACGTCCACTCTCGGGTAGTCGGCGCTGTCGCTCTTCCAGACCGGGATCGGCGACCCCCAGAAACGGTTCCGGCTGATCGACCAGTCGCGGGCGTTCTCGAGCCACTTGCCGAACGAGCCGTCCCGCACGTGTTCGGGCACCCAGGTGATCTCTTGGTTGAGCTCGACCATCCGGTCACGGAACTGCGTGACCTCGACGAACCACGACGAGATCGCCCGGTAGACGAGCGGCTCGGCACACCGCCAGCAGTGGGGATACGAGTGCAGATAGCTGTCGTGGCGAACGACGACACCCTGGTCCTTCAGGTGGCGGATCACCGCCGGGTTCGCCTCGAACACGTGCAGGCCGGCCCAGTCGCGCACCTCCGCGGTGTAGCGGCCGTGCTCGTCCATCGGACACACGGTCGGGATGCCGACCTCGTTGCAGGCGATCTGGTCGTCCTCGCCGAAGCCGGGCGCCATGTGCACGACGCCGGTGCCGTCCTCGGTCGAGACGAACTCGCCGGCCAGCACCTGGAACGCGTTCGGGGTCGCCTCGAAGAAGTCGAACAGCGGCTCGTACTTGAGTCCGACGAGTTCGTCGCCGCGCACCGTACCGACGCGGGTCGCGTCGCCGAGCTCGCGCTCGTACGCCTCGACGCGCGACTCGGCGAGGATGTAGCGCTGGCCGGCTTCCTCCATCACGGCGTAGTCGATGTCGCGGCCGACCGCGAGCGCGAGGTTTGCCGGCAGCGTCCACGGCGTGGTGGTCCAGGCCAGGATGCGGTCGCCCGTCTCGAGCTGGAACCAGACGGTGAGGGCCGGATCCTGGCGGTCCTGGTAGACGTCGTCCATCCGGGTCTCGGTGTTGCTGAGCGGCGTCTCGCAGCGCCAGCAGTACGCGAGCACGCGAAACCCCTCGTAGATGAGACCCTTGTCGTGGAGCGTCTTGAACGCCCACAGCACGCTCTCCATGTAGTCGCGGTCGAGCGTCTTGTAGTCGTTGTCGAAGTCGACCCAGCGCGCCTGCCGGGTGACGTAGTCGCGCCACTCTTGCGTGTACCGCAGCACGCTCTCGCGACACGCCGCGTTGAACGCGTGGATCCCGAATGCCGTGATCTCGGGGTGGCCCGAGATGCCGAGCTCCTTCTCCGCCTGCACCTCGGCCGGGAGACCGTGGCAGTCCCAGCCGAAGCGCCGCTCGACCCGGCGACCGCGCATCGTCTGGAAGCGCGGCACGGCGTCCTTCACGAAGCCGGTCAGGAGGTGGCCGTAGTGAGGCAGGCCGTTGGCGAACGGCGGTCCGTCGTAGAAGACGAACTCGTTGTCGCCGTTGGTGCCGGGGTCGCGCTGATCGATCGAGCGCTGGAACGTGTCGTCACGCTCCCAGCGGGCGAGCACGGTGCGCTCGACCGCCGGCAGGTCGGGCTGCGACGGGACGTCTGGATAGCGGCTGGCGTTCACTCGAGCTGGCTCCTGGTGTCGATCGGGCTGCAGGGACGGGCGGACCCGCGGTACCACCCTGCTTGCCGACCCCCGCGAGGGCCGACCACTCGGTTGCGCCAGCGATCACGGGCTGGACCCGTCCGGTTCTACTGGGCGACGTCGTCGCCGTTCTTCCGGAGGCTCGGAGGTGATGGCCTCGTCGTCGCCGTTGCGGTCGAGGATAGCGAGCGCCGCCCCACACCGGCGGCCGGGATTCAGCTCGTCGTCGCGCCGTCGTGGTCATCGGCGCCGTCGGGGTCAGTGGCGCCGTCGTGGGCGCCGTCGTGGTCATTGGCGCCGTCGTGGTCCCGGGCGCCGTCGGGAGCGTCGGACGGATCGATCTCCTGGGTCTCGTCGAGCTCGACCTCGTCGGCGTCGGTGCGCTCGGCCGACGGCCGGAACATCTGGGCGGTGTCGTCGCCGGGCCCGTCATCCGATGCGGAGAGAACGGGCGGGTTGACCTTGCCCAACCCGGCCGGTACGCGGTCGCACAGCGCCTCGATCTGGCGGGCCGCGCCGCGGAGGCGCTCGCGCTGGTCGACGAGGAACTTCTCGAGCTGGTCGACGTCACCGATCAGGAACGCCCGACGAGCGACGAGCGACTGGACCTCGTTCTCCGCAGCGGCGCGCTCGGCCTCGGTGGCACGTCGGGCTTCGGCGCGAGCGTCCTCGAGCAGCTTGGCCGACATCTCGCGCGTGGAATCGATCGTCGAGTCGGCCTCGGTCTGGGCCTCGTTGCGGATGCGCTCGGCCTCGGCTTGGGCGTCGGCGATCGCCGCATCGGCGGTGCGCTGGGCGAGCAGCAGCGTGCGCGAGATGGTCTCGGCCTCGGCGGCCGGCACGTGCACCTCGGGCGCGGCCGGAGCCGTCTCGGGCGCGGCCGTCGGCTCGGCGGGAAGCGATGGCGGCGGGCCCGGCACGGCGGCGATCGGCGCCTCGCGCCCGCCGGCGGTGACCTCCTGGAGGCGCGACACCGCGGCGCGCGCCCGGGCCTCCATGGCCGTCGCCTGCTGTTGAGCCT
>JBFHJC010000182.1:0-5929 GCA_041596155.1 Ilumatobacter sp. | reverse complement strand
GTCGACGTGGCTGCAGCGGGGTGATCGAGCTCCAGCCGGTCGTTCGCGTCGAGATCGACGAGGACGAGCGGGCCGTCCTCCTGCCAGAGCACGATTCGATGTCCGACGCCGTTGTGGAAGACGAACTCGAATTCGTTGCCGAACTCGAGCTGGCGCGGCGGATGGTCGAGCTCCCAGACCCTCGCAGGGAAACCTTCGACGCCGATGGCGAGCACGATGAAGTCGCCGCTCGTCGGAACCCGCAGTTCGGGGAACGGAATACCCAGGCGCGGCACGCTCCGTCCGATCACACGGTCGCCGTCGAGCGCGAGCACGGCGACGCCGTCGTCTCCGGCAACGGCCAGGCGAGTACCGTCACCGGAGACCGCCAGGTCGAGCGTCTCCGCCAACGCCAGCCGGAACGACTCGACCCCTCCGACGCGATCGAGATCGACGACCGAGAGGTCGTCGCCGCTCACCGTGCTGAAGACCGTCCGACCGCGAACCACCGAGCTCGACTCCAGGACCTCGAGTGCCGAAGTGTCACGTTGGGCGAACTCGCGATAGTGCTCGGCGCCCGTGGCGACATCGATGGCGTGCACGCCGAAGCGGGCCGACACAACGAGCTCGTCGACGCCGTCACGGGACGAGAACGCTGCCGAGTCCGGCACTGCGGCGACACGACCCTCGCCCGCCCGACGGATGAGGTCGTACTGCCCTGCGGGCTCCCCGTCGTCGACCGACCAGAGCCGTGCCCGCCCCCACCCGACGGTGGCCAGCCGGCGACCGTCGTCCGACAGCGCAACGTCGAGCACACCGAGCGGCGATGCCAACGGCTGGTGCTGGGCCTCCTCGCGGACGACTTCGTCCAAGCCGAGCTCCTCGAACGTCCGCTCGGGGTGTGCCGACCAGACCCTCACCACCGCGAGGTCGCTCCGGCGGAGTAGAGCGATTTCGCCCGTCTGCGCGCCGATGGCGACGTGCTCGTCGTTCGCGTCGATCGCTATCGGGACGAAGTCGAGCGACCGACGTCCCTCGATCGTCGCGAAGTCGGCGGCGAGGGCGACGATGCTGCCGCCCGTGATCGCCAGCCCACCGGTTTCGTCGGCGTGGACGTCACCGATGCCGGGGAGCTCGACCGCTCCGAGCGACCGGCCGTCCTCCGCGGCGAAGCGATCGAAGCCTCCCTCGCGTACTGCGACCAGCACGCCACCCTTCGCCCAGGCGACGCTCGAGTACCGGCTGCCCCCGCCGACGTAGCCGAGGAGGGGGCCGGCACCGGTCAGCACCTGCTGGAGCGCTCCAAGCGTCGACACGCCGGGGTCGCGACGGTGTGCCTCGGCGGCGAGGAGGAAGGCGAGGCGCGGGTTGGTCGCGACGAGTTGGCCTGCGTGAGCGGCCATCCGTTCCGTTTCGGCGGTGAACGCCACAGCCGTCGCTGCCTCAGCGGCGTTGTCGGCCCGACGCGTCTGCTGCAGTGCCAGCCCGCCGGCGACGAGCGCCAGGACGGCGACGACGGCGACCCCGACCAGCGCCCGGCGCAACCGGCGGTTCTGACGCGCCTTCGCCTCCAGGTCGGCGGCGGCGGCCTCCTCCTCCGCCTCCCGCAGCGCTCGACCAGCGTGGAGGAACTCCCGCTCGCGCTCGTTCAGGTCGTCGGCGCGCTCATCCGCCCAATCGAGCGCCGCTTCGAGCCGACCGCCACGGTACAGATCTGCATCGTCGCGACCGCCTGCGATCCACGCTTCGGCCGACGTCGTGACATGCCGAAGCGTGCGGAGAGCACTGCGATCGTCGTCGAGCCAGCCGCGCAGCCGGGGCCAGGCCCGCAGCAGGGCTTCGTGGGCCACTTCGACGGTCGGCTCGCGAGTCGCGGGGTCGTGGTCGAAGGTCAACAGCCGTGCCGCCGCGAATCGCCCGAGCATGTCGTCGAGCTCCGGGGCCGATCCGAGCTCGCTGCGCCGCACCCGGCGGCGCGTGTCCTCGCTCCCCTCCCCGAGGGTGACGAGACGCGAGAACACCCGCCGGATCACGAGCTGCTCGGCGTCATCGGACGCCGCCCACAGCTCCTCACCCCGCCGTCCCAACGCACCGGCCAACCCACCCAACTCCTCGCACGCAGTGTGCGTCATCGTCGAGCCGTCACGACGATCGAAGAGCTCGGTGAGCAGGTACTGGAGCAGCGGCAGGGCGCCCGGTTCGGAGGCCACGTCGGCGACGATCTCCGCCGTCAATCCGGCCTCGATGCCGACGCCGCAGGTCGCAGCCGGAGCGACGATGGCGCGCTCGAGCTCGTCGGGCGCGAGCGGCGTGATCGTCACGGTGTGCTGCTTGACGAGATCGGCGAATGCGCGGTGGCGCAGCGGGTGATCGTAGAAGTCGGCCCGCAGGGTCGCGACCAACCGGAACGGGGACGCCTCGTCGACGACCGCCTCGACGAGCGCGTCGAGGAAGCGCCGGCGCACCCGGTGATCGTCGCAGTGGGTGAACAGCTCCTCGAACTGGTCGACGAGGAGCAGAACCTCGGTGCCGTCGTCGGGCACCACCCGCCGCACGGCCCGCACGAGACCGCGCCGATCGCCGGCGAGCTGCCCCGCGTCGACGTCGGCGCGTTCGGACGCGATCCGGACCAACGCCGTCTCGAGCGCCTCAAACGGCCTGGCGCCCGGACTCATCGACGCCGTGAACCAGCGCTCGGAGCCCTCGATCGCCCCGGCCCACACCGCTGGGAGCAGACCGGCCCGGACCACCGACGACTTTCCCGAACCGGACGGGCCGACCAGCAGCATCGCACGGTCGCGTCCGAGATGGTCGAGCAGCTCACCCACCAACCGCTCGCGGCCGTAGAAGCGGTCGGCATCGCCCTCGTGGAAGGCGCGCAGTCCGCGGTACGGGTTGGTGGACACCTCGCCGGCCGCACGGTCCACCGATGCCGGCCCGAGTTGCCGAGCCGACCCCGACGCCGTTGCGTCCACGAACGCGACCACGAAGTCCTCGACCGATGCGAACCGCCGGTCAGGGTCCTTGGCCAGCGCGGTGCGAACCACCTCTTCGACACCACCGGGAACCGCGACGCCCCAGCGGTCGAGGGGTGGGAGCTCGGCGGTGAGCGTCAGGTCGAGCAGCTCGGCCGGATCCGCTGCCGCCGAGGCGAAGGGGTGGCGCCCGCTCAGCGCCTCGTAGGTGGTCATCGCGAGTGCGTACTGGTCGGTCGCCGGCCCGACGCCTTCGCGCCGGAGCTGCTCGGGCGAGGCGTACCTCGGGGAACCCTCGGAGAGCGCCGTGCGCGGATCACCCACCCGCTCGACGGCGATCCCGAAGTCGGCGAGGAACGTGTTGGCGTCGCGATCGAGCAGCACGTTGGCCGGCTTGACGTCGCGATGGACGACGCGGGCGCGATGAGCGGCCTGCAGCGCTGCACCGATCTGCTCGACGAAGCGGGTCGTGCGTTCCAGCGACCACGGGCCGGCGTCCAGGCTCGATCGCATCGAGCCGCCGTGGAGCCACCGCATCACGAGACAGGCGCGGTCGGGCTCCCTCCAGAAGTCGTAGAGGGGGACGATGTACGGGTGCTCGAGCCGGGCGATCGTGCCGGCCTCGGCCTCGAAGCCGCGGATGAAGTCCGGGTCATTGGCCAGCTCGGGCCGGATCGCCTTGATCGCCACTTCACGTCCCAGCGCGGGCTGCACCCCTCGGTACACCACGGCGAACGCGCCCTCGCCGATCCGCTCGTGGAGCTCGTAGCCGTGGATCGACGGGCCGGCGACCGCGGCCGGCACCTCGTTGCGGGCGATCGCCCGGTCGAGCTCGGTCAGGGCGCTGCTCGGCTCGACGCCGACGAGCTCGGTCAACCAGCGGCGGTACTCCTGGAAGGCCCGGAGGGCCTCGGCCTGGCGGCCGGCGTGGTACAACGCGAGCATCTGGAGGCGACGCGGGCCCTCGCGTTCTGGATGCTCGTGGATCAGCACCCCCACCTCCGTCGCCACGTCGGCCGCCCGGCCGGCGGCCAGGTGGGCGTCGAGCCGGAGCTCCTCGGCGGTCGCTCGCAGTTCGAGCAGGCGAGCGACCTCGGCCCGGGCCCACTCCTCGTCGGCGAACTCGTCGTAGGGCCGGCCGTGCCACATCGCCAGCGCGACGTCCAGCCGCTCGATCGCCGCAGCGACGTGGCCGCCGTCGAGCGAACGCCGGGCATCGACGAGCGCCGCCGCGAACCGCTCGGCGTCCAGCTCTTCGGCGCCGACCCGCATCCGGTAGCCGGTCGGCGCCGTCTCGATCCGGTCGGCGATCCCGTCCCCCAGCCCCTGACGGATGCGTGACACGTAGGTACGCAGGTTGCTCTCGGGCCGGGCGGGAACCGCATCGTCCGGCCAGGTCAGCTCGACCAACCGGTCGACCGACACCGTGGACCCGGCGTGGAGCGCCAGCACCCCGATGATGCGGCGCTGCGTGGGTCCGCCGAGGGCGAGACGGTGACCGTTCCACACCTCGATCGGTCCCAGGACCCGAACCTCCACCCCAGCTGCACCTCTCCCCCGCCTGGACCGAACTCGTCCATCCAGTCTGAACGACCCAGATTGCAGTTCGATGACAGGCGTCGCCCCAGGTCAGCCACGATCCCCGACGCCACTGCCGCTCTGCGGCCCGGCCGGCTGCGGAGGAGCTGCAACGTCGGCGGTGCACCGTGGCGAGCGTCGACGCCCCGGAACCGCCGGGCCGACACGGAGGAAGACCATGAGAACAGCACTGATCAGAGCGGCAGTGGCGCTCGCGGCCGGGCTCAGTCTCGGCGTCGTCGCCGACTCGCCGGCGAGCGCAGGCCACGGCCCGCCGAACCACCGGGTGTCCGGCATCGCGGTGTTCGGCGACGGCGTGACCTGCCCGGGGCTCGACCTGCAGCCGTCCGCCGAGGGGTGGAGCCTCGACGGCTGCCTGTACATCACGAGCATCACCCGGGAGCACTGGAACCCCAGTGGCACCTATCAGGAGGAGGGCACCGAGCACTTCGAGGGCGACCTCGTCCACGACGGAGTGGTCGTGGGGTCGGGAACCTTCGACACGGAGTACCTGTTCCGGGCCAAGTTCGGGGAGATCGGCAACTTCGCCACCGAGATCCACGGCTTCTGCCAGCACCCGATCACCGGTGGTACCGGGGTGTTCGACGGAGTCGACGGCCGACTGGCGTTCAAGGACGTCCTCGACGGGCCAGGTGCGCCGTACTTCCCGTACCGGGGCAACATCCAGGTGTGACGCACTGACCGATCCGCACTGACCGGTCGTCCCGACCTCCGGTGGGCGGGCCGCTCTGCGGTCCGCCTGCCGGATCGCGTCGGGAGCCGGCCCGCTAGGCGAGCTTCTCGACGAACGACTCGAGCTGACGGAGGTTGCGGCACTCGTACACACCGTCGGTGTGGACGCCGTAGTCGCCGACGATCGAGTCGCCCGTGTTCCAGTACGAGCGCGGCTCGGGGTTGAGCCAGTACACGTGGCGCGCCTTGTGGCGCATCTCCTTGACCACCCACGACTGGCTGGCGTGGTAGTTGTTGCGGGCGTCGCCGAGCAGCAACACCGTGGTCTTGGGCCCGATGTCCTTGCCGTAGCGCTCCCAGAACACCTCGAACGCGTGGCCGTAGTCGGAGTGACCGTCGACCCACACCACGTCGGCCTCGGTGTTGACGCGATGAATCGCTTCCTGGATGTCCTCGGTCGACTTGAAGTAGTCGGTGACCTCGTCGATGCCGTCGATGAACACGAACGAGCGCACCTTCGAGAACTGACCCTGGATCGCGTACACCAGCATCAGCGTGAAGCGAGCAAAGGCCGCGACCGAGCCGGAGATGTCGGCGACCACCATCAGTTCGGGCTTGGCGGGCCGCGGGTACTTGAACTTCGGTTCGGCGGGCACGCCGCCATAGCTGAGCGAGTGCCGCACGGTGTTGCGGAAGTCGAGCGG
>JBFHJC010000181.1:0-5955 GCA_041596155.1 Ilumatobacter sp. | reverse complement strand
GCCCGCGACCGGTCGGGGCGCGAGACATCGCACGACGTCGTCGTCACGGTCGACCCGACACACGACATCGGCGAGCTGGCTGCTGCGATCCGTCGGCACCTCGACCTACCGCCGGGCGCCTGCACGTTGACGTCGCACCGCACCGGCGAGACGTTCGACGCGGCAGCCACCGTCGCGGACGTCGATCTGGTCGCGGGTGACACGCTCACGCTGGACGGCCCGGTTCGCTCGATGAACGTGGTGCCGACGACGAAGGACCACATCGCCGTCGACGTGATCGCCGGACCGGACAGCGGCCGCTCGCACCGCCTCGGCGCGGGCTCGGCGCGGATCGGGCGAAGCCGTGACGCCGACATCGTCGTCGACGACCCGTCGGTGTCACGCCACCACGCCACCTTCACCGTCGTCGCCGGTCGAGGCGTCGAGGTCACGCCCGAGCCGGGCACCGCCAACGGTGTGACCGTCAACGACGTCGAGATCGACGCCCCGAGCCTCCTCGGTCCGGACGACGTCGTGGGACTGGGCGGCACCCGCTTGACGATCCGGAGGTTCGAGCACTGCCGGACCGAGCGCACCGATCGCCTCGGCCAGATCGACTTCCACCGCACGCCGTACCGGCCGGCGGTCGTCCCCGAGCCCGAGGTCGTTCCGATCGGCCCGATCCCCGACCGGCCCGACGCCCGTCGGCTCCAGGTGTTCGCCGTCCTGGCGCCGCTCGCCGCCGGTCTGGCGATGTACGCCTTCACGCGCCAGCTCCAGTTCCTCGCTCTCACGCTGATCTCGCCGGTGGTGATGGTCGCCTCCGCCTTCGACGATCGCCGGTCGGGCCGGCGCACGCTGCGGGCCGAGGTCGCCGCGTTCCGGGCGCGGCTCGCCGACGAGGCCGACCGGTTCGGCCGATTGCGGCATCTCGAGCGCGTCGAACGGCTTCGTGCCGCCCCCGACCTGGCCGATCTCGCCCGCCGGGCCGAGCTCCGCACGGTCGACCTCTGGCCGCGCGGCCGCGACGCGCCGGACTTCTTGACACTGCGTCTCGGGCTCGGGCGCGACCGCGTGCGCTTCCCGATCGAGCTGGCGCGGGGCGGTGCCGACGACCTGCGCGACGAGGCGCAGGCCGCCGTTGCGGGCCTCGACGTCGTCGACCACGTCCCGATCACGGTCGACCTGTGCGCGGACGCTGTGCTCGGCGTGTACGGCGAGGCCGGCCTCGTCGACGGCACCGCCGCCTCGATCGTCGTGCAGGCCGCCACGCTGCACAGCCCGGACGACCTGACGATCGTCGCCGCCGTCGCCCCCGACCGGTCGCTCGACTGGCTGAAGTGGCTCCCCCACGTGCGCTCGGTCATCTCGCCGGTGGCCGGCAACCACGTCGCCACCGACACCATCGACGCCACTGCGCTGGTCGCCGCCCTGCTGGAGGCGGCGACGTACCGCGTCGCCGACGGGCCCGGACGGCGGGAGCCACGCGTGTGGCCCCGAGTCCTCACCGTGCTCGACGAACGGCTGTCGGTCGACGCCGCCGACGTGGCCCGGCTCCTCGATGTCGCCCCTGCGGCCGGCCTCGCCGTCGTGTGGCTGGCGGACGCGCTGGCCGGGGTCCCGCGTCAGGCGAGCCGCATCCTCGCGGTGTCGCGGGGCGACGGGGCCGTGCTCGCCGGGCGTCTGTGGTCGACCGACCCCGACGTCGCCGAACGCGCCCTCGAGGTCGAGCACGTCCGTCCCGAGGTCGCCGTTCGCGCGGCGCGGGCGCTGGCGCCGGTGCGCGATGCGTCGACGGCGTCGCTCGCCACCTCGATTCCGCGCGCGGCGCCGCTCCTCGACGTGTTCGGGGTCGGCCGGCCGTCGCCGCAGTGGGTCGCCGAGCGGTGGGCGACCGCCACCGGGCCCGCGCTCCGGTTCCCGATCGGTGTCGGCGCCGGTGGCGTCGTCGAGCTCGATCTGGTCGCCGACGGCCCCCACACGCTGATCGGTGGCACGTCCGGCGCCGGCAAGAGCGAGTTGCTCCAGTCGATGGTCGCGTCGCTGGCGGCCCACCACCCGCCGAACCGCGTCAACTTTCTGTTCGTCGACTACAAGGGCGGCGCGTCGTCGAAGGTCTTCGAACCGCTGCCGCACACGGTCGGCTGCGTGACGAACCTCGACGCCGCCCTCGCCGTCCGAGCGCTCACATCGCTGCGCGCCGAACTCAACCGCCGGATGGCGCTGCTCGAGGGTCGCGCCAAGGACCTCGCCGACCTGCTCGCGGTGGCGCCCGACGACGCGCCCCCGGCGCTCGTGATCGTCGTGGACGAGTTCGCCACCCTCGTCAAGGAGGTCCCCGACTTCGTCGCCGGCGTCGTCGACATCGCCCAGCGCGGGCGCAGCCTCGGCATCCACCTGGTGCTGGCGACCCAGCGTCCGACCGGCGCCGTCGACGAGAACATCCTCGCGAACACGAACCTGCGCATCTCGTTGCGCATGCTCGACCGCGCCGAGTCGACGGCGGTCATCGACAGCCCCGACGCCGCCGACATCCCGGTGCCGCTCAAGGGCCGCGGCCTGATCCGGCGCGGTCCGGGCCAGCTCGTCGAGTTCCAGAGCGCGTTCGCCGGGGCGGCGCTGTCGACCGGCGAGGAGCGGTCACCGGTGCTGGTCGGGCGGTTCGTTCGCACCGACGACCGGCCGACCGCCGAGGCGCCGCCGCCGGACGAGCGTGCCGCGGCCGCCGAGCCCGTCACCCATCTGGCGTCGATCCTCGATGCCGTGGTCGATGCCGCGCACCGCCGGGGCGGTCCGCCGCCGCGCCGCCCGTGGCGCGACGCGCTGGCGCCGGTCGTGACGCTCGATCGGGTGCTCGGCCAGCTCGATGCACCGGTGGTCGCAGGGCGCGATGTCGTGGTCGGCCTGCTCGACGACCCCGAACGCCAGGACCAGCGCCCAGCGATTCTCGACCTCGAAGACGGGGGCGGTCTGCTCGTCTTCGGGTCAGGCGGCGCCGGCAAGACGACCCTGCTCCGCACGGTCGCCACCGCAGTCGGCCACGCCGACGGCGTCGCGGTCGTCGCCTTCGACTTCGCGTCACGCGGGCTCTCTGCGCTGCGTGAGCTCCCGACCGTCGTCGACGTCGCGACCGGTGACGACCTGGAGGCGGTCACCCGCCATCTCCTCGTGCTCGATCGCGAGCTCGATCGGCGCCGCCGGCTCCTCGCCGAGGCGGGCGCCGAGCACCTGACCGCCTTCGGCGGCGATCAGGCCGACGCACCGCCGAGGATCCTCGTGCTGATCGATGGTTTCGGTGGTCTCGGGAGCACCTTGCTCGACCCCGGCGGCACCGCCGGCATGGCGGCTGTCGAGGAGTGGGGCGAGCGGGTGCTGCGGCTGATCGTCGACGGCCGCCAGGTCGGGATCCACACGATCATCACCGCCGACCGCCGCAGCGCAGTACCGGCGCGGATCCACAGCGCCGTCGCCCACCGCCTGATCCTGCGTCATGCCGACGAGATGTCGTACGCGGAGCACGCGATCGGCGCCGACCGGGCCGCGTCGCTCGCCGGTCGACCCGGGCGCGGGCTCCTGCAGGGCACGACGCTGGTGCAGGTGGCGTCGGTCTCGGCCGACCCGGCGGCTCGGGCGCAGGCGGCAGCGATCGCCGCGCTGTCGTCGGCCGACGGACGTTGCCAGCGCGTGCTGTCGGTCGTGCACAGCGCCCCACTGCCCGACCAGATCCCGCTGTCGGAGGTCGCAACCGCCGACGGGCCGTCCGCCGTCGTCGGCGTCGCCGACGTCGTCGCCGACCAGGTGTCCGTCGACCTCGAGTGGGCCGACCTCACCGTGGCCGGCCCGCCCCGCTCCGGGCGGTCGACGGCGATCGCCAGCGTCGCGGTTCAGCTCGCCGCCGACGAGTCCGTCGACGTCGTCGCGGTCGGACCGCCGGGCAGTCCCGTCCGAGCGCTCGCCCCGGCGGGTTCGGCGTTCGGCGGCACGGACGAGATCGCGACCGCGCTCGACCGGGTCGCGAACCTGTCGGCGATGGGCGGCGCCCGTCGGCGGGTGCTCGTCGTCGACGACCTCGACGCGCTCGACGACCCGGTGCTCGCTGCGGTCTGGGACCGTCTCGCCCGCGCCGACGTGCGCCTGGTGTGCGCCCTCGACGAACGAGCACTCGGCGGCTACACCTCCCACCCGCTCGTCGAGCGAGCGCGCCGGGCGCGTCGGATGCTGCTCCTCCAGCCCGAGGACCCGGCCGCCGTGATGCAGCTCGTCGGTGTGAAGGTTCGCCTCCGTCCAGGTCTGCGGCTGCCGCCGGGCCGCGGCATCCTCCTCGCGGACCGCCTGCCGACCGTGGTGCAGATCGCAGAACCCGCCGGCGTGTCGCAACGTGCCGGGCACGGTACGTGACGGTCAGGCGAGGGCGGCGCCGATCCGGTCGAGCGCCTCGTCGACGTCCTCGTTCGTCGTCTGCCAGCTGGTGACGAACCGGACGATGCCCGGCCCGATGCGGTAGAAGTGCAGTCCCGCGTCCTCGAGCCGGCTCGCGATCCCGTCGTCGATGCGGACGAACGCCATGTTGACGTCGGGCCTGTTCACGAGCTCGACGCCGAGTCCGGCCAATCCGTCGGCGAGCCGGGCCATCGCGGCGTTGGCGCGGTCGGCGAGGTCGAGCCACAGGCCGTCGGTGAGGTAGGCGATGAGCTGGGCCGACTGGTACCGCATCTTCGACGTGACGTGTCCGGCGCGCTTGGTGCGGTAGACGAGCTCCTCGGCGGCCGCGGCGTCGAACGCGACGATCGCCTCGGCTGAGAGGCCGCCGTTCTTCGTGGCGCCGAGCGACAGCATGTCGATGCCGGATCGCCACGTCATCTCGGCCGGCGTGGCGCCGGTCGCGACGAGCGCGTTGGCGATGCGGGCGCCGTCGAGGTGAGCGCGCAAGCCGCGTTCGGCCGCCGCGGCCGTGACGGCGGCGATCTCGTCGGCCCGGTACACGGTGCCCATGTCGGTCGGGTTCGTGAGCGACACCACGGCGGGCTGCGAGTGGTGCGGATCGCCCCACCGGACTTCATCGAGGGTGGCGCGCACTCCGTCGGGGTGGAGCCGGAAGTCGTCGCCGTCGACGCCTTTGATCACGGCGCCGGCGCCGAGCATCGACGTCGCGCCACCCTCGCTGTTGAGGACGTGGGCGGTCGTGTGCGCGAGCACCGCACCCCACGGCGGGCAGAGCGCCGACAGCCCGAGCGCGTTGGCCGCCGTGCCGCTCGTGACGGGGAACACCTCGGCAGTCACGTGATCGAACACCTGACGGACGACACGTCGGAGATCGGCCGTGACCTCGTCGGCGCCGTAAGCGATCGCCGATCCGTGATCGGCGGCCTTGATCGCGGCGAGGATCTCGGGGGCCGTACCGGCCGCGTTGTCGGAGCGGAGCTCGATCGGGCGCACGGGCCGATTCTCGCCGATCGACCGACCGCCGGACGCGTCGCCGGCGCGACCACGTCGGATCGCGCCGACGCCACCGGGGGGTGGTCGAACGTTCGGTCAGTGGCCGCAGCGGCGGAGCAGGGCCCGGGCGAGGCGGTGCTCGGCGGCGATCCGGCGCAGCTCCTCGGGGCGATCGTTCGTCCACTCGGGGAAGGTGATGGGGTGGAACGGTTGGAGCACGTGTCCTCCTCTCGTGGGAATCGGGGTGGGAGTCGGGGATGTCGGGCGGCCCGGCTGGCCGCTCGACGTCACCGTACGACTTCAACCGAAGTTGAAGTCAAGGCATTCCCGGTCGCGTCGGATCGATGTCACACCCGCTCGCGCACCCACTGGTCGTAGGCGCTCACCGCCGCCAGCAGCAGCATCCCGACCAGCGCACTGAAGCCGATGATCGTCACGCCGTGGAGGTCGGCGTCGGTCGCACCCGGGTTGCGGTAGCCCGGCCCGACCGGGCGGTCGGTGAGGGTGAACAGGGCACTGACGGCGAGCCACACTGCGGGC